>DGNT01000186.1:2210-8718 GCA_002389055.1 Alcanivorax sp. UBA4485
TCTCGGATACGGAGCACCGGACGCAGGAAGCACAGAGGTCTCTGGAATCCTGCCGGCCGACAAGTCGGCCTTTCGCGGGCGGGGCCCGCTCCCACAAAGCGGTGCTAGAAGTGGTTGTCGAACTCGGAGAGCAGGGCGACCAGATTTTCGGTGTCCTGGGGGAGTTCTTTGAGGGCTTCCTCGGCCATGGGGGCCACGTCGCATTGCGCCGGTAGCGGGTGCTGTTCGGCGAGCAGGGCGCGGAAGCGGGCGATAAACACCCATTGCAGCCACTGGCTGAAGTGCATGCGGTCGGCGAAAAATGGCGTGCTGCTTTCGAACGCCTCCGGTTCCGGGGGGTGGCCTTCCCACAGTCCCAGGCTTTGCAGTTCGCTCTGCATGTCGTCGAGCAGGGTATTCAGTTGGCCGCGGGTATCGGTCATGGGTCTCGGCGTCCGTGGTCGGCTTCAGTCATCGAACAAGGGCAGCAGATCGGTCAGTTCGCGCAGATGGTGAATATGGTGCTCGGGTTTGTCCAGGTCGCCGGGCCAGCGCAGGTCGATCAGGTTGGCCCACACCGCGTGGAAGCCGTGCTGGCGGGCCGCGTCCACGTCTTCCACCGGGTGGTCGCCCACATGCAGCGCCTGCTCCGGCCGCACGCCGGCGCTGTGCAGGGCGGCCTGGAACATGTCCGGGTCCGGCTTGCGCCGGCCGATGCTTTCGGCGGAATGATGAAAGCCGAACAGCTCGCGGATGCCGATCCGTTTGAGGTCGGCGTTGCCGTTGCTGAGCGCCCCCAGGGTGTAGCTGTCCGCCAGGGTTTCCAGCACTTCCAGCGCGCCGGGAAAAAACGTCACCCGGTTGCGGGCGTCATGGAAGACCTGAAAGGCGTCGGCGGCGATGTGGCGCGCTTCCTTGTCCTTGAAACCGGCGTCGATAAAGGCCTGGGCCATGGCGTCGCGGCGTAGGCGGGTCAGGTTATTGAGGTAATCCGGGTGCTCACGCACCAATTGATCGCGCACCAGCCGCACCCGCTCCGCGGTGAGCGCGGCGGCGGCCGAGGGGTGGTGCTCGGCGATCCAGTCGCTGCAGGTCTTTTCCGCCTGCCGTATCACTTCGTCCACCGGCCACAGGGTGTTGTCCAGGTCGAAGGTGATCAGTTTCAGTCCGGTCATGGGCTCAATAATAAGGGGTTGTGGATCAGTCGTCTTCCTCGCGCCGCTGAGCACGGGGGTGGGCGCCGTCGTAGATTTTCGCCAGGTGCTGGAAATCCAGATGGGTGTAGACCTGGGTGGTGCTCAGGTTGGCGTGGCCGAGCAGTTCCTGGACCGCGCGCAGGTCGCCGGAAGACTCCAGCACATGGGTGGCGAAGGAGTGGCGCAACTTGTGCGGGTGCAGGTGGTCGTCCAGGCCCCGGGTCAGCGCCGCCCGGCGCAGCCGCTGCTGCACGCTGGAGGGGCTGATACGCCGCCCGCGCCGGCTCAGGAACAGGGCCGGCTCGTCGGCGTCGGCGGTGAACAGGGGGCGGGCTTTGAGCCAGGCGCGCACCGCGTTCAGCGCCGGGGTGCCCACCGGCAGTTGGCGGGTCTTGTTGCCCTTGCCGGTGACCAGCAGCTGGGCGCTGGCCAGATCGATGCTGTCCAGGTTGAGGCTGATCAGTTCCGCCAGGCGCAGTCCGCAGGCGTACAACAGCTCCAGCATCGCCTGGTCGCGCAGCCCCAGCGGGCCCTCGCCGCCTTCCGCGTCGAGCAGTTGGCGGGTCTGGTCCGCGTCCAGGGCCTTGGGCAGACGGCGGCCGCTTTTCGGGGCGCGCACGTCCAGGGCCGGGTTGTCCCGCGCCAGGCCCTCGCGGTTCATCCAGGTGTAGAAGGTGCGCAAAGTGGAGAGCAGGCGCTGCAGGCTGCGCCCGCCCAGACCCTGGCGGTGCAGCCGCGCCACCAGGGCGCGCACGTCGTGGACCGTGACCCGGGTCCAGGGCGGCAGATGCGGGGCCGCCCGTTCCAGATCGCGCTGGTAGTGCTTGACGGTATGCGGGGACAGCCGCCGTTCGCTGGCCAGGTGGCGCACGAAGGCGGTGAGGGTGCCGTCGCCGCGCTCAGGCACGTTGCGCCTGGCGCGGCGAGGCCGGCCGGCTGACGTCCACCAGCCGGCGGCTGAGCACCTGACCGATATGGGTAATGAACAGGGTGCCCATGGAGCTGCGGAAGTGCATGGCGTCGCGGCTGCCGATGGCGAGAATGCCGAGCCGGCCGTTATGTTCCAGAGGCACCACGGCGGCGGAGCGCACCTGATCGGCCTGGTCCTGGAACAGCGCCTGCAGCTCTTCGCCGCGCAGTACGCCGCACACCGCCTTGCCGGTGCGCAGCAGCGGCGCCAGCGGCTGCGGCAGGTCGTCCGGGTCGACGAAGCGCACCTGCTTGCGCACCTCGCCGAGCAGCTTGGCTTCCCGGTCGTGCAGCAGCAGCGCCACGGTGTCGCAGCGGAATTCGTCTTCCAGGCTGCGCAGTAGCTGACGCAGCAGCTTGTCGGTGCTGCGCGCTTCCAGCAGCGCCAGGGTCAGGCGGCGGGTATGCTCGAACAGCTGGTCGTTTTCCCGGGCCACGTCGATCAGCCCGTTGAGCCGCTCGCGCAGCTCTTGATTGCGCTCGCGCAGGATCGCCGCCTGGCGCTCCAGCAGCGAGACCGCCGGACCGCGCGGGTCCGGCAGGCGCATCAGTTCCAGCAGGTCGGAACGCTGCTGGAAGAATTCCGGGTTCTGGCGCAGAAAGGCGGCCACCTTGTCGGCGCTCAGCTTGGTGTCGTCGGTCATGCCGAAGGCTCCGTGGTGGGGCCCTGGTCCGAGGGCGGGCCCGCTACGTCGATTTCGCCATCATAGACACGGCTGGCGGGGCCTGTCATCCGGATACCGCCGTGGCCGTCGTAGTGAACCTGCAGGTCGCCACCGGCCAGGTGCACGGTGACGGTGTCGTCGAGCAGGCCGCGGCGCTGGCCGCACACCACCGCGGCGCAGGCGCCGGAACCGCAGGCCAGGGTTTCGCCGGCGCCGCGCTCGAACACCCGCAGGCGGATCTCGCGGCGGCTGACGATCTGCATGAAGCCCACGTTAACCCGCTCGGGGAACTGCTCGTGGTGTTCCAGCTCCGGGCCCAGGGT
This sequence comes from Alcanivorax sp. UBA4485, assembly GCA_002389055.1. GTDB lineage: Bacteria > Pseudomonadota > Gammaproteobacteria > Pseudomonadales > Alcanivoracaceae > Alloalcanivorax. The sequence continues at coordinate 5,343 of DGNT01000186.1, forward strand.
GGCCACCGGGGCGTTGTCCACGTTCTCGGTGAGCATCACCAGATGCGGGTTGCCCAGGCCCACCGCCGAGATTTCGTAGGCGTTGTTGCCCGACACCAGAATGTAGGTGTCCGCTTCCTGCTTGGCGCGGAAGGGGATCGCTTGCGGGGCCCACAGGGGCGCGCCCATGTCCACGGTGACCAGGCCGTCGTCGGTGACGTTCAGGGCCATCTCGCCGGCGGCGGTCTCCACCCGGATGCTGTGCTTGTCGGTGAGCCCTTCGTCGCGCACGAAGCGGGCGAAGCAGCGCGCGCCGTTACCGCACTGGCTCACTTCCGAGCCGTCGGAATTGAAGATCCGGTAGCGGAAATCCACACCCTCATGGCGGGGCGGCTGCACCACCAGCATCTGGTCGAAGCCGACCCCGAAATGCCGGTCGCCGAGCCGGCGCAGCTCCGCCACCGGCAACGGGGGGCCGTCCTCGGGCAACGGCTGGTCGCAGCCGTTGAGCACCAGGAAGTCGTTGCCCAGGCCGTGCATTTTGGTGAAGCGCAGTCGCATGGCGGCGTCCAGAGTCGGGTTACGGGAAAGCGTTATTGTAAGGCCGCGAGCCGGTTAGGAACAGCGGTGAAGGAGACGCTACAATGCACGCTCGCAACCGCCGGATGTCCTAATGCTTTCCTATCGTCACAGCTACCACGCCGGAAACTTCGCCGATGTGCTCAAGCATCTGGTGCAGGTGTCGGTGCTCGACCATCTGCTGCTCAAGGACAAGCCGTTCGTGGTGCACGACACCCACGGCGGCGCGGGGGTCTATGAGGTCGCCTCCGAGCACATGCAGAAAACCGGGGAATACCAGGAAGGCATCGCGCGCCTGTACGGCGCCAGCACCGGCCTGCCGCTGATCAACCGCTACCTGAATCTGGTCAGCCGTTTCAGTCGGCCGGGCGGGCTCAGCCACTACCCGGGCTCACCGGCGATCAGCGCGGCGCTGCTGCGCGACCAGGACCGGCTGCAGGTCACCGAGCTGCACAGCACCGACGCCGCCCTGCTGGAGGCCCATTTTCGCGGTGACCGCCGGGTGCGGGTGTACAAGCAGGACGCCTGGGCGGGGGTAAAGGCGTTGTTGCCGGCGGCGCACAAACGCGGCCTGGTGCTGGTGGACCCGTCCTACGAACTGAGCGGCGACGACCGCGCCACCGTGGCCGGCGTGCGCGAAGCGATCAAGCGGTTCAACACCGGCTGTTTCGTGGTCTGGTATCCGATGCTGCAGCGCCGCCGGGCGGATTATCTGGCGCGCGGCCTGATGGGGCTGGCGGACAAGCACCTGCGGGTGGAATTGAATGTGCTCAATGACGGCGCCGTCCGGGGCATGACCGGGTCCGGGTTGGTGGTGCTTAATCCGCCCTGGACTCTGGCCGGGCAGATGGAAGAGGCGTTGCCGTTCCTGCACGGAAAGCTCAGCCAGGGCGGCGGCGGTTATCGGTTGGAGAGCGACGCCGGCATGCTGCTGGAGCACGCCGCCCGCTAGCCGCCTGCTAGGGCAGCAAGGTTTCCAGCCGCAGCTGCTCGTCCACGGTTTCGCGGGCGCGCACCAGAAACGCCTGGTCGCCGTCCACCATCACTTCGGCGGGCCGGTTGCGGCTGTTGTAGTTGCTCGCCATCACGAAGCCGTAGGCGCCGGCGGAGCGCACCGCCAGATAATCGCCGGCTTCCAGCGCCAGCGCCCGATCCTTGCCCAGGAAGTCGCCGGTTTCGCACACCGGGCCGACGATGTCCCAGTCACGGCAATCCGCCTCGTGGGGTTTCACCGGTACGATCTCCTGCCAGGCGGAGTACAGGCTGGGCCGGATCAGATCGTTCATGGCGCCGTCCACCACCGCGAAATTGCGGTGCTCGGTGGGCTTGAGGAACAGTACCTGGGTGATGAACAGGCCGGCGTTGGCGGCGATCGAACGGCCCGGCTCGATGTGTACCGGCAGGTCGCCGGGAATGTGCTTGAGCAGGGCCTGCACGTAATCGGAACGGGCCGGCGGGGCCTCGTCCTGGTAGGTGACGCCCAGGCCGCCGCCCAGGTCCAGATGATGGATCTCAATGCCCAGGGCCTGCAGGTCGCCGAGCAGTTTCAGTACCCGCTCCAGGGCGTCCTCGAAGGGCGCCAGGCGGGTCAGCTGGCTGCCGATGTGGCAGTCGATGCCCAGCACCTTGATGTGCGGCAGTTCGGCGGCGCGCTGGTATAGCGCCGGCGCTTTCTGAATATCGACGCCGAACTTGTTCTCTTTCAGGCCGGTGGAGATGTAGGGGTGAGTCTGGGCGTCCACGTCCGGGTTCACACGGATCGCGATCGGCGCCACCCGGTCCAGTTCGCCGGCCACCAGATTCAGCAATTCCAGCTCGGCGGCGGACTCCACGTTGAAGCAATGAATCCCCACTTTCAGCGCGTCGGCCATTTCCCCGGCGGTTTTGCCGACCCCGGAGAACACGATGTTGTGCGGCTCGCCACCGGCGCGCAGCACCCGCTCCAGCTCGCCGCCGGAGACAATGTCGAAGCCGGCGCCGGCTTGGGCCAGCACCTGTAGGACCGCCAGGTTGCTGTTCGCCTTGACCGCGTAGCAGACCCGGTGCGGATGATCGCCGAAGGCGTCATCGAAGGCGTGGTAGTGGGTCTCCAGGGCGTCCCGGGAATACAGATACAGCGGCGTGCCGAAGCGCTCCGCCAATTGCGTCACGGGCAGCTCTTCGGCGAACAGTTCGCCGTCGCGGTAGGAGAAGGGATCCATGGTCATTCCTGGTCGTCGTCCTTGGCGGTGTCTTCGTTGTCGGTGCTGTCGTCCAGGCGGTCGCCGCCCAGCGGCTGGGCCGACTCGGGGCGGTCAGAGGCCTTGTAGAGCGGGCCCTTCTGGCCGCAGCCGGCGAGCAGGGCCGTCATCACTATCAGCAGAAAAACCGCGCGCATGCGATCTACTCCGGCGTAATGGATGCAAGGGCGTGCAGTATAGCCGCTTATCCTCGGTGACACGATGCGGCGACCGTGCACGCCGCGCTCAGCGCAGCGCGTCGCGGCCGCGCTTCACGGCGGCGCGCACCTGATCCGGGGCGGTGCCGCCGATGTGATCGCGGGCGCTTACCGAGCCTTCCAGGGTGAGCACCTCGAACACATCCTCGTCGATCTGATCGCTGAACTGGCGCAGCTCGGCCAGGCTCATGTCGCTCAGGTCCTTCTTTTTCTCGATGCCCAGGGCCACCGCCTTGCCGACGATTTCGTGGGAGTCACGGAAGGCAATGCCCTTGCGCACCAGGTAATCCGCCAGGTCGGTGGCGGTGGCGAAGCCGCGCCGGGCCGCTTCACGCATCACTTCCCGGTTGGGCTCAATCGCCGGAATCATGTCGGCGAAGG
>DGNT01000186.1:8928-16148 GCA_002389055.1 Alcanivorax sp. UBA4485
CACAGCACCAGCTCCTCGCTGACGCGCGACAGGTGGGTCACGCACAGCGCCGCCAGGGCGCAGAATTCAATCGCGAAATCCCGGTCGCTGACCGCGTCCAGGGAGTTTTCGCAGACTTCGTCGAAGCCCAGCAGCTCGCGGGTACGCTCGCGGATGATCGGGTAGGTGGTGCCGGCCAGGGCGGCGGCGCCCAGCGGCATGCGGTTGACCCGCTTGCGGCAGTCGGCGAGCCGTTCCCGGTCGCGCTTGAGCATCTCGAACCAGGCCAGCAGATGGTGGCCGAAGGTCACCGGCTGGGCGGTCTGCAGGTGGGTGAAGCCGGGCATGATGGTGGCCGCCTCGCGTTCCGCCTGGTCCAGCAGGCCGGTCATCAGCCGTTCCATTTCGCCGTCGATCAGGTCGATCTCGTCGCGCAGCCACAGGCGGATGTCGGTGGCCACCTGGTCGTTGCGGGAGCGGCCGGTGTGCAGCTTCTTGCCGGTGATGCCGATCTTGTCGGTGAGGCGCGCCTCGATGTTCATGTGCACGTCTTCCAGGGCCACCGACCATTCGAACTCACCGGCCTCGATCTCGGCGCGGATTTCATCCAGGCCCTGAATAATGGCGTCGCGCTCGTCATCGGTGAGCACGCCAGCCTCCGCGAGCATGGTGGCATGGGCCTGGGAGCCCTGGATGTCCTGGCGGTACATGCGGCGGTCAAAGCCGACGCTGGCGGTGAAGGCCTGCACGAAGGCGTCGGTGGACTCGCTGAAGCGGCCGCCCCAGAGTTGGTTTTGCTGGTTGTCGCTCATCTTGCTGCTCACGTCCGGCTTGCGGGAATACGGGAATTGACAGGGCGCGCAGTATAGCATCGCCGGACGGTGGTATCGTACCCGAAAGCGTCGCCCCCTTTCCGACAACAAGAGCGCCCATGTCCGAGCCCCAGAACAATGTGTTCCTGCCCGACCTGTGTACCACCCGCGCCGTGCTGGTGGTGGTGGTGGCGTCGGAATTGATGGCCATCGTGATCAGCCTGGTGGCCGGCTACTTCGAGCCCTTCGGGTTCGAGCGGCTGGCGCTGACGTCGCTGTTCATTCAGTGGATCGCGCTGACCTCGGCGGCGCTGGTCTGCCAGCTGCGCGGGCGCCTCAACCGCCTGCCGCAGGCCTGGGCGGCGCTGGCGGTTGTGGGGCTGGTGGCGTTCGATACGCTGCTGTTCAGCCTGCTGGCCCGGACGCTGATGTCCTGGGTGTCCGCCGCCGCCATGCCGCCTCTTTGGCATTGGGACATTCTCGCCAACGTGCTGATCGCGGCGATCATCTCCGGCCTGGTGATGCGCTACTTCTATGTGCAGGAACAGCTGCGGATCAAGGACCGGGCGGAGCTGAAATCCCGCATCCAGGCGCTGCAGTCGCGCATCCGGCCGCATTTCCTGTTCAACTCCATGAACATCATCGCCACTCTGATCCGCATTGATCCGGACGCCGCCGAGCAGGCGGTGGAAGACCTGTCGAGCCTGTTTCGCGCCAGCCTCAAGGACAGCGGCAGCGAAGTGACCCTGGCCGAGGAACTGGCCCTGTGCGAGCGCTACATTCGCATCGAACAGCTGCGCCTCGGCGAGCGTCTGGGGGTGGAATGGCACATTGAGCTGGCGCCCGAATCCGTCGCGTTGCCGCTTTTGACGTTGCAACCGCTGCTGGAAAATGCCATCTATCATGGTATTCAGCCGCTCGCCGGCGGCGGTGTGGTGCGCATCGCCGCCGCCATCGAGCAGGGCCGGGTGGTGCTGCGTGTCAGTAACCCGAAACAGGATTGCGCCAGTGAGCACCAGGGCAACCGCATGGCGCTGGACAATATTCAACACCGCCTGGAGGCCCTGCACGGCCCCAGTGTGTCGGTGTCGGCCCGTTCGCAACAACAACACTATGAGATTGAAATCAGCTACCCGCTCCAATAAAAGAAACGGGTGAATAAGAACAAGGGGAACCCATGGACGACATCGCGAAAATGCAGGTCCTGGTCTGCGACGACGAGGCCCTGGCCAGAATGCGCCTGAAACGTCTGGTGGAGATGGCCAACATGGAAGTCAGCGCGGAAGCCGCCAGCGGCCGTGAAGCGGTGGAAAGCGCCGGGCGGCTGCGCCCGGACGTGGTGTTGATGGACATTCGCATGCCGGACATGGATGGCCTGGAAGCGGCCGCCCATCTGGACAAGATGGAGAACCCGCCGGCGGTGATTTTCTGCACCGCCTACGAAGAACACGCCCTGCAGGCGTTCCGCGTGCACGCCGTGGATTACCTGCTCAAGCCGGTGGGCGCCCAGGACCTCAAGCAGGCCCTGGACAAGGCGCGCGCCCTCAACCGGGTGCAGATCGCCGAGCTGAGCCACAAGATGGCGGCCAACCAGACCGGCCGCCGGCGCCACCTGAGCGCCCGCACCCACCGCGGCCTGGAACTGGTGCCGGTGGAGGAAGTGCGCTACTTCCAGGCCGACCAAAAGTACGTGGCCGTGCACCACGCTGGCGGCTACGTGCTGATCGACGAACCGCTCAAGGCCCTGGAAGACGAATTCGGCGACCTGTTCGTGCGCATCCACCGCAGCACTCTGGCGTCGCTGCATTTTATCGAAAGCCTGGAATGCTCCAGCCAGGGCCGCTTCGAAGTCCGCCTGCGCGGCGTCGACGAACCGCTCAACGTCAGCCGCCGCCACATGCCCGGCCTGCGCCGCGCCCTCGTCAAACGCGGCTGAAAAACAGTTGATAGTTGATAGTGGACAGTTGATAGCTCGCGATCGGGCGCCTTGCCGGCTTTCCGGTGGGTGCCCGCGACGGGGCGACGGAGCTGGCCGCTACGCTTAAACCTCTCTAGTCGGTGTTTTCGCTTTTAGCTATCAACTGTCCACTATCAACTGTCAACTGGCGCCGCCGCGTTCGGCGCAGCCCGGGTCTTTCCGTTACACTAGGCGCCATCTATTCCCCGCCCAGGAGCTCCCATGTCCCGCGAGATATTGCGCATTGCTACCCGTTCCAGCCCCCTGGCCATCTGGCAGGCGGAGTACGTGCAGAAACGGCTGGAGGCGTTGCATCCGGGGTTGCGCGTGGAGCTGGTGCGGATCAAGACCCAGGGCGACAAGATTCTGGACACACCGCTGGCGAAAATCGGCGGTAAGGGGCTGTTCGTCAAGGAGCTGGAAGAGGCGATGATGGACGGGCGCGCGGACATCGCCGTGCACTCCATGAAGGACGTGCCCATGGAGCTGCCCGAAGGCATGGCGCTGCCGGTGATCTGTGAGCGCGAAGACCCCCGCGACGCTTTCGTCTCCAACCACTACGACAGCCTGATGGGCCTGCCCGAGGGCGCCCGGCTGGGCACCTCCAGCCTGCGCCGCCAGTCCCAGGCGATGGCCAACCGGCCGGACCTGAAAGTGTCCAGTCTGCGTGGCAACGTACAGACCCGCCTGGGCAAGCTGGACGCCGGTGAATTCGACGCCATTATCCTCGCCTCCGCCGGGCTCAAGCGCCTGCAAATGCACGAGCGCATTCGTTACGACATGCCGCCGGAGGAATCCCTGCCGGCGGTGGGCCAGGGCGCCGTGGGCATCGAGTGCCGCGCGGACGACGCCGACACCCGGGCCTTGCTGGCACCGCTCAGCGACGCCCTGACCTGGGACCGGGTCACCGCCGAGCGGGCCATGAACCGCCGCCTGGAAGGCGGCTGCCAGGTACCGATCGCCGGCTTCGCGCTGCTCGAGGACGACGGCCAGCTGTGGCTGCGCGGTCTGGTGGCCAGTGAGGACGGCACCACGGTGTTGCGCGCCGAGGCCCGTGCCCCCCGCGCCGACGCCAGGGAGCTGGGCATCGGCATCGCTGAATCGCTGCTGGAGCAGGGCGCCGACCGGATCCTGCGCGACCTGTACGACCGCGCATGAGCCGTGCCGTGGTGGTGACCCGGCCCGCCGGCCAGGGCGAGCCGCTGGCGGCGCGGTTGGTGGACAGCGGTCACCGGGCCTGGGCGGTGCCGGCGCTGGCCATCGAGCCGCTGCCGCTGGCCGGTGCCCACCGCCGGCTGCTGTTTGATCTGGACCTCTACCACGCGGTGTTCTTTGTCAGCGCCAACGCCGCTCACCATGCCCTGAACGTCTTCGCCGACCTCTGGCCGCAATGGCCGGTAGGGGTGCACTGGCTGGCGGTGGGGGAATCCACCGCCGCCGTGATCCGCGATGCCGGGCTCACCCCGGAATACCCGCGCAGCGGCTTTAATTCCGAGGCGGTGCTGGCGTTGCCCTGTCTGGCGTCGGTGGTGGAAAAGCGCATTCTGATCTGCCGTGGCGACAGTGGCCGCGACTGGCTGGCGGCGCGGCTGCGGGAAAAAGGGGCCGGCGTGGACGTGGTGCCCTTTTACCGGCGCTTGCCCGCCCCTGGCCGTCACTGGCCCGAGGGCGCCGATACGGTGATGATCACCAGCGTCGAGGGTTGGCGGGCGATGACCGCGCTGGTGCCCGCCGGGGCCACCGTGATTGCCGCCGGCGAGCGGGTGGCCGCCGCCGTGGCCGAGCGTCATCCGGGGCCGCTGGTGGTGGCCGCCAGCGCCCACGACACCGACATGCTGGCCGCCGTGCCCCCGTCTTGAAGGGGCCTTCCGGCGCTAGCGTGTGACGATAAGGGGTTGGACGGCGCCCGCCGCTCTCTTTATCGTCTATAGATCCCGCCACCAGGCAGGCGGGAACAACAATAGGGAGACCCCATGACGCACCGCGCTTTTCACCGCCAGCAGGGCTTGAGCCTCTGGCCGCTGCTTATCGTGCTTATTGTCCTCGCCGCTCTGGCCGCCGCCGGCTGGTGGGGCTGGCAACAATGGCGGGTGCTGGAGCAGGACCGCCGGGCCAGTCAGAGCGAAATCAGCGAGCTGCGCAGTGAACTGAACCGGGAGTCCCAGCGCCGCGACCGGGCGCTCCAGGAAATACGCGAGTCCCAGGATCGCATCGAAGCCGCCCGTGCCCGCGACCGGGAAGCTTTGGCCGATGTGCGCCAGGGCGGGCAGCGCCTGTGGCTGATCAACGAGGCGGAGTCCCTGGCCGCTCTGGCCGGCCAGCGTTTGATGCTCACCGGCGACGCCGAGGCCGCGCGCCGTCTGCTGCAGGCCGCCGACCAGACCCTGGCACGGCTGGACGATCCCCAGGCGCTGCCGGCGCGCAAGGCACTGGCGGTGGACATCGAAAAGCTCAACGGCGCCCGCCAGGTCGACATTGAGGCCATGGTGCTGCGCCTGGGCGCGCTGCAGGCGCTGATCCCGGAGCTGGCGGTGCCGGAGCGCCAGGCGCCGCCCGCCGGGGACACCGAACAGGACGCCGGCTGGTGGCAGCGCTTGCTCAACCATCTGCCGGTGACGGTGCGTCGCCACGACGGCGAAGTGCCGCTGCCGCTGACTGAAACCCAGGCGTCCACCGTGCGCCTGACGCTGGACGCCAGCCTGCAGCAAGCACAACTGGCGCTGATGCAGCGGCGCGTGAAGGCTTACCGGCAGGCGCTGGATAACGCTGCCGCCATGCTGAATCAGTGGTTCCAGGAAGATCAGGGGCGGGTCCGCCAAATGCGCGCCGCCCTGGAAGAGCTGGGTGGTCAGCAGGTGGAGCAGGCGTTGCCGGAAATCGGCGCCGGCCTGGACGCGGTGCGCGGCCTCAAGCGGGACCTGCTGAAAAGCGACGGTAACGGCGCGGCCGGGGAGGCCGGCCGATGAAAAAAGCCCTGCTGCTGATTGTTGTCGTCCTGCTGGCGGCCACCTTTCTGGGCCGCTGGATGGCCGCCGATTCCGGTTATGTGTTGGTGATCCGCGACCAGTGGCGCCTGGAGTCCACGCTCGGCTTCGCGCTGCTGGCGCTGATCCTGGGCGCGGTGGCGCTGATGGTGCTGACCCTGCTGGGCAACCTGGCCTGGAACCTGGCGGAGCCGGTGCGCGCCACACGGCGGTTCCGCCGTAGCCTGGCCCACCGTCGCCTGAAAAGCGGCTTTATTCTGCTTATGGACGGCGAGCTGGATAAGGCCGAACGGCTGCTCACCGCCGCCGGCCGTGAAGGGGACTGGCCGCTGGTGGCCTGGTTGCTGGCGGCGGAATGCGCCCGCCAGCGCGGCGACGGCGAGGCCTTGGAAGATTACCTGCAGAACGCCGCCAAAAGCCGCCGGGGCGACAGCTTCAGCGGCCTGATGCGCGCCCGCTTCGCCCTGGACGACGGCCGCCCGGCCGCCGCCCATGAGGAACTGAAGGGCCTGGTGGAACAGGCGCCCGGCAACAAACGCATTCTCGCGCTGTACGCCGACGTGCTGGAACGCGAGCGCGACTGGCCGGCCCTTTGTGCCCTGGCGCCGCGCCTGCGCCGTGCCCTCGGCGACCCCTACGCGGCCCGTCGGGAGCGCCGCGCCTGGCTGGCGCGGGTACAGCAACTGGCGCAGAAACCGGGCTTCAACGACGGCGACAGCCGCGCCCGGGAATTGCGCGATCTATGGAAGCAAGTGCCCAGCGCCCTCAAGCAGGATCCGGCCATGGTGGCCCGTTACGCCGGCTTCCTGGCGCAGCTCGGTGAAGGCGGCCGCGCCCTGTCGCTGGTCAAGGAGCAGCTGGAGCGGGACTGGGACGACCGCCTGCCGCCGGTGCTTGAGGCCATCGACGATGTGTCCCCGGACGAGCTGCTGCAGAACCTGGAAAAGTGGCTGGTGGACCGCCCGGGCAACGCGGCGGTGCTGGTCACCGCCGGGCGGGTGGCGCTCAAGGCGCGGCTGTGGGGCAAGGCGCAGAACTTCTTCGAGGCGGCGGCCAATTCCAGCCAGAGCGCCACCGCCCTGGCGGAGCTGTCACGGCTGTACCTGGCGCTGGGCGATCAGGTCAAAGCCGCCAAGGTGCTGGAGCGCCGCGTCGCCGAACTCGACGGCCAGCTCCCCGATCTCCCACTGCCCTGACTCGCCGCCACGCGGTGCTACGAAGCCGGGGTTGTGGGAGCGGGCCCCGCCCGCGAAAGGCCGGCGTTGCCGGCCGGCAGGATTCCAGAGGCTTTTCCCTCCAGACAGCCCACCCGATCCCGGCGCTCCTTGGGAAATTCGCCGCCACGAACCCCGCTTCGTAGAAAGGTCCAGGCGGTGTTATGTCCCGTGGCGGTGCCGCTGCAAAGTGAGCGGGGCAATGGTGGTGCCTGGAGGGAGCTGTTTGGCCAGGGAGGGCCAAACTAACAGCGGCCATGGATGGCTTGAGCGG
>DGNT01000009.1 GCA_002389055.1 Alcanivorax sp. UBA4485
GCGCCGACGTGCTCAACCTGGATATTGCCAAGTCGGCCACCAGCAAGGGTGAGACCCTGCTCGACACCCTGCGTAACCTGGAGGCGATGGCCGCCGACATGTTCGTGGTGCGCCACCAGGATTCCGGCGCGCCGTTTTTCATCGCCAACGAGGTGACCCCGCGGGTGGCGGTGATCAACGCCGGCGACGGGCGCCACGCCCACCCCACCCAGGCGATGCTGGATATGTACACCATCCGCCACTACAAGGGCGGTTTCGCCGGCCTGCGGGTGGCCATCGTCGGCGACATCCTGCACTCGCGGGTGGCGCGCTCGCAGATCCACGCGCTCAATATTCTCGGCGCCGAGGAAGTGCGGCTGATCGGCCCGCGCACCCTGCTGCCCACCGATGTGGAGCAGCTCGGCGTCACCGTGTTCACCGACATGGCCCAGGGCCTCAAGGACGTGGATGTGGTGATCATGCTGCGGCTGCAGAAGGAGCGCATGGACTCCGCCCTGCTGCCCAGCGAGGGCGAATTCTTCCGCCTCTACGGTCTCAACAACGAAAAGCTGCGCCACGCCCGGCCGGACGCCATCGTCATGCACCCGGGGCCGATCAACCGGGGCGTGGAAATCGCCTCGGAAGTGGCGGACGGCCCGCGCTCGGTGATTTTGAATCAGGTCACGTTCGGCATCGCGGTGCGCATGGCGGTGATGTCGATGACCATCAGCGGCCAGGAAAGCAGCCAGAACCCGGACCAGGGAGGCGACCATGGCCGCTAGAGCCCATCTGTTGATCCGCAAGGGCCGGGTGATCGACCCGCTTTCCGGCCGTGATGAAGTGGCCGATCTGCTGGTGGAAGACGGCCGGCTGGTGCGCATCGGCGCCAGCCTGGACGCCCCCGGCGCCGAAATCGTGGACGCCGAGGGCCATTGGGTGATTCCCGGCCTGGTGGACGCCTGCGTGCACCTGTCCCTGCCCGGCAGCGGCCGCGCCGGCGACATTGCCTCGGAAACCCGCGCCGCCGCCGGTGGCGGTATTACCCACATGGCCGCTCAGCCGGATTGCGGGCCGGTGGATTCCACCGCCGTGGTGCGCTTGATTCGCGAACAGGCCGGCCAGGCCGGCTTCGCCCGGGTGCTGCCGGTGGCCGCGCTCACCCAGGGCCTGGAAGGCAATCAGCTGGCGGAAATGGCGACGCTGGCCCGGGCCGGCTGCATCGCCGTGGGCCAGGCCGGCGCCCGGGTGGTGGATGCCCTGGTGCTCAAGCGGGGCCTGGAATACGCCGCCACGTTTGATTTGCCGGTGATGTTCCGCCCCCAGGACGCGGCCCTGGCCGCCGGCGGGTGCGCCCACGATGGCCCGGTGGCCACCCGCCTGGGCCTGCCCGGCATCCCCGCCGTGGCGGAGTCGGTGGATCTGGCCCGCGACCTGCTGCTGGTGGAAGCCACCGGGGTGCGCGCCCATTTCCAGCAGATCTCCAGCCGCGAGTCCCTGTGGCTGCTGCGCGAAGCCAAGGCCCGGGGCCTGCCGGTTACCGCCGACGTCAGTATTCACCATCTGCTGTTGGACGAATCCGCCATCGAAGGCTTCAACAGCCACTGTCACGTGATTCCGCCGCTGCGCGGCGCCGCCGACCGGGAGGCGTTGCTGGCGGCGGTGGCGGACGGCACCATCGATGCCATCTGCTCCCAGCACCAGCCGGTGGGCCTGTCCAGCAAGGCGGCGCCGTTCCCGGCCTCCAAACCGGGCATCTCCGGACTCGACAGTCTGCTGCCGCTGATTTTGAAGCTGGTGGCGGAGGGCGCCTTGCCGTTGCACCGGGCGCTGGACGCGGTCACCGCCGCGCCCGCCCGTTGCCTGGGCATCCAGGCCGGTCAGATGGAGGCCGGTCGCCCGGCGAGCTTGTGCGTGCTGGCCGCCGACGAGAGCCGCGGCCTGGCCAGCCACTGGCTGTCGGCGGGCCGTAACTCGCCCTGGCGTAACGCCACCCTGCCCGGGGTGGTGAAGCTGACGGTCTGCCAGGGCAAGGTCAGCTGGCTGAGCGACTGACGCCGGCGGCTAGTCCGCCTCCATCTGGAACAGATAGGTCGCCAGCAGCGACTCGCTCATCAGGCCCGGCGCGAACTGCAGTTGCCCCTGCGTATCGGTGAAAATCGTCGCCGGCGTACCGCGGATGCCCAACTGCTGCATCAGCAACCGGTTCTCCCCCAGGGCTCTGCTGATGTCCTTGGGGATGTCCTGCAATGGCGCCAGACCGCCGGAGTCAAACTCCCGCTGGCCTTTCTCCAAGGCCGCCAGCGGGTCGTCGGCGGCGAGCACCGCGGCGCCCTTGGCGTGGCTCTGTGGCTTGAGAATGCCGACAATGATGTGGCGCACCTGGGTAACGTTGTCCGGGTCGTTGATAAAGGGCCGCATCGCCTGCCACTGGCGCGCGCAGTACGGGCACTCCATGTCGGTGAACATGTACGCGACCCGTTCCGGATCCTCCGGCCCTTCCGCCACCCAGTGGCTGTCTTCCAGCAGCGACCGTACCTGCCGGGCCTGTTCCTCGCTGATCTGGGCGCTGGCCGGCGGGCTGAACAGCGCGGCCGTCAGCGCCATCAGCAGCGGCGCCACCAGCGCCAGGGTCTGTCGGACGGTCGGTCGAGTGCGCATGGGTTACTCCTGAAGGTGCGGGTTAATAAAATGATGAAGGCTGGCCCGGGAAAGCGGCCCCACATGGCTGTTGACCAGGGTGCCGTCGCTACCGATCAGCACCGTGGTGGGCAGGCCGCTGCCGCCCAGGGCGCGGGCCAGGTCGCTGTGCGGGTCCAGCACCACGTTGTCCAGGCGCAGGCTCTCTTCCAGTAAATAACCGCGGATGATCTCGGCGGACTCGCCCTGATTGGCGTACACGAAACGCACCGACGGATAGTCGCTCTGGCCCTGTTCGAGCACCGGCATCTCGCGCCGGCAGGGCGGGCACCAGCTGGCCCAAAGATTGACCAGGGTGAGGCGGTCTTCGGACAACGCGGAAAGCGTCACGGGGGTGCCGTCCAGCCGGTGCAGGGTCACCTCCGGTGCCGGCTGGGCGGTGCTGCTTATGGCCAGGGTCACGCTGGCGGTGAGCACCGCCGCCACCGCACCGGTGAGCAGGGCGCGCCAGCTCTCGGACAGCGGCGTGTCCTGTTCCCGTTCGGCGCGACCGCGCAGCGCCCAGGCCAGGCCCAGGCCGGCGCCGGCCACGGCGCCGGGCCACCAGAGCCCGCCGTCGCGCAGGTCGATCA
>DGNT01000223.1 GCA_002389055.1 Alcanivorax sp. UBA4485
ATCTCGACACGAATCTCCACATCTTCTTCCTTGAAGCGCTTTTTGGTCGCCGCCGCCAGGGCCGATTCAATGGCCTCGAAGATCACGTCGCGGCTGACGCCTTTCTCGTTGGAAACTGTTTCCGCTACCAGCAGGATTTCTTTGTTCATGGCCAGGCCTTTACAAAATTCTCCAGGGCACGCTCAATCAAAGCGAGGCTGTAATCGGGCGCGATCCACCTGACTGTAAGGAACGCGCAGGCTTTCGCCATCAAGCTCCATTACCAGCGTGTCGCCGTCCACGGCCACCAGGGTCGCCGTCATTTTACGCTTGCCCGCCACCGGGGCCAGCAGCGTGAGCTGCACGGATTCGCCCTGGTAACGTTCAAAGTGGGAAAGCTCGAAGAGAGGGCGATCCAGGCCCGGGGAGGACACTTCCAGGTTGTAATCACCGGGAATAGGATCTTCCACGTCCAGTACGCCACTCACCTCGTGGCTCACCAGGGCACAATCATCGACGTTAATGCCGTCATCGTGGTCGATAAAAAGACGCAATACCGCACCGCGCCCCTGGAGATACTGTACACCCCAGAGCGTATAACCCAGGTCTTCCACCACCGGAGCCAGCAGCTCCTTGAGTTGTTCCGCGCGTTTCGACATTGCCTCTCTTTTCCGGTGCCACAAACAAAAAATGGGCATAACGCCCATTCCCACTTGCGACCCCGGTTGTGTATAGCAAAAAGCCCCTTCTAGAGGGGCTTTTTGTTCGTCAGAACCGGGAGTCGGCCCTGATAAGTGGTAGCGGGGGCAGGATTTGAACCTACGACCTTCGGGTTATGAGCCCGACGAGCTACCAGACTGCTCCACCCCGCACTTGAAATCGAGCGCAAATACTAAATATTTACGCCGGTTTTGTCAAACCCAATCCTGAAAAAAACGTTTATTTTTCCAGGATTTATACTCATCTTCCGGCGGCTGCTTCCAACCCTGCCCCGCCCCGGGGACCAGGCTGGAAAACCGCGGGCTTCCTTGGAAGCCTCGGAAGGTTCCAAAAGGAACCTGTCCTGATTTTGGTGCCGAAGGCCGGACTTGAACCGGCACGACCGTAAGGTCACTACCCCCTCAAGATAGCGTGTCTACCAATTCCACCACTTCGGCAAAGAACTGATCTACTGCTTCCCGGAATCGGACGTCGTCTCATCCGGGGCCGGGGATTCTAACCCAGCCGACGGCACATCTGAAGTCTCTTTTTCAGATTTACCGGAATCCATCGCCGGGGCCTGGGACGGAACGTCCGCACCCTGGGCGGGCGCCGTGGACGGCACGTCACCGGAGGCCGGCGCATCAGCGTCGTCCAGCGCCGGCACGTCCTGATCATCCACGGATTCAAGCGCCGGCAGGAAACTGCCCGCGCCTTCCGCTTCCTGGCGCGCCATCCAGGCCAGGCCCAGGCTGGTGACGAAAAACACCACCGCCAGAACCGCCGTAAAGCGGGTCAAGAAATTGGCGGACCCGGCGCTACCGAATACAGTCTGCGAACCGCCGCCACCGAAAGAGGCGCCGGCGTCGGCCCCCTTGCCATGCTGGATCAGGATCAGGCCGATAAGACCGAGGGCCGCCAGCACGTGCACCACATGAAGCACAATATCCATAAGTTAAATCAACCTGCCGCCCGACAAATGGCGATAAATTCTTTTTCGTTCAGTGAGGCCCCGCCGATCAGTCCACCATCGATGTCCGGCTGGGCAAACAGAGGGGCGGCATTATCCGCCTTTACGCTGCCGCCGTAAAGGAGGCGTACGCCGTCGGCCACATCCGGGTCGCGGGCCGCCAGGGCGGCGCGCAGATTCGCATGCACCGCCTGGGCCTCTTCCGGTGAGGCGGTGAGGCCGGTGCCGATCGCCCAAACCGGCTCATAGGCCAGCACCGCACGGTTGAAAGCCGCGCTGCCGGCGGCTTCCACCACCGCCATAAGCTGCCGGACGACCACGTGTTCGGTGTCACCGGCTTCGCGCTGGCGCAGCGTTTCGCCGACGCACAGAATCGGTATCAACCCGGCCTTTTGCGCGCGCAGAAACTTGCTGGCCACCAGGTCGTCGTCTTCCCCGAAGTGCTCGCGGCGCTCCGAGTGACCGACGATCACATAGCGGCAGCCCAGGTCCACCAGCATTTCAGCGGACACTTCGCCGGTAAAAGCGCCGTCTTCGTGGTCGCACAGCGTCTGCGCGCCCAGCCCCACGGCGCTGCCTTTCAGTTCAGCGCCCAATGCCTGCAGGTAAGGAAACGGCGGGCACACCGCCACTTCCGCGCTGCCCAGGTCCGCCGTCGCCAGGGCGGCTCCCAGTTCGGCCACCAGGCCGTACCGGCCGTTCATCTTCCAGTTCGCCGCCACTAACGGTGTTCTTGTCATTCGAGCATTGCTCCTGTCATGCGATCGCCGCTTCCACGGCCTCCGCCAGGTGCCGGCAAAGCCGCTCCACCTGGTCGGCGTCTTTGCCTTCCACCATCACCCGCACCAACGGCTCGGTGCCGGAGGGGCGCAACAACACGCGGCCGTTGCGGCCCAGTTCCTGCTCCACCTTCTCCATAGCCGCGCGCACCCCGGCCTCTTCCATGAAGCCGTCCCGCCGGTTGCCGCGCACATTGATCAAGGTCTGCGGCAGCAACGGCGCCGCCGTGACCGCGTCGCGCAGGGAAAGCCCCTCGCGGCGCAGCGCATCGAGCACCTGCAACGCCGCCACGGTGCCGTCGCCGGTGGAGGTGCGGTCGAGACAGACCAGATGGCCGGAGGACTCGCCGCCCAGCAGCCAGCCACGCTGATCGAGCTGCTCCATCACGTAGCGGTCGCCGACCTTGGCGCGGGCGAAGGGAATATCCAGGTCCTGGAGCGCCAGCTCCAGCCCCAGGTTGGACATCAGAGTGCCGACCACGCCGCCGTTCAGCAGATCGCGGCGCTGGCGGTCCCGGGCGATCAGATAGAGCAGCTGGTCGCCGTCCACCAGCGCGCCCTGGTCGTCCACCATGATCAGCCGGTCGGCGTCGCCGTCCAGCGCCAGGCCCAGATCGGCGCCCTCCGCGACCACCCGGCGGCACAAGGCCTCGGGCTTGGTGGAGCCGCAGTCCAGATTGATGTTGAAACCGTTCGGCTGGTTGGCGATCGCCACCACCTCAGCGCCCAACTCTTCCAGTACATCCGGGGTAATGTGGTAGGCCGCGCCATTGGCGGTATCCACCACGATTTTCAGGCCGTGCAGATTGAGGCCCGGCGTGGTGCTTTTGCAGAATTCGATGTAGCGGCCACGGGCGTCGTCGATGCGACGCACCTTGCCCAGGCGATCGGTGGCAACCACCGAGATCGGCTCATCCAGCATGCGCTCGATTTCCGCTTCGATCTTGTCGCTGAGCTTGCGGCCATTGTCGCCGAAGAACTTGATGCCGTTGTCGGTGTAGGCGTTATGCGACGCGGAGATCACGATGCCGGCCTGGGCGTGCAGGGTGCGGGTCAGGTAGGCGATGGCCGGCGTGGGCATGGGGCCGAGCAGCCTGACGTCGACACCGGCGGCGGAAATGCCCGCCTCCAGGGCCGATTCGAACATGTAACCGGAAATGCGGGTGTCCTTGCCGATCAATATCTTGCTGCCGCCGTGGGCGGCCAGCACCCGGCCGGCGGCCCAACCCAGTTTAAGCACGAAATCCGGCGTGATCGGCGGCTCCCCGACGGTGCCGCGAATGCCATCGGTTCCGAAATATTTGCGACTCATCCGTAGTCTCCCTGAAACAGCGCCGTGTTCGCTTACAGGCTGCTGTGCACGGCGTGGGCGAAGCGCACGCTGTCCACGGTTTCTTTTACGTCGTGGGCGCGCACGATACGCGCGCCCCGCTCCACACACATCACCGCCGCCGCCAGACTGCCCGCCAGACGCTGTTCCACCGGACGGTCCAGCACCTTGCCGAACAGAGACTTGCGCGACAGTCCCACCAGCAGAGGCAGCTCCAGGCTCGCCAGCCGGGACAACTCCGCGAGCAAACGCAGATTATGCTGCACCGTCTTGGCAAAGCCAAAGCCCGGGTCGACCAGCAACTTGTCGCGGGGGATACCGGCGTCCACGCAGGCGCCGATGCGCTGCTCCAGGAACGCGATCACCTCGGCGGTGACGTCTTCGTAGTGAGGGTCGTTCTGCATGGTGCCGGGCTCGCCCTGCATGTGCATCAGGCACACCGCCAGACCGGTGCCGGCGGCGGCTTCGAGGGCGCCCGGGCGGCGCAGGGAACGCACGTCGTTGATCATGCCGGCGCCGGCGCCGGCGCAGGCGCGAATCACCGCCGGCGTGCTGGTGTCCACGGACACCAGAGCGTCCAGCTCCCGGTGCAGGGCCTCCACCACCGGAATCACCCGGTCCAGTTCCTGCTGCTCGGAGACCGGCGCGGCGCCCGGCCGGGTGGACTCGCCGCCCACGTCGATGATCGCGGCGCCGTCGGCGAGCATCCGTTCGGACTGACGCAACGCGGCATCCAGGGAGGTGTAGCGGCCACCATCGGAAAACGAATCGGGGGTCACATTCAGGACCCCCATAACGACGGGCGCGGACACATCCAGTGTCCGCGCCCCACAGCTCAGCGTGTTGGCGTTCATCAAACCATCATCAATGGGTGTTGGCGGGCCCGCCTATGGCGTCGTCCCCGGTTTCGCCATCGCCGGACTCGTCCGAGGAGGCGGAAGCGCCGGGACCCGGGCCCTGATCACGCCAATCCTTCGGCGGCCGGGGCTTGTGGCCGGACATGATGTCGCCGATCTGGTCCGCGTCGATGGTTTCGTACTGCATCAGAGCTTCCGCCATCAGATCCAGCTTGTCGCGGTTGCTCTCCAACAGGTCCTTGGCCCGGTGGTAGCAGCTGTCGATGATGGCGCGCACTTCCCGGTCGATCTCCTCGGAGGTCTGCTCGGAGACATGCTTGCGCTGCGACATCTGCTTGCCGAGGAACACTTCGCCTTCGTCTTCCTCGTAGGCCAAGGGCCCCATTTTTTCACTCAGGCCCCATTTGGTGACCATCGCCCGGGCCATCTTGGTGGCACGCTCGATGTCGTTGGAGGCACCGGTGGTGACGCCGTCGAAACCAAGCGTCATTTCCTCGGCGATACGACCGCCGAACAGCGAGCAGATGGAGGACTCCAGCGCCCGCTTGGACACCGAGTACTTGTCTTCCTCGGGCAGGTACATGGTCACGCCCAGGGCGCGGCCACGGGGAATGATGCTGACCTTGTAAACCGGGTCGTGATCCGGCACCAGCCGGCCGACAATGGCGTGGCCGGACTCATGGTAGGCCGTGTTCAGCTTCTCTTTCTCGCTCATCACCATAGAGCGGCGTTCGGCGCCCATCAGGATCTTGTCCTTGGCTTTCTCGAAGTCCTCCATGGAGACCACGCGCTTGTTGGCGCGGGCCGCGAACAGCGCCGCCTCGTTAACCAGATTGGCCAGGTCCGCGCCGGAGAAGCCCGGGGTACCGCGGGCGATCAGCGAGGCGTCGACGTCCTCGGACATGGGCACCGGGCGCATGTGCACCTTGAGCACCTGTTCGCGGCCACGGATATCCGGCAGCGGCACCGTCACCTGGCGGTCGAAGCGGCCCGGACGCAGCAGCGCCGGGTCCAGCACGTCGGGGCGGTTGGTGGCGGCGATCACGATCACGCCGTCGTTGTCGTCGAAACCGTCCATTTCCACCAGCAGCTGGTTCAGGGTCTGCTCGCGCTCGTCGTGGCCGCCACCCAGGCCGGCGCCACGGCTGCGGCCGACGGCGTCGATCTCGTCGATAAAGATAATGCAGGGGGCGTGCTTCTTGGCCTGATCGAACATGTCACGGACCCGGGACGCGCCCACGCCGACGAACATTTCCACGAAATCGGAACCGGAAATGCTGAAGAACGGCACCTTGGCTTCGCCGGCGATCGCCTTGGCGAGCAGGGTTTTACCGGTACCCGGCGAGCCGACCATCAGCACGCCACGGGGAATTTTGCCGCCAAGACGCTGGAATTTGGCGGGATCACGCAGGAACTCCACCAGTTCTTGCACTTCATCCTTGGCCTCTTCCACGCCGGCCACGTCGGCGAAGGTGGTCTTGATCTGGTCTTCGCCCATCAGGCGGGCCTTGGACTTGCCGAACGTCATCGGTCCGCCGCCGCCTTTACCGCCGCCCTGCATCTGGCGCATGAAGAAGATGAAGATCGCCAGGATCAACAGAATCGGCAGCACCGACAGGAACAGCTGGGTCAGGAAGCCCTGACGCTCAGGTTCCTTGCCGGTCACTTCCACGTCGTTCTGGATCAGCGTGGGAATCAGGTTGGTGTCCATGGCCGGTGGCTTGACGGTCTCGAAACGGGTGCCGTCGTTCATCTGGC
>DGNT01000182.1:0-23942 GCA_002389055.1 Alcanivorax sp. UBA4485
TGCTCGAGCTCGGCGCTGCGGTTCATCGGGTTGATCGGCACGACAATGGCGTTGGCGCGCAGAATGGCGTAGTAACCGATGATGAACTGCGGTGCGTTCTGCATGAACAGCATCACCCGGTCGCCTTTTTCCACGCCCAGGTGCTTCAGTTCGCCGGCCAGGGCGTCCACCTGCTGCTTGAGTTCCCGGTAGGTGATGGGCGCATCGTAGTAGATGATCGCGTTCTCATCCGGGTAGCGCAGCGCGGAAATTTCGAGGTTGCTGTAAAGGCTGGTTTCCGGAAGCTTGAGCTGGTGAGGCAGCCCCTCCGGCCAGACGGCAAAATGCCGATCAAACATGCCTGTGCTCTCCCTATATATTTTCTATATCGACGGCCGGCACCGGAAAACCGGTGCCGGCCGTTTGGATTGTTGTAAGGCCCGCGGAGACGCGGACAGTACCGGACCCTGACCCGCGCTTTTGTTAACGCGGATACAGAACCAGTACTGAAGTTGACCAAGCGGTCAATCTGACATGGCGCCCCTGGGGCGTCAATACTATTTTGGAATATGGTTTCGCATTCCGGGGGTCTCTGGAATCCTGCCGGGTGGCTTCGCCACCCTTTCGCGGGCAGGGCCCGCTCCTACAAGGTGCCTCGACCTTACGCTATCCGGGCAAAGGCCGGTCGCCTTGCTGGAAGCATTCATCCGCCAGCGCGTCATCGCAGCGGGTGGGCTGCAGGGGCATCACCGAGATGTGCCCATCGCGCAGGGCGACCACGTCGGATTGCGGGTGGTCGATGCTGGACGGACGGCGCTCGAACGACAGCCAGTGGTAGGCCAGCCCGCGGCCGTCGGTGCCGTGCACCAGGCGCGGCCCGGCGATGCCGCCGCCGATCTGCCGGGTGAAACGGCTGCCGCGCAGCTCCGCCACCGGCAGGTCGGGGAAGTTGATGTTCCAGCAGGCGCGCTGGTAGCCGTCGCGGTCGGCGCCGGCCTGCCACAGCTCGCGGATCAGACCGGCGGCGTAGCGGGTGGTGGGCGCGTAATCGATGGCGGCGCGGTCGACGAACGCCTGGCTCAGGGCGATGCCCGGCAGGCCCAGGTGGGCGGCGGCGAGTACCGCGCCGACGGTGCCCGAATACATCACCGAATCACTCAGGTTGGCGCCGCAGTTGACGCCGGACAGCACCAGATCCGGCGCTTCGTCCCCGAACCATTCGGCCATCGCGAACATGACGCAGTCGGCGGGGGTGCCGGACACCGCGAAGCGCCGCTCCCCATGGCTGTAGACGCGCAGCGGCGTATGCAGGGAAATGCCCTGCCCCACCCCGCTCTGATCGTGCTCCGGCGCCACCACCCAGACTTCCTCGGCGAGCTGCGCGGCGATGTCCTCGGCGATCTTCAGGCCCGGCGCGTCAATGCCGTCATCATTGGTCAACAAAATCCTGCCAAACGGCTTCATAACTGTTCACTATTCACTGTTAACTGTTAACTATTACTTGTGTGTGCGCGCGATTTGCCAGCCGCGCTCGGCGATCAGCCCGGCCCGCTTGCCCACTTCCAGGGCGTTGCGGTTGCTGGCGTTGCCTTGCAGGGCGCGGGCGTAAACGCCTTGCAGAATAGCCGCGGAACGGAACAAGGCAAAGGCCAGGAACACCGGCCAATCGTTAATGCCGTCACGGCCGGCGCCTTCGCAGTAACGCTGCAGCAGGCTCTGCTCGTCGGGGATGCCGCGGGCGCGCAGATCCAGGCCGTCGAGGCCGCGCACGCCGTTCACGCCGTGGGGCATGTGGTACGGCAGGCAGCAATAGGCCAGGTCGGCGAGCGGGTGACCGATGGTGGCCAGTTCCCAGTCAAGCACCGCCACCACGTCAGGGGTGCGGTTATCCACCAACAGATTGCCGAGGCGGAAATCGCCATGGGCGATGGCGGCGCTGTCATCCTGGGGAATATTGTCCGCCAGCCACGCCATCAGGTTATCCATGGCCGGCATTTCATCGGTCTTGGAGGCTTCATACTGAGCGCTCCAGCGTTTCACCTGGCGCTCCACATAGCCCTTGGGCTTGCCGAAATCGCCCAGCCCGGCGGCCTGGTAGTCGACGCTGTGCAGTTTGGCCAGGGTGTCGATCTTGTCGTTGTAGAGGCCGGCGCGCTGGTCCTTGGGCAGGGCTTCCAATTGCGGCTGGGTGAACACCCGG
Organism: Alcanivorax sp. UBA4485; assembly: GCA_002389055.1. Lineage (GTDB taxonomy): Bacteria > Pseudomonadota > Gammaproteobacteria > Pseudomonadales > Alcanivoracaceae > Alloalcanivorax. The sequence goes on from DGNT01000182.1 coordinate 2,180, forward strand.
CCGGGCACGAAATCCATCACATAGAAGCTGGTGCCGATCACCGCGTCGTCTTCACAGAGCACGTGCATGGCCGGCACCGGCACATCGCTGTGCTCGCCAAGCGCCTTCATCACCCGGTATTCCCGGTCCACCTGGTGGGCGGAGGGCAGCACCTTGCCGGGCGGTTTCTTGCGCAGCACGTACTCGCGGTCGCCGCTTTGCAGCAGATAGGTGGGGTTGGACTGCCCGCCCTGGAACTGACGCACCTTGAGCGCGCCATCCAGCAAACCCTGCTCTTTCAAATATTCGGCAAGGCGCGCTTCGTCGAGGCGATGCGCCTCAAGGACAGGGACGATTTCCGGTTGACCTTCCATAACTATTCCTCGAATCAAGGTGGGAGCGGGCCCCACCCTTTCGCGGGCAGGGCCCGCTCCCACAAGAGCTGTTCCATAACGCCGGTCGCTAACAAATGGTTTCGCCGCCGTCGGCGACGATGGTCTGCCCGGTGACATAGGCGCTGGCCGGGCTGGCCAGGAACAGCGCCACGCCGGCAATGTCCACCGGCTCGCCGATGCGCCGCACCGGGGTGCGCTCTTCGGCGCGCTGGCGGCGCACCGGATCCTCGGTGAGCGCCTTGGCGAAATCGGTACGCACCAGGCCGGGGGCGATGCTGTTAACGCGGATGTTGCGCGGCCCCCACTCCACCGCCAGGTTACGCGCCAGGGCCGCCTCGGCGGCCTTGGACACCCCGTAGGTGCCGATCGTGGCGTTGCCGCGCAGGCCGGCGATGCTGGAAATAATAATCACATTGCCGCCGCCGTTCTTGTCCATCTCCGGCAGCACCCGGTTGCACAGCCAGAAGGTGCCCTTGGCATTGGTGTCCATGATCTTGTCCCAGGCCTCGTCGGTGAGCTCGGAGGTGGGGCCGTAGACCGGGTTGGTGGCGGCGTTGCAGACCAGAATATCGATGCGGCCGAAAGCGGCCAGGGTTTCGTCGACCAGGTTCATCAGGTCGTCTTTTTTGCCGACGTTGCAGGGCACCGCGATGGCCTCGCCGCCGGCGGCCTTGATCGCCTCGCAGACGTCGTGGCAGGGCTCCGGCTTACGGCTGGAGATCACCACCTTGGCGCCGGCGGCGGCCATTTCCTCGGCGATGGCCTTACCGATGCCCTTGGTGGAGCCGGTGATCAGGGCGACCTTGCCTTTCAGATCGAAGAGTTTGCTCATTGTTGTTCTCCCGGGATTCGTTCTTATCGGTAGCGGCCCAATTCGAGCTTGGCGATGCTGTCCAGATGCACCTCGTCGGGGCCGTCGGCCAGCCGCAGGGTGCGCAGGTTGGCCCAGGCACTGGCCAGGAAGGTGTCCTGGCTGACGCCCAGGGCGCCGTGCACCTGAATCGCGCGGTCGACCACGTTGGCGGCCATTTCCGGGGCGATCACCTTGATCATGGCGATTTCCTGGCGGGCCACCTTGTTGCCGACGGTGTCCATCATGTGCGCCGCTTTCAGGGTCATCAGCCGGGCCTGCTCGATCTCCAGGCGCGAGCGGGCGATGTTCTTGCGGATCGAATCGAACTGGGACAGCTTGCGGCCGAAGGCCTCGCGCTCTTCCACCCGCTTGCACATGGCTTCCAGGGCGCGCTCGGCGACGCCGATGGAGCGCATGCAGTGGTGGATGCGGCCCGGGCCAAGACGGCCCTGGGCGATTTCGAAGCCGCGGCCTTCGCCGAGAATCAGGTTACTGGCCGGCACCCGAACGTCGGTGAAGCTGATTTCCGCGTGGCCCTTGGGGGCGTGGTCGTAGCCGTACACGTGCAGGGCGCGCTCGATGTTCACGCCGGGGGTGTCCAGCGGCACCAGGATCTGGGACTGCTGCTGGTGGCGCGGCGCGTCCGGGTTGCTCTTGCCCATCACGATGGCGATCTTGCACTCGCTGGACATGGCGCCGGAGGACCACCACTTGCGGCCATTGATGACGTAGTCGTCACCGTCACGCTTGATCTCGGTGCAGATGTTGGTGGCGTCGGACGAGGCCACCGCCGGCTCGGTCATCGAGAAGCAGGAGCGGATCTCGCCGTTGAGCAGCGGCTTGAGCCATTGTTCCTGTTGTTCCGGGGTGCCGTAGCGGGCCAGCACTTCCATGTTGCCGGTATCCGGCGCGGCGCAGTTGAAGATCTGCGGAGCGATGGCGCTGCGACCCATTACTTCGCACAGGTGCGCGTAGTCGTAGTTGTTAAGGCCGGCGCCGTGCTCGCTCTCCGGCAAGAACAGGTTCCAGAGCCCTTCGGCTTTGGCTTTTTTCTTCAGTTCCTTAATGATCGGCGGCGGAGTCCAGCGATCGTCGCTGTTGCCGTGCTGCTCGGCGTAGACGGCCTCGGCGGGGTACACGTGGGCGTCCATGAAGGCAACGAGCTGGTCATACAGGGCCTGGGCCCGGTCGGAAAGGGGCAACATCGGGGGGCTCTCCTCGGTGTTTATTCTGGTCTTGAATCGGCCCCGAAATGTGGCATGACCGGATGGTCGCGTCAAATTTTTCGGAACGATGTTCCGAAATTACCGACCGGACAGGGACGGGCACTCGCGCAGGCTGCCCAGGTAGCAATCAACGAAGTGTTCGGCCTCCGCTTCCAGGTCGAAGGCCTCGGGAATCAGCAGCCAGGTGTAGAGCATGCCGGTCATCTGCACGTGCAACATGGTGATGGCGCGCTCGATATTGAGCGTGTCGGGCAGCTGCCCTTGGGCGATGGCATTATTGAGAGTACGGCGAATCATGTCGGAGCCGTCCAGGTAGGTCTCTTGTTGCCTGGCCATGAGCGGGTCGGTCTGGGCGGTGAACTCGCATTTGTGGAAGATGATTTCGAACACACGTTTCCGGCACGGATCTCGCACGGTATCGTGGAGCACATAGATCAACAGTTCGCGGAGCTTGCCCAGCGGGTCGGTCTCGTCCGGGCTTTCCGCTTGCTGGGAGAGGGATTCCATGGGCAGCCGGTGCCGTTCGGTCATGGCCACGAAGACATCGTGCTTGTTCTTGAAATGCCAGTAGATCGCACCACGGGTGACGCCCGCTTCCTCGGCGATGTCATTCAGCGAGGAACGGGACACACCCTTTTTATGAAACACGCGCTCGGCGGCATCAATGATCTGCTCGCGGGTTTCGAGGGCTTCCGCCTTAGTGCGCCTGACCATCGGCTACTCCTGTGATGATGCACGGTTGTTTCATAGTTTATTCACTATACATACGTTTCTGAATGTATGTATACTCCCAAGCTGTTTTTCCATCCGCTTTTAATAGAAAAACCGAGGTTCCCATGCGCACAGCTCCGGTTGCTTTACCGATTGCCCTATTTCTCAGTCTCGCCCTGGCCGCCTGCGGCGGCGACGACCAGACGGGCGGCGATCGGCCGCCACCGGAAGCCGGCTTTATCGCTGTCACGCCCGAGCCGTTCACCCTCACCAGCGAGTTGCCCGGCCGCACCACCCCGCACCAGGTGGCCGAGGTGCGCCCGCAGGTCAACGGCATCATCGAGGAGCGGCTGTTCGAGGAAGGCCAGCTGGTGGAGAAAGGCGAGCCGCTGTACCGCATCGACGACAGCCTGTACCAGGCGGATGTGGAGAGCGCCCGGGCGGAGCTGGCGCGGGCCCAGGCGACGCTGAAGTCCACCCGGCTGCGCGCGGAGCGGTTCGAGAAGCTGCTGGATATGAAAGCGGTGAGCCAGCAGGAGTATGACGAAGCGGAGGCCGCGCTGGGCGAGAACCAGGCCCAGGTGGCGGCGGCCCGGGCGGCGCTGAGCAGCGCCCGCACCAACCTGGATTACACCACCCTGGAGGCGCCCATCAGTGGCCGCATCGGCCGCTCCGCGGTGACCGCCGGGGCGCTGGTGACCGCCAACCAGGCGCAGACTCTGGCCACGATCCGCCAGCTGGACCCGATTTACGTGGATCTGACCCAGTCCGCCCGGGAGCTGCGCCGCCTGCGTCAGGCGCTGGAAAACGGCGAGCTGGAAAAGGTGGGCGACGACAAGGCGCGGGTCACCCTGCTGATGGAAGACGGCAGCGAGTACAAGCACGAGGGCGTGCTGCAGTTCTCCGAGTACGCGGTGGAAGAAAGCACCGGCTCGGTGACGCTGCGGGCCCTGTTCCCCAACCCGGACGGCGACCTGCTGCCGGGCATGTTCGTGCGCGCCAAACTCCCCGAGGGTGAGCGCAGCGACGCGATCCTGGTGCCGCAGAAGGGCGTGGCCCGGGACTCCACCGGCCAGGCCACGGCCATGGTGATCAACGAGAACGACCAGGTGGAGCGGCGCAACGTGACCACCGAACGGGCCGTGGGCAACCGCTGGTTGATCGCGGAAGGCCTGAGCGGCGGCGACCGCTTGATCGTGGAAGGCCTGCAAAAAATCCAGCCGGGCATGACCATCAAGCCGGTGAAGGTGGATGAAGAACAGGCCGAGGCCGGCCCGCAGGCGGAAAAAGGCGAGACGCCGCCCGAACAGAAGCAGCAAGAGCGGCAGGAAGGTCTCGGCGGCGAGAACCCGGCTTCAAGCGGCGCCCAGATGGGCGGCGGCGAAAACCAGTAATCGGGGATTATCATGGCCAGATTTTTTATCGACAGACCGATTTTCGCCTGGGTGATCGCCATCGTCATGATGCTCGCCGGGGTGCTTTCGATCTACAACCTGCCGGTGGAGCAGTACCCCACGGTGGCGCCGCCGGAGGTGACCATCGAGGCCACCTACCCGGGGGCCTCGGCAAAGGTGGTGGAAGACTCGGTCACCCAGGTGATCGAGCAGCAAATGAACGGCATCGACAACCTGCTGTACATCACTTCCACCAGTGACTCGGCGGGCAATGCCCAGATCGCGATCACCTTCGCACCGGGCACCAACCCGGACATCGCTCAGGTACAGGTGCAGAACAAACTGCAACTGGCGACGCCGTTGCTGCCGCAGGAAGTGCAGCAGCAAGGCGTGCAGGTGACCAAGTCCTCGGACTCCTTCCTGATGGTGGTGGCGTTCAACTCCAAGGACGGCTCCATGAGCCGCTCGGACCTGGCCGATTTCGTCGCCGCCAATGTGCAGGACCCGATGAGCCGGGTGCAGGGCGTGGGCCAGATTCAGTTGTTCGGCTCCCAGTACGCGATGCGCATCTGGCTCAACCCGGATGACCTGAACCAGTACAACCTCACTCCGGCGGACGTGATCGCCGCGGTGGAGGCGCAGAACAACCAGGTGGCCGGCGGCCAGCTGGGCGGTGCGCCGGCGGTGGAAGGCCAGCAACTGAACGCCTCGATCATCGCGCAGACGCGGCTGGAAGACCCGGATGAGTTCAAACGGATTCTGCTGCGCGTCAACGACGACGGCTCGCGGGTGTTGCTGGGCGACGTGGCGCGGGTGGAACTGGGCTCGGAAAACTATCAGGTGCAGGGCCGCTTCAACGGCTCGCCGGCGGCGGGCCTGGGTATCAACCTGGCGACCGGCGCCAATGCGCTGGACACCGCCGAGGCGGTACGCGCCAAGCTGGAAGAGCTGCGCCCGCTGTTCCCGGACAACATCCAGGTCTCCTACCCCTACGACACCACTCCGTTCGTGGAAATCTCCATCATGGAGGTGGTGAAAACCCTGTTTGAAGGCATCGCCCTGGTGTTCCTGGTGATGTTCCTGTTCCTGCAAAATTTCCGCGCCACGCTGATTCCCACCATCGCGGTGCCGGTGGTGTTGCTGGGCACCTTCGCGATTCTGCTGGCGTTCGGCTTTACCGTGAACACCCTGACCATGTTCGGCATGGTGCTGGCCATCGGCCTGTTGGTGGACGACGCCATCGTGGTGGTGGAGAACGTGGAACGGGTGATGGTAGAGGACGGCCTCTCGCCCCGGGAGGCAACACGCAAATCCATGGGCCAGATCACCGGCGCGCTGGTGGGCATCGCCCTGGTGCTGTCCGCGGTGTTTATTCCGATGGCGTTCTTCCCCGGCTCCACCGGCGCCATTTACCGCCAGTTCTCGATCACCATTGTGTCCGCCATGGTGCTGTCGGTGCTGGTGGCGTTGATTCTGACGCCGGCGCTGTGCGCCACCATGCTCAAGCCGATCCACGCCGACCACCAGAAAACCAAGGGCTTTTTCGGCTGGTTCAACCGCAACTTTGACCGCGCCAGCCGTGGCTACCAGAGCCGGGTGGAAAAAATCATCGGCCGCCGTGGCCGCTACCTGCTGATCTACGTGGCCATTGTCGGCGTGCTGGCGTTCGCCTTCATGCGTCTGCCGTCGGCGTTTTTGCCCGATGAGGACCAGGGCATCATGCTCACCCAGGTGCAGCTGCCGGTGGGCTCCACCCAGGGGCAGACCATCGAAGTGCTGAAGAAGATGGAGAACTACTTCCTCAACGAGGAGCAGGGCGCGGTGGAATCGATCTTCACCGTGGCCGGCTTCAGCTTCGCCGGCCGTGGCCAGAACTCGGGCATCGCCTTCGTACGCCTGAAGGACTGGTCGGAACGGGACCTGTCCACGGACGGCGTGCAGAATGTGGTACAGCGCTCCATGGGCTATTTCTCGACCATCCGCGAGGCGGTGATTTTTGCTCTCAACCCGCCTTCGATTCCGGCGCTGGGCACCTCCGACGGCTTTAACTTCCAGTTGCAGGACCAGGCGGGCCTCGGCCACGAGGCACTGTCCGCGGCCCGCGATCAGTTGCTGGGCGCCGCCAATCAGCATCCGGCGCTGGCCGGAGTGCGTCACAACGGCCTGGCGGATACGCCCCAGTACAAGCTCAACGTGGACCGCGCGGAAGCGCAGGCGATGGGCATCTCCCTGTCGCAGATCAACAACACCCTGGCGGTGGCCTGGGGCTCCAGCTATGTGAACGACTTCGTCGACCGGGGTCGGGTGAAACGGGTCTATGTGCAGGGCGACGCGCCCTTCCGCATGCTGCCCGAGGACATCGGCGACTGGTACGTGCGCAACGACGCCGGCGAAATGGTGCCGTTCTCGACCTTCGCCAGCGGCGAGTGGATCTACGGTTCGCCGCAGCTGGAGCGCTATAACGGCCTGTCGTCGATGAACATCCAGGGTAATGCGGCGCCCGGCCACAGTACCGGTGAAGCCATGGCGGCGATGGAATCGCTGGCGGCGGACCTGCCGGCGGGCATTGGTTACGAATGGACCGGCCTGTCCTTCCAGGAGCGCCAGTCCGGTAACCAGGCGCCGCTGCTGTACGCGCTGTCGTTGCTGGTGGTGTTCCTGAGCCTGGCGGCGCTCTATGAAAGCTGGTCGATTCCGTTCGCGGTGATGCTGGTGGTGCCGCTGGGCATTATCGGCGCGGTGTTCGGCGCCACCCTGCGCGGGCTCGAGAACGACGTCTTCTTCCAGGTGGGGCTGTTGACCACCATCGGCCTGTCGGCGAAGAACGCGATTCTGATCGCCGAGTTCGCCAAGGACCTGGAGGACCAGGGCCGCGCCCTGCTGGACGCCACCCTGGAGGCGACCCGTATGCGGCTGCGTCCGATTCTGATGACCTCGCTGGCGTTCGGCCTGGGCGTAACGCCGCTGATGCTGAGCAGCGGCGCCGGCTCCGGGGCGCGTAACGCGATCGGTACCGGCGTGTTCGGCGGCATCACCGCCGCCACGGTGCTGGCGATCTTCTTTATCCCGCTGTTCTACGTGGTGGTGCGCAAGTTGTCCGGCGTGCCGCTGACCGGTAAGAAAGAGGTGCGAGAATGAACCCGAAAGCCCTGACCGCGCTGCTCGCCACGCTGGCCATCGCCGGCTGCACCCTGGCGCCGGATTACCAGCAGCCGGCGTCGCCGGTGCCGGCCATCGCCGGTGACGGCGGGGCCGACGACCCACTGGTGCTGCCGGGCTGGGAAGCCCTGTTTCAGGATCCACAGTTGCAGCAGCTGATCCGCACCGCGCTGAGCAACAACCGGGACCTGCGTCTGGCGCTGCTGGACGTGGCCGAGGCCCGTGCCCAGTACCGCATCGAGGGCTCGGCGCTGTACCCGGAGCTGTCCGTGGACGGCGACGGGACTCGCCAGCGCCTGCCGGCGGATCTGACCCAGACCGGCGACAGCGAGATCCAGACCCAGTACAGCGTGGGCCTGGGCGTGGCCGCCTACGAGGTGGATCTGTTCGGGCGGCTGCGCAGCCTGAAGCAATCCGCCCTGCAGCAGTATCTGGCCACCGAGGAAGCGCGCCGCAGCGCCCACATCACGCTGGTGTCGGAGGTGGCGAACGCCTGGCTGACGCTGCAGGCGGACCGCCGTAATCTGCGCATCAGCCGGGAAACCGTGGAGGCCCAGCAGGAATCCCTGGACCTGGTGGAAGGCCGCATTGATCTGGGCCTGGGTTCGGAACTGGAGCTGCGCCAGGCGCAGGTGGCACTGGAAACCGCGCGCGCCAACCAGGCTCGCTTCACGCGGCTGGTGGCCCAGGACCGCAACGCCCTGGCGGTGCTGGTGGGCGCCCCGCTGCCGCCGCTGCCGGACAGCCCGGCGGAGGATCTGGACAGTGAGTTGGCGGCGCTGCCGGAAATCCCCGCCGGGGTGCCCTCGGCGGTACTGCGCCAGCGGCCGGATATCCAGCAGGCCGAATACAATCTGAAAGCGGCCAACGCCAACATCGGAGCGGCGCGGGCGGCGTTCTTCCCGCGCATTACCCTGACCGGCTCCGCCGGCACCGCCAGCAGCGAACTGTCCGGCCTGTTCGACAGCGGCTCGGAAAGCTGGTCGTTCTCGCCGAGTATTTCCCTGCCGATCTTCAGCGGCGGTCGCAACCGGGCCAACCTGGACCTGGCCGAAGTGCGCCGCGACCAGAACGTGGCCCGCTACGAGCAGACCATCCAGACCGCGTTCCAGGAAGTCTCCGACGCGCTGCAGGCGCGCGGCAGCTTCACCGAGCAAGAGCAGGCGCAAAGTGCCCTGGTCACCGCCACCCGCCGCAGCCTGACCCTGGCGCAAGCCCGCTACGAACAGGGCGCCGACGACTACCTGGCGGTGCTGGACGCGCGCCGCGAGCTGCTGAGCGCGGAACAGGAGCTGGTTTCCGTGCGCCTGCAGAAGCTGGCCAACCGCATCACCCTGTACCGGGCCCTGGGCGGCGGCGTGTTCCCCGACCGCGCCATCCAGGTGGGCAAGTTGGATTAGCGCCGCCGAATCCAACACACTGGCGTCTCCGCCCTTCCGCCCGACAAGGAGTTCGCCCATGGGCCACCCGGTTCGCCCGTCGTTGCCTCTGACCGCCCTTCTGCTTTCTGTTTTCCCGGCGCTGGCGACCGCCCAGGCCCCCTCCGGGGACGGTGGCAACCGGCTGGAAACGGTGACCGTGGGCGGCACGCGCCTGGAGCGCGATCTGGCCGATCTGCCCGGCGCCGCCACCGTGGTGGACACCCAACAAACCCAACAGGGCCAGCCCGGCCTGCAACTGGACGAGAGCCTGGCGCGGGTGCCCGGGCTCTATCTGCAGAACCGCTACAACTTCGCCCAGGGCCTGCGCCTGTCCAGCCGTGGCTTCGGCGCGCGGGCGCCATTCGGCGTGCGCGGCCTGCGCCTCAACGTGGACGGCTTCCCGGAAACCCTGCCCGACGGCCAGTCGCAGGTGGACGCCATCGACCTGGACGCGCTGGAATCACTGACCGTGCTGCGCGGGCCGGCGTCGGTGCTGTACGGCAACGCCAGCGGCGGCGTGGTGGACATGACCACCCGCAGCGGCGCCGACCTGGTGTATCCGCAGCGCTTCAGCGTGGCCGGCGGCAGCGACGGCTTCCGCAAGACCCGCCTGCAGCTGGGCGGCGCGGACGGCGGCAACCATCATTACCTGAGCCTGACCGGGCTGCGCTATCAGGGGCAGCGCGAGCAGAGCGAGATGGAAAAGTATCTGCTCACGTCGCGGGTGGGCCGGGCGCTCTCCGAAGACCGGGACCTGGAATTGTTCTTCATCGCCATGGACACGCCGGTGGCCCAGGACCCGGGCGGCCTGACCCGCGCCCAGGTGGAAGAAGACCGGGACCAGGCGGCGCGCTTTTCCAACCTGCTGGACGCCGGCCAGGAAGTCAGCCAGCAACGGCTCGGCGTGCTCTACCGGGACCGTAGCCTGGGCGGGGAGCTGCGCGCCCGCGCCTTCGTCACGCAACGGGATTTCACCCAGCAGTTGCCCTTCCCCGGCAGCAGCCTGATCGACTATGAGCGGTTGTTCTACGGTGTACGCCTCGAGTACGTGGACCGGGTGCGGGCGTTCGGCCTGGCGCACCGCTTCCTGGTGGGCGTGGACGCGGACCAGCAGCGCGACGACCGGGGGCGCCGTTCGGTGAACGCGGACGGCCAGGTCACCGGCCTGACCGCCGACGAAGACCAGACCGCCACCGCCAGCGGCGTATTCGTGCAGACCGATACCGACCTCAGCGACGCCCTGACCCTGTCCCTGGGCGCCCGCGCCGACCGGGTGCGCCTGGACATCGACGACGACCTGCTCGCCGACGGCGACGACAGCGGCGACCAGGACTTCACCGAAAGCAGCTACAGCGCTGGCCTCAACTGGCGCTACCACCCCCGCCACGGCGTCTACGCCACGGTCAGCAACGCCTTCGAAACGCCCACCTTCACCGAGCTCGCCAACCCGTCCGGCGCCGGCGGCTTCAACCCGGACCTGGAGCCGCAGAAAGCGCTCAACCGGGAAATCGGCGGGCGCGGCCAGCTGGGCGACCGGCTGTTCTACGAACTGGCGCTGTTCCGGGTCGAGGTGCGCGACGAAATCACCCCTTACGAACTGGGCGGGCGCACCTTCTACGACAACGCCGCCCGCACCCGCCGCGACGGCGCCGAGCTGATGCTGGAGCACCTGACCACCGACACCCTAACGCTGACGTTGGCGTACACCTACTCCGACTACCAGTTCCAACGGTTCTACGACGACCAGCAGGATGAGGACGTGAGCGGCAACCGGCTGCCCGGCCTGCCCCGCCACCACCTGTTCGCGGAAGCCGCCTGGCGCGGCGTCGACGGCCTGTTCCTGATCGCCAACGCGCAATACAGCAGCGACGTGTTCGCCGAGAACACCAATGAAACGGAAGTGGACGACTACGTAGTAGCCGGTCTGCGCGGCGGCAAGGCCTGGCGCCTGAACCGCGGCGAGCTGACCCTGCACGCCGGGGTCAACAATCTGTTCGACGAAGACTACTTCAGCAACCTGCGCATCAACGCGAACAGCGACCGGCCCGACCCCGCCGACCGCGGCTACTTCGAGCCCGCCCCGGGCCGGCACTTCTACGCCGGCGCCTCCTACGCCTGGTGATTCTTCGGCAGCCGGCCCCTCCAGAAAGCCCGCGCCGGGATCGGGTGAGCCCGGCGCTCCTTGGAAACTTCACCGCCACGGCTGCTAAAGAACTGGTTGTTGTGGGAGCGGGCCTTGCCCGCGAAAGGGAGCGCAGCTCCCGGCAGGATCCCAGAGACCTTTCTAACCGCAGCACAAACACCCTCTCTGGAATCCTGCCGGCCGGCAAAGCCGGCCTTTCGCTTGCAAGGCAAGCTCCCACAATCCGAGCTTCGTAGAAAGGTCCTGGCGGTTTTGTGACCCGTGGCGGTGAACGCTTCGCATCAGCGAGGTACCGGGCAGGGCTGCCCAGGACCGTATTTGGCCAGGGATGGCCAAATCCGAGCCTACAGGGATGTACTCGCGGCGTGCCCTGGGCAGCCCTGCCCGGTACCTCGCCCCTGATGGAGTCCCCCCCCGCTCAAACCAAAAAAACCGCCCCAGGGGATGGGGCGGGGAAAAGGGTCAAGGCAAACACAAGCCTTGGGGGGGTCGGCTCTCCCGAGCCGGTTCAGAAAAAGCCGAGCGGATTGATGTCGTAGCTGACCAGCAGATTCTTGGTTTGCTGGTAGTGGTCGAGAATCATCTTGTGGGTCTCGCGGCCGATGCCGGATTTCTTGTAGCCGCCGAAGGCGGCGTGGGCCGGATAGGCGTGGTAGCAGTTGGTCCACACGCGGCCGGCCTGGATGCCGCGGCCCATGCGGAAGGCCACGTTCATGTCGCGGCTCCAGACGCCGGCGCCGAGGCCGAACTCGGTGTCGTTGGCGATGGCCAGGGCTTCCGCTTCGTCCTTGAAGGTGGTGACGGCCACCACCGGCCCGAAGATTTCTTCCTGGAACACGCGCATTTTGTTGTCGCCCTTGAGCAGCGTGGGCTGAATGTAATAGCCCTCGCCGTGGTCGCCGTCCAGGGTTTCCTTGTCGCCGCCGGTGAGGAACTGGGCGCCCTCGTTCCGGGCCACTTCCATGTAGGACATGATCTTGTCGAACTGCTCGCGGGAGGCCTGAGCACCCACCTGCACGTCGGTGTCCAGGGGGTTGCCGCGCTTAATGGTTTTGGTGCGTTCCAGCACCATGGCCATGAACTCGTCGTACATGTCTTCCTGGATCAGCGCCCGTGACGGGCAGGTGCACACTTCGCCCTGGTTGAAGAACGCCAGCACCAGACCTTCCACCGCTTTACTGATGAACTCCGGCTCCGCCTTCATGATGTCGGAGAAATAAATGTTGGGGGATTTGCCGCCCAGCTCCACGGTGGAGGGAATGATGTTTTCCGCCGCGCATTTGAGAATGTGCGAGCCCACCGGGGTGGAGCCGGTGAAGGCGATCTTGGCGATGCGCTTGCTGGAGGCCAGGGCCTGGCCGGCTTCCTCGCCGTAGCCGTTGACGATGTTGAGCACGCCTTCGGGGAGCAGGTCGCCGATGATTTCCATCAGCTTGAGGATCGACGCCGGGGTCTGTTCGGCGGGCTTGAGCACCACGCAGTTGCCGGCGGCGAGCGCCGGCGCCAGCTTCCAGGTGGCCATCAGGATCGGGAAATTCCAGGGGATGATCTGCCCCACCACGCCCAGCGGTTCATGGAAATGGTAGGCCACGGTGTTGGCGTCGATGTCGGCGGCGGTGCCTTCCTGGGCGCGGATGCAGCCGGCGAAATAGCGGAAGTGATCCACCGCCAGCGGGATGTCGGCGTTGAGGGTTTCGCGCACCGCTTTGCCGTTGTCCCAGGTTTCGGCGACGGCCAGGGCTTCCAGGTTTTGCTCGATGCGGTCGGCGATCTTGAGCAGCAGGTTGCCGCGCTCGGCGGCGGAGGTTTTGCCCCAGGCGGGGGCCGCGCGGTGGGCGGCGTCCAGCGCCAGGTCGATGTCCTCGGCGGAGGAGCGCGGAATCTGGCAGAACACCCGGCCGTTGACCGGGCTGACGTTGTCGAAGTACTGGCCTTTGACGGGCGCCACCCACTGGCCGCCGATGTAGTTGTCGTAGCGTTCGTTGAAGGCGACGACCGCGCCTTCGCTGCCGGGATTGTGATAGATCATGTCGGGACACCTCGTGGCGTGTATTTCCTTGAGGTTATCGCCGATACCCGGTGGCCCGAATGCTACTTCGGTACTAAACGCCCCCCTTATTTAGTCGCGGGGCCGCTGGTGGCCGGCGCCCGTGTGAGGGTGTGCTGCAAGGCCAGTTTGAGCTTCATCGGTTTGACCGGTTTGTAGATCAGGGTGTGGCCGTCGCGGGCGCAGCGCTGCTTCAGGTAGGGGCCGCGGTCGGCGGTGAGCATGATCACCGGCAGGGGGTCGGCGCCGGCCCGACGGCGGTCGCGGTTGAGGGCGTCGGCGACGGTCATGCCGTTGTCGCCGCCGGGATCCAGGTGGTAGTCCATCAGCAGCACGTCGGCCGGGTCGAGGCGCGGGTCCAGGTGCTCGGCCAGCGCCGCCACGGATTCCGCCGCCGCCACCCGGCAGCCCCATTGTTCCAGCAGGGTGCGCATGCCGGAGCAGATGGCACGGTCGTTATCGACCACCCAGACGCGGCGCCCGGCCAGGGTGCGCCCGGCGTCGGCGGCCGGTTCCATGGCGCGGGCCTCGGCGGCGCTGAGCCGCGCCAGCGGCAATTGCAGGGCGAAGCGCGAGCCCCGGTTTTCCCGCGAGCGCACCGTCAGCGGGTGATCGAGGATACGGCTGATTTTTTCGACGATGGACAGGCCCAGGCCGAGGCCCCGCTCGTGGTATTTGACCGCCCGGGCGCCGCGTTTGAATTCCTGGAAAATATCGCCGATCTGATCGTCGCCGATGCCGATGCCGGTGTCCGCCACCACCACTTCCACCCGCTCGCCGCGCCGGCGGCAGCCGAGCAAAATCGAACCCTGGTCGGTGTAGCGCACCGCGTTGGAGAGCAGGTTGCGCATCACGCGGCTGAGCAACTGTGGGTCGGAGCGCACCACCGCCGAGCTGGGCACGTAGCGCAGGCGCAGCCCCTTGGCGGCGGCCATTTGCCGGTATTCCTCGGCGAGCACGTCGAGCAGACGGCGCAGGGGGAACACCCCCGGTTCGGCGCTGACCACGCCGGCGTCGAGCTTGGAGGCGTCGGCCAGGGTGGTGATCAGCGATTCCAGATCCAGCAGCGCGGTGTCGATATGGCTGAGCATGAACTGGGTGTTGTGGTCGGGCTGGTCCTGCAGGGCGCTGGTGAACAGGCGGGCGGCGTTGAGCGGCTGCATCAGATCATGGCTGACGGCGGCCACGAACTTGGTCTTGGAGATGTTGGCGCGCTCGGCTTTTTCGGTGGCCTCGCGCAGCCGCGATTCCACCCGCCGGCGCTCTTCGATTTCGTCCAGCAGTTGCTGGTTCGCTTCGCGCAGGGCCTGGGTGCGCTCGCGCACCTGCTCGGCCAGCACCACCGAGTGCTGGAAGGCGGCGTAGGGCGCGGTGGGCGCCACGTTGCTCTCTTCCACCCGTTCGATGAGCGCATCGCAGATGCGGCGCAGGCGGGCGTTTTCCGCCATCAGACGCGCTTCGTGGAGGTCCCAGGGTGACGCCGGCTCATTGTCGGGCGCGTTGTTTTCGGCCAATCGCCACCCCCGTCATGGTCTGGTTGATGTGCATGCCGTTGAACTGCTCGCCGTAGGTGTTGAAGCCCACCACGCTGTGCCGGCGCAGCAGCGCCGAGGCCTGGTCGACGGTGCCGTCCGCTTCGATTTCCTGGCGGCGCAGGCAGCAATCGCAGCCCAGCGTCACCCAGGCCGGGCCGAGGCGCTCCTCGATGTCGCTGAGGGTCTGGTCCAGCTCGTCGAGAATCGAGCCGGTGTGCATGGCGGTGAGCACGATGCCGTTTTCCACCGCGCAGTAAAACGACAGGCTGAGGTCGTCGTTGACCCGCTGAATCGAGCGGGCGTAGTAGTCGTTGTTGATGCGCACAGCGAGCGGGTAACGGGCGAACACCACGTCGTCCAGTTCCGCCACCGGCACGCCGACCAGGCGGGCGTAGGCTTCCGCCGCCGGTTCCGCGTTGAGCTCCTGGACCACCCGCCGTTCGGCGTCGGCGGCGGTGACCACCAGTTTCACCGTGGCCGGGCGCAGGTGATGGAAGCTGAACACCTCGAAATCCAAGGTGCTGTTGATCATCAGCACCATGGCGGCGTTGCTGTGGAAGGCGCCGTCGCTGTAGACGTAGGTACCGGACAGCCGGTAGTCGTCGCCGGCGGAGCCGCCCAGGCTGGTGATGCTGCCCAGCGCCGAGTTGAGCGTGGCGAGCACCAGCTCCTCATTGACCGAGAGACCGTCCAGCAGGGTGAGCACGAAGGTGTTGTCGGCGTCGACCCGGGCCACGGACGCGGCCCGGCATTCGCACAGCAGGCTGTCGGTGAGCTGCTGGGCATCGGCCAGGCTGAAGCCGTCGAGCCGCTCGATCAGACGCGCGCCCACCGAGAAGAAGCGGCGGTCGAAGCCGATGGCGACAATGGTGCCGCTGTCATAACCACGGCTGGTGATCTCGCCGGCGGAGGTGCAGCCGCACAGCGGCAGGTCGCCGAACGCTTCGGCGAGGGCCCCGGCCAGGCGGTCGAGCCGGTAGTCGATGGAACAGAAGAACACCACGCAGCCGAGGTTGGCGTGGCGCAGTTTTTCCGCCAGCTCGGCGGCGGCCTGACGCTCGTCGCGGGCGTCGCTGAACGCGGTGAGCACGGCGCTCGGTGAAATCGCGTTCATGGATTTCTCACCCGTGGCGCACGCAAGTAGGCGGAAAAATCGATGTCGCCCGCGGACAGGATCGCCTGCACCCGGTTGGTGGCGCCCAGCTTGCGCAGGATCGCAGACACATGGGCCTTCACCGTGCTTTCGGCGATATTGAGCTGGTAGGCGATGACCTTGTTGGATTCGCCCCGCGACATGCGCTCGAACACCTGGAGCTGCTTGCGGGTGAGGGTGGCGAGCACCTCGGAGATATCCTCCGGCTCGCGGCGCGCGGTGGCGCTTTCGTTGCCGGCATCGGAGCCGGCGCCCGCGCGGATGATGTCCGCCGGCAAATAGATGGAGCCCGCCAGCACCTGCTCCAGCGCCTGGATCATCTGCTTGCGGGGGGTGGATTTGGTAATGAAACCGACGGCGCCGTAGGTGATGGTCTGCAGAATCACCCGCTTCTCTTCCTCGGCGGACACGATCACCGCCGGCAGGGTGGGAAACAGATTGCGCAGCCGCACCAGGCCGCCGAGGCCCTGCATGCCGGGCATGTTGAGATCCAGCAGCACCAGATCCAGGTCGTCGTGGCGACCGGCCAGATCCAGGGCGGTGTCCAGGTCGGACGCCTCCAGCAGCGTGCTGCCGGGGAAGCCGTCGTCGATCACCCGGGCAATGGCCTCGCGGAACAGCGGGTGGTCGTCGGCGATCAGCACCTGGTACATGGTTATCGGCCCGTTAGACGTCTTATTAGAATCATAACGCCGAATTTACCACGACCGGGCGCCCCCCGGCGGCACGATGGCGTGAATATCCTCCTAAAGTCTTACGCCCCTCACAGGTCCAGTTTTTTGCGGATGTCGTCCGCGTTCTGCTTGGTCAGGTCCTTATCGATTTCGCGGCTCACCGCATCACGGGTGGTGTGGTCGAGCTTATCGCGCAGGGCGCCGAGAAAGCGGGGCTCGGCGACCAGGATGAAGCGGTCGGCGCGGCCCTGCTCCAGATTGCTTTTCATGTACTCGGCCACTTCCTTGGCGAAAAAGGCGGCGTGTTTGTCCGAGGTCGCCTGCTGGTTGCCGGTGGCGCGCGGATTGCCGTGCCCGGCACCGCTGCCCTCGGCGCCCTCGCCACCGGTGCGCAGGTCGCCCGCGTGGGCCTGGCTTTCCGGGTGATCGAGCTGGTCGATTTCCTTGAAGGTACCCACTTCGTGGGCGAACACCCGGGCGTGGGCGGCGTTACTGGCGACGATATAGGTAGTCATGGTGCCTCCTTTCGGCAATCACTGTGTTCCTGAACACAGGCCTGAGGGCCAGGGAGGCGCCGTTCAAGCGGGGCAAGCCCGCCCGGGTGTAAAAGAGGTTTAAGCGACCGGTGCGCCGCGCGGGTCCTGGGAGTCGCTGCGCAGCCGGAAGGTGCCCTCGCCGAGGATCAGCAGGGTGTCGTCCTCGCTGTACACTTCCACGGTGGAATTGAAGATGCGGCTGCCGCCGGCCCGTTTGACGCCGATGGCGCGGATGTAGCCGGGGCCGGCCTGGCCGGTGAAGGTGGTGGTCATGGACAGGGTGAGCGCCTTGCGGATGCGGTCCGGGTAGGGGCAAAAGGTGCCGGCGCAGGCGCCGGCCACATCCAGCAGAGTGGCGAGCACACCGCCGTGCACCCGGCCGCCCAGATTAAGGTGGCGTTGGTCGACCTGCATGCCGACCACCACCCTGCCCTCTTCCCATTCCAGAAATTCCAGCCCCAGCAGGGCCGGGAAACCATGGCTGAATTTGGCGGTGGCGGTGGCCATGGTGTATTCGGACGCCGGTGAGGCGCTACTGCTACTGGTCATTCATTTCTCTCTTAGATATCCCGGCCCTGCACCATTTGCCGGACCTGCTCGACCACTTCCTTGAGGCGCGGGCCGAGGTTCTCGATCAGGATGCGGCGGCTCAGCCGCAGGGACGAGCCGCCACAGTTGAACGGCACCACCTGGCCGCCGTTATCCAGGATCAGCGGCACGCCCACGGCGCTCACGTCCCGGTTCCATTCGCCGTCGGAAGTGACGAACCCGTACTGCTCGTATTCCTTGAAGGCACGCTCCAGGCCGCGCTGGATGTCCGGCCAGGCATCCGGGTTCTGGGCGCGGATCGCTTCGTAGTAGGGCTCGCGCTCCTTGGCCGGCAGTGCCGCCAGGAACGCGCGGCCCACCGCGGAGGTACCGATCGCCACCCGCGAGCCCACGGTCAGGCGCAGTACCAGCGGGCCGGAGCCCTGACACACCTGGATGTAGGTCATGGACGCGCCGTCCGGGGCGCCGATGGCGACCAGGCAATCGGTGGCGTCGGACAGCTCCTGCATGAAGGGCCGGGCGATGTCGCGCACCCCTTCGCTGGCCAGATAGCGGTAGCCCAGATCCAGAACGCCGGGGCCGAGCCGGTACTTTTCCAGGTTCTCGGCGTAACGCAGATAGCCGAGCTGGGTCAGCGTGGCGGTCATCCGCGATACGGTGGGACGGGGGATGCTGGTGCGTTTGGCCAGCTCCGCGTTGCCCAGGTATTCGTCGGAGGGACCGAAACAACGCAGGATTTCCAGGCCGCGCGCCAACGCGGTAACAAAATTACGGTCCTTATCCGCGGACCCGTCCTTTCCAAGAGCGGCTCGTCGCATGTGGCAATTCCTCAATTCAGGCTTCGGGATCAGCGGGTCCCGGCTTGCAAATCACACGCATCGGGCCCGCTGTTGTTTTATTCGTCGCTTTTATAGTTGTGCATAAAGCCCGCAAATATAACAAAAACCCATTTCACTTAGGAGGGCACGGGCGTTCTACCTTCGGCCAAGCCGTCCTGTACAGGCTCAGTGCTTCATGCCCGGCAGGTTGAGCGAGGCGGTATTGCCGCCGTCCACCGCCAGCGCCTGGCCGGTGATGTAGCTGGCGTCGTCACTGGCCAGGAACGCCATGGCCGCGGCGATTTCTTCCGGGCGACCGTAGCGGCGCAATTCGCAGCGGCTGCCCAGTTTCTGCTCTTTGTTGTTGTCGCGGGCGTAATCGAACACCGGCTTGGTCATGCCGGTTTCGATCAGGCCGGGGCAGACCGCGTTGACGCGCACGTTGTACTGGCCCAGGTCGCAGGCGGCGGTCTTGGTCAGGTTGATGACGGCCGCCTTGGAGGCGCTGTAGGCGTTGCCGCCGGCGCCGGAGCGGATGCCGGCCACCGACGCGGTGTTGACGATGGCGCCACCACCCTGGGCCTGCATGTGCTTACCGACGGCGCGGATGAAGAACATCGGCCCCATCAGGTTGACGCCCAGGATCGCCTGCCAGGTTTCGGTGTCGCTGTCGGTGATGGTGGAGTAATCGTGGCCGGCGATGCCGGCATTGTTGACCAGGGCGTGCAGGGTGCCGTGGGCGGCGAGCACGTCTTCCACCAGGGCGTTGACGGCCTGTTCATCGGAAACGTCGACGGTGCGCAGGGTGACCTGGGTGCCTTCGGGGAGCGCGGCGGCGGTTTCTTCCAGGCCTTCCTGGTTGCGGTCCACCAGCACCAGGCGGGCGCCTTCTTCGGCGAAGCGGCGGGCGGCGGCGCGGCCGATGCCGCTGCCGGCACCGGTGATCAGGACGTTGCGCTGGTCGAAACGCTGCATGGGGGTCTCCTGGAGTTTGTTTGTGCTTTTTTTGGAAGATGACATGAGCTGGACGGGGGGTCAAGATTTTGGAATGCTGTTTCACTAAATAGGGAGGACTGGGGGCTCCGTAGCACGGCGCAGGGTCCGGATGTCTCATCCAGGACCCGCCGTGAACCCGTCCCTGGGGGCTTGTGTTCGGCTCCCTGCCTCACACAGTCCTGGATGAGACATCCGGACCCTGCGCCTGCGGCGGTGCGGGCTCCTGGTCCAGCCCTCCCGAGGGTGCCGGCCTCAAGGGGCTCTACGGAGCCCTACTTGTGGGAGCTTGCTTGCAAGCGAAAGGCCGGCTTCGCCGGCCGGCAGGATGCCAGAGGCGTTGATTGTGCCCTTGTTGCGGTGCGGCTGCTGGCCCGTTCACCTTGGATGCGGCATCCTGAGGTGGTTTTTCAACTTGTGACTTTCAAAGTGCGGTTGTTTGGTTCTAGCTTGCGGTTTGTGGCTGGACGCTTGCGGCCGACTTTTTGTGTTTCGTTTTTCGGGAGAGTGTTTCATGAAACATCTGGACCAGTTCTACATTAACGGCGCTTGGGTGAAGCCCAGCGCTGAGGCGAAAGCCCATGAGGTGATCAATCCGGCGACGGAGGCGTCCGAGGGCACGGTGTATCTGGCCGGTAAGGCGGATGTGGACGCGGCGATTCAGGCGGCGCGGGATGCGTTCGAGGGTTTCGCGGCGACGCCGCTGGAAGAGCGTCTGGCGATGCTGGAGAAGATCATGGGCCTCTACCAGTCCCGTCTGGACGATATGGCGGAGGCGATCAGCCGGGAGATGGGCGCGCCCCGCCACAGCCTGGCGGCCAAGGTGCAGGCGCCGATGGGCCTGGCCCATGCCAAGGCGGCCCTGGAGTCGGCGCGGGAGTTTCCCTTTGAGCAGAAGCTGGGCCGGGCCAATGTGCGCCGTGAGCCGGCGGGTGTGTGCGCGCTGATTACGCCGTGGAACTGGCCGATGAACCAGGTGATGTGCAAGGTGGCGCCGGCGATCGCGGCGGGCTGCACCATGGTGCTCAAGCCCAGCGAGTTCGCGCCGTTGTCCGCCCATGTGCTGGCCGAGATCATCGACGAGGCGGGCCTGCCCAAGGGCGTGTTCAATATGATTTACGGCGACGGCGCGGAAGTGGGCCCGATGCTGTCTTCCGATCCGCGCGTGGACGTGGTGTCCCTGACCGGTTCCACCCGTGCCGGCGCCTCGGTGACCAAGGAAGCCGCCGATACGTTTAAGAAGGTGTCGCTGGAGCTGGGCGGTAAGTCCGCCAATATCATTCTGCCGGACGCGGATTTCGAGAAGGCGGTGAAGCACGGTGTGGCGTCGATGATGAACAACACCGGGCAGAGCTGTAACGCGCCGTCGCGGATGCTGGTGCCGGCGGACAAGCTGGCCGAGGCCGAAGCGATCGCCGCCAAGGTGTGCGAGAGCCTGAAGGTGGGCGACCCGGCGGACAAGGACACGGTGATCGGCCCGATCGCCAACGAACGCCAGTTCAAGCGCGTGCAGTCCATGATCGAGAAGGGTCAGTCCGAAGGCGCCAATCTGGTGTGCGGCGGCACTGGCAAACCGGAAGGTCTGGAGACCGGTTTCTACGCCCGTCCCACCGTGTTCAGCGAGGTGAATAATCAGATGCTGATCGCCCGTGAGGAGATCTTCGGGCCGGTGCTGGTGATGCTGCCCTACAAGGACGTGGACGACGCGGTGGCGATCGCCAACGATTCAGACTACGGCCTTTCCGGTTATGTGTACGGTGCCAGCGAAGAGGACGCCGCCAAGGTGGCCGCCCGTTTGCGGACCGGCATGGTGCATCTGAACGGCGCGCAGCTGGATCCGCCCGCCCCCTTCGGTGGCTACAAGCACTCCGGCGTGGGCCGCGAGTGGGGCGTTTACGGCCTGGAAGAATTCCTCGAAGTGAAATCCGTCTTCCACAGCGCCTGAAGCGCGCCACTTGCGGGCCTGTAAAGGCGGGCCTTGTGGGAGCGGGCCCTGCCCGCGAAAGGGAGCGAAGCTCCCGGCAGGATGCCAGAGACATGTCTAACGGTAGCTCAAACAAGGTCTCTGGAATCCTGCCGGCCGGCTGATGCCGACCTTTCGCTTGCAGGCAAGCTCCCACAAACCTCGCTTCGTAGCCGCCCTCGGCGGTGAATTTTCCAAGGAGCGCCGGGATCGG
>DGNT01000182.1:23979-25203 GCA_002389055.1 Alcanivorax sp. UBA4485
TTGCAGCGTGTCCTGGACGGGCCCACCCGATCCCGGCGCGGGCTCTCTGGAGAGAGGTCTGTGGCATCCCGCCGGGTGGCTGGCGCCACCCTTTCGCGGGCGAGGCCCGCTCGCACAACTTCGCTCCCTTTCGCGGGCGGGGCCCGCTCCTACACGCCGCCCTGGACGTCGTCGTTGAGGGGTGGGAGGGGGACATAGTCGCCGGGCTCGCCGGTTTTGCCGGCGGTGACGGCGGCCATGACTTCTTCGCTGTGCAGCATGCCGGCGTTCCAGGTGACCACGTAATCGAGGCTGTCGGCGGTGTTGTGATCGCGGGCGTAGGTGATCATGCGCTTGCAGCCGTGCACCGCCAGCGGCGATTTATCGGCGATGTCCTTCGCCACTTCCAGCGCCCGTTCCAGGGTCGCTTCCTTGCTGTCCAGTATTTCGTTGAACAGACCGCGGCGTTCGCCCTCTTCCGCGTCCATGCGCCGGCCGGTGTAGGCCAGTTCACGGACGATGCCTTCGGGCAGCAGTTTGCACAGCCGGGGGAAGGTGCCGACGTCGGCGGTGAGGCCGACGTTGATTTCGTAGACGGTGAGGTAGGCGTCGCGGCTGGCGTAGCGCAGGTCGCAGGCGCTGATCAGATCCACGCCGCCGCCGATGCAGCCGCCGTGCAACGCAGCGATCACCGGCACGCGGCAGTCTTCCAGGGCGCTGAAGGTTTGCTGCATGAGCGCGGTGTTGTGGCGGAAGCGCGCCGCTTTCTGCACCCGGGCGGTGACGTCGGCCGGGTCCGGCGGCGCGCCAAACATGCCCAGGTCGAGGCCGGCGGTGAAGTGCTTGCCGTTGGCGTCGATGACGATGGCACGCACATCGCCGCCGGCGTCCAGCGCCCGCACCGCCGCCGGCAGCTCGTTCCAGAAGTCGGCGTTCATGGCGTTGAGGCGGTCCGGCCGGTCCAGGGTGATACGCGCGACATGGCCGTCCGTGGTGACGGTGAGTGTGTTATAGGACATGACGGTTCCTCGTGATTGTCAGCGGCAGGCACCTTGTGCGAGCGGGCCTTGCCCGCGAAAGGGAGCGAAGCTCCCGGCAGGATTCCAGAGACATTTCTAACGTCAGCGCCAACAACGCCTCTGGAATCCTGCCGGCCGGCAAAGCCGGCCTTTCGCTTGCAAGGCAAGCTCCCACAAGCCCGCTACCGCGACGGAGCAGGTCTCAGCTCTTCTCGTTGAACATGGC
>DGNT01000099.1 GCA_002389055.1 Alcanivorax sp. UBA4485
GCGCGGCGGCAGCGGTCGCTACATGGCACGTGTGAAAAGGGCCATCGGCGTATGAATATGAAAGCGCAAGACGTTACCCGCCGCACCCTGCTCGACGTGCAGGACCTGCACACCGTTTTCGAGAAGGACGGCAACGAGGTTCATGCGGTCAATCAGGTCAGCTTCGACGTGAAAGAAGGCGAGATCCTCGCCATCGTCGGCGAGAGCGGCTCCGGCAAGAGCATCACCGCCATGTCGCTACTGCGGCTGATTCCCAGCCCGCCGGGACGTATCGTCGGCGGCCGCGTGCTGTTCAACGGCGAGGACCTGCTGGACCTGGACGACGAGAAGATCCGCCGCCTGCGCGGCCGCGATATCGCCATGATCTTCCAGGAGCCGATGACCTCGCTGAACCCGAGCCTGCGCATCGGCCGGCAACTGGCGGAGCCGTTGCGCGTACACGGCTCGGTACCCAAGGAGAAAGTCCGCGAGCGCTGCCTGGAGCTGCTGCGCCAGGTGCGCCTGGGCGACCCGGAAAAGCGCCTGGACGCCTATCCCCATGAACTCTCCGGCGGCATGCGCCAGCGGGTGATGATCGCCATGGGGCTGGCCTGCCTGCCCAAGCTGCTGATCGCCGACGAGCCCACCACCGCCCTGGACGTGACCGTGCAGGCGCAGATTCTGGAACTGCTGCGCGACCTGGTGCGCGCCCACAACTCGTCAATGATGCTGATCACCCACGACCTGGGCGTGGTGGCCCGTTACGCCGACCGCATCAACGTGATGTACGCCGGCCGCATCGTGGAAAGAGGCACCGCGGAAGAAATTTTCCACCACCCCAAGCACCCCTACACCCTGGGCCTGATGGAATCCATGCCGCGCCTGGACCAGGCGCCCGGCAGCCGGCTGACGCCGATCCCCGGCCAGCCGCCGGATCTCTCCGACCCGCCCCCGGGCTGCCCGTTCCATCCGCGCTGCCGCTTCGCCGAGGCGCGCTGCCGCAGCGAACGGCCGCCGCTGGAACAAATCACCGACAACCACTGGAAAGCCTGCTGGGTGGATACCGATGCCAAACGCTGAACCGCTTCTGCAAGTCTCCGACCTGCGCGTGCACTTTCCGCTGCAGGCCGGCCTGCTGGGCCGCGGCGCCGGCACCGTGAAAGCGGTGGACGGGGTCGCCTTCCATATCGACCGCGGCGAAACCCTGGGCCTGGTGGGCGAATCCGGCTGCGGCAAGTCCACCACCGGCCTGGCCATGCTGCGCATGAGCCCGCTCACCGACGGCCGCATCCATTTCGACGGTGAAGACATCACCAGCCCGGACAAGCCGGCGTTGAAACGGCTGCGCCGGCGCATGCAGATGGTCTACCAGGACCCGTTCGGCGCTCTCAACCCGCGCATGAAAGTGCTGGATATCGTCGGCGAGCCGCTGCGCGTGCACCGCCTCACCCAGGGCCGCGCCGCCTACCGGGAAAAAGTGATGGCGCTGCTGGAAAAAGTGGGCCTGAAAGCGGAAATGGCCGACCGCTACCCGCACGAATTTTCCGGCGGCCAGCGTCAGCGCATCGGCATCGCCCGGGCGCTGGCCGCCGACCCGGAGCTGATCATCTGCGACGAACCGGTGTCCGCCCTGGACGTCTCCATTCAGGCCCAGGTGATCAACCTGCTGGAAGACCTGCAGAAAGAGCTGGGCCTGACCTACCTGTTCATCGCCCACGACCTGGCGGTGGTGCGCCACCTGTGCCACCGCATCGTGGTGATGTACCTGGGCCGGGTGGTGGAAGTGGCCGACCGCGAAACCCTCTACGACAACCCCCAGCACCCCTATACCCAGGCGTTGCTGGGCGCGATCCCGATCGCCAACCCGGACCCGGAAGTGCAGCAGCACTTCAACCCGTCGCTGAGCGGCGAGGTGCCCAGCCCCATTGATCCACCACCGGGGTGCCCGTTCCACCCGCGCTGTCCCCACGCCACCGAGCTGTGCCGCCGGGAAGCGCCGCGCACCCTGGAGATCGAAGACCGCCATACCGTGGCCTGCCATCTGCACGACCCGGACCGGGCCCAGGCCATGGCCGGCAACCTTTAACACAAGAACAAAACGAGGAGAGCACCATGAATCTGCGCACACCGAGAATCGCCCTGTCGCTGGCGGCCAGCGCCGCCCTGGCCTGGGCCGGTCCGGCGCTGGCGGAAACCCCGCAAACCGACGGCACCGTCAATGTGTCCACGGTCTACCGGACCCTGGACGCCACCACCTGGGACCTGCAGCGCTGGACCTGGAAAGGCAACCACGACAACCTGCAAATGGAATCGCTGCTGCGCGGCGATCTTCAGTACGGCCCGCGCGGCAGCAACGAAAACAGCTTCGTCGAGCAGGCTTACATTCCCTACGGCCAGCTGGAAGGCAGCCTGGCGGAAAGCTGGGAAGTGAAAGAAGACCCGATGCGGGTGATTTTCCATCTGCGCGAAGGGGTTTACTGGCAGGAAGTCCCCGGCGTCATGAAAAGCCGCGAACTGGTGGCCAACGACGTGATCACCTCGTTCAAAACCCGCTGGGACAACCCGCGCGCCATTCCCACCTTCTGGGAATTCGTGGAACGCTGGGAAGCCCCGGACGAGCACACCGTGGTGGCCCATTTCAGCCAGTTCCACGGTAACTGGCCCTACCGCCTGGCCTGGGGCTACTACGACGGCATTCTGCCGCCGGAATGGCAGAACCTGAGCGAAGACCAGCGCGCCGACTGGAAAAACGCCGCCGGCACCGGCCCGTACCGCATCACCGACATCCAGACCGGTCGCCAGCAGGTTTACGAGAAAAACGACAACTACTGGGATTCCACCACCATCGACGGCAAGGAATATCAACTGCCGCTGAATGAAAAAGTGGTCTATCACATCATCAAGGACGAATCGAGTTCGGTGGCGGCGCTCAGCTCCGGCCGCGTGGACATCATGGAAGCGATTCGCTGGCAGTTGGTCGACCAGCTGAAGAAAACCGCGCCGGAACTGAAATTCCGTAAGCACGTGGCCACCCAGGGCACCTACATCGCCCTGAAGACCGATCAGAAGCCGTTCGACGACGTGCGCGTGCGCCGCGCCATGAACCTGGCCATCGATCAGCGCGCCATCCTTTCGTCACTGCTCAACGGCGAAGGCGAGCTGCTCAACTACCCGTTCGCCCAGCGCTGGACCGAGTTCTATACCCCACTGGAGGACCTGTCCCCCGCCGCCAAGGAATTGTTCAGCCACAACCCGGAAAAAGCCAAAAAACTGCTCGCCGAGGCCGGCTACCCGAAAGGCTTCAGCTTCGACGTCCAGGTCTGCTCCTGCAGCCCCTATCACATGGACGTGGTCGCCATGCTGCAGGCGTATTACCAGCAGGTGGGCATCAACATGAACGTGAAGACCCTGGAATACGGCGCCTTCCGTTCCAACATGCGCGGCGACAACCAGGCCGGCGGCTACCTGATGAACAACGGCTCCGGCAACCCCATCCAGGTACTGCGCAAGAGCTTCATGACCGGCCAGACCTGGAACGCTTCACTGTACTCCAATGAAGAGTTCGATAAGAAAATCACCGCCGCCATCCATGAGCCGGACACGGAGAAACGCAACGCCAGTATCCGCGAGCTGAACGACTTCATCATCGAGGAAGCGGTGCCGCACGTCTGGCTGCCCACCGAGATGGTGTACTCCGCCTGGTGGCCTTGGGTGAAGAATTACCACGGCGAAACCCGCATCGGCGCGGTCAAGCCCAACGCCATCTACGCCCGCATCTGGATCGACCAGAAACTCAAGGACAAGATCCTCAACGACTAGCGCCTCGTCGGCGCACGCTTCTCCATTATCGCGGAGCCTACGGGCTCCGTTTTTTTTGGCTGCTGGGAACGGACTTGTGGGAGCGGGCCCAGCCCGCGAAAGGGAGCGAAGCTCCCGGCGGGATGCCAGAGAGCTATCTAAAGGCAGCACAAACAGCGTCTCTGGAATCCTGCCGGCCGGCGTAGCCGGCCTTTCGCGGGCGGGGCCCGCTCCTACAAGCATCTTCCTGCCGGCCTTGGTAGACTGCCGAGTCCGGTCCGACTTTGATCTTATTGTCTATGGTTCTAATTCGTTTCATCGTCATGCTGGCGCTGCTGGCACCGTTCCCGGCCGCGGCCAGCGACGCCAACAGCACCGCCGCCGAGGAAGAGAAAAGCGCCGCAGCCCGCGAGCAGCAGGAACTGCTGGAGCGCGCCGACGAGCTGCGCCGCCAGCAGGAGACCACCGAAGCCCTGTTACGCAAACAGGAACGGTACTTGCAGGCATTAGAACAACAACTAAAACAACTGAAGGAGGCCTCCAATGACGAGCCTGCCTCATAGCACCTTCAACGGCCCCGGCCATGCTTAAACAACTGCGCCGCTGGCTGTCCGGCGGGCCACCGACGCCGGGCGCCGCGTTCGCGCCGGAGCGCCCCGCCGAGCCGCCGCCCGGCGAGCCCGAACCCGCGCCCGCCGTGACCGCCGAGCCACCTCCGGAGCCCTTACCGTCCGGCCTGCCGTTCGAAATCCGTCCCTACCGGGACAGCGACGCCGGGGCCCTGGCCCGGGTGTTCCGCGAAGCCGTCCTGGTCACCGCCGCCGATCACTACGACGCCGACCAGCGCCAGGCCTGGAGCGCCGCCGCCGACGATCCGACCTTCCCGGCGGATCTCGCCAAGGGCCTCACCATGGTCGCCGAATGGCAGCAGGAGACCGCCGGCTTCGCACAGCTGGTGGACGACCGCATCACGCTCATCTACGTCCACCCGGACACCGCCCGCCTGGGCATCGCCACCCTGCTCTACCAGCATCTTGAGGACGAAGCCCGCATCCAGGGCCGCGAGCGCCTGGTCACGGAAGCCAGCCAGGTGGCCCACGACTTCTTCCTGTTTCTCGGCTTCCAACCCGACGCCGAGGAAACCGTAAAGCGCGACGGCGTCGCCCTCTCCCGCTGGCGCATGCACAAGTCCCTGATCTGACATAAAAAAAGCCGCTTCTGGGGGAGAAGCGGCAAGGGGGGTAAGAATCAGCGTCTTGGGTTCGGGGTTAGAGCTTCGCGGTCAGTTTGGCGACCTGCTCGCCCTGGTAGCGGGCCAGGCCCAGCTCTTTGTCGCTGGGCTGACGGCTGCCGTCCGGCCCGGCGATGGTGCCCGCCCCGTAGGGGGTGCTGCCGTGGAATTCAGAGATATCCATCTGCGCCTGCTCCGGGTCGGCGTAGCCCAGCGGCACGATGATAAAGCCGTGGTGCGCCAGCGTGGTCCAAGTGGACGTGATGGTGGTTTCCTTGCCGCCACCGGTGCCGGTGGAGGTGAACACACTGGCCACCTTGCCGGCGAGCGCGCCCTTGGCCCACAGACCGCCGGTCTGGTCCCAGAAGGTGCGCATCTGGCCGCTCATGTTACCGAAGCGGGTGGGGGTACCGACGATCACCGCGTCGTAGTCCTTCAGCTCTCCGGGCTCGGCCACCGGCGCGGTCTGGTCGGTCTTGCCGCCGGCCGCTTTGAAGGCGTCCTCGGGCATGGTCTCGGCGACACGCTTGATATCGACCTGCACGCCTTCGACGCGGCGGGCGCCTTCGGCCACGGCGTCCGCCATGGCTTCGATATGGCCGTACATGGAGTAGTAAAGAACCAGAATGCGTTTCATCGGAACCTCCAGCTTGTTCGCAGTCATCTGCAAAGGATGATGGAACTGTACGCCTGAAGGTCCGGTGAAAGGACAGGGCTGGGCAGAACGGATTGATCAGATTTTTCTATCTATTGAGGTCAGGTCTTACAGCGGCGGCTCGGTGACGGCCCGCTCGCCGTCGCCGAACATGGACGCCAGGGCGCGGTGCTGGGCGTCACGGCCACGCCGGCGCTGGCGGGCTTCCAGGCCGGGCAGCCAGCGCTGGGCGCTGTAGCCGAGCAGGCGCGGCACCAGGGTGAGCAGCGGGTACCAGGGCGTCACCCCGGCGGGGAGCCCGAGCTGGCCCATTTTCTCCCGGTCGAGGAAATAGCGGCTGACACTCAGATGCTGCCGGTACAGCAGCCAGCGGCGCGGGCCCTGGAAGCGCTTGAAATGCCGCTCCAGGGGTTCCCGGGCCAGGGCCGCCCCCAGCTCGCGGCTGGTCCAGTCCGGCCGGCTCTGGGTCATCAGGCAGTGGTGCAGCCGCACCGCGCCATCCTGTTCGTTGAACGCCAGCCAGCGCTCGTCCACGCCCATCACCCAGCAGGCGTAGCTCCACAGGTGCATCACCGCGCGGGCCTCGCGGCCGGTGACCGGCACGCCCAGTTTGCGCAGCCCGCCCAGCATCACCACGCTGAAACCCAGATAGGTGGCGGCCATATCGGTCTGGCACAGCGGCAGCCCCCAGCGGGCCGCATCCCACTCCTCGCGGCCACCGAGGTTGCGGCGCACCAGGCTGTGCACCAGCCGCACCCGCAAAGTGGTCTTGAAGCCCTCGCCGAAACGGCTCAGCCCGCCGGGCTCGGTGCAGTCGATCCACCATTTGCCGGTTTCCGCCACGCGCCGGGCGGTGCCCTGGCTGAGCGCCCCGGTGAGCACCAGCGACTGGTTAAAGCCGGACAACAGGTAGCCGCCCATCAACGCCAGGTCGCGCAGCACATAAGTGGCGGTGAGCCCGGTGCGGTGAATAAAGCGGGCGCCCTCGTCGATCAACGCCGGATCCACCCAGTCCGGGCGGCGGTCGATACGCTCGAAGAAAGACCGCAGCGGTTCCGGCGCCGCCGGCACCGCGTCGATGCCCTGCTCCAGGGCCTGCTCGAACAGCGCCCGCCCCTCGCGGGTGCCATGGTCGTACATCCAATCCACCAGGGTGTCCATGGCCGGGTCACCGTGCCACAGACCCTCGGTGGCCGCTTGGTACTCGGCCTCGCTGGGCGCCAGCGGGCGGCCCAGAAAGCGGCGCAGCAGGTACGGCGTGGGCGCCTGGGTCTTGGCGTAGGGCCGGGCGCGTTCAGGCACTTTCGGCGGCTGGGCGGGCGCGTTCATGGCGGGCTCCGGTGGCTTTTGCGGTTATTGCGATGTCCGCACTCTAATGCGAATATGTATTCGCATTCAATTCGCATTCTTGCGTCACTAGCCCGGGAACCGCCATGCGCAAACAGCCCCGTCAACAGCGCTCCCGCCAACTGGTGGACAGCCTGATCGAAGCCACCGGCCGGGCGCTAGTGGAGCACGGGCTGGACCACACCACCACGGTGCGCATCGCCGAGATCGCCGGGGTCAGCGTGGGTTCGCTGTATCAGTATTTCGAAGGTAAGGAGGCGCTGGTCGAAGCGCTGATGGACAAGCTCGCCGGCGACATCGCCCAGGGGCTGCGCCGTCTGCCCCTGGCGGACAGCGCCGGCCTGCGCGAGACCGTGGACGGCGCCATCCGCTTCGGCTTCGCGGTGCTGCACTCCCGCGACGGCCTCTACCTGGAGCTGGTGCGCAACTGGCACCGGCTGCCCACCAACCGGGTCGCCGACGTGCTGCAGCAGCACTTTATGGAGCTGTCGCGGCTGTACTTTATCAAGCACTACCGCGACTACCCGATTGAGGATCTGCAGGTGCGTGTGTTCATCGTCGCCAACAGCGTGCTGTTCACCATGGTCCGCCACGCCAGCCAGAACGACGCGCTGCTACGCGAGGACGACATCGCCGCCGGTCTAACTGATATGGTAGTAGGCTATATGACCCATTGAGGTGGAACAGCATGGACGATAAAAACCCCGCCGAAGGACAACGCCACCTGGCGGTGCTGATCGACGCGGACAACGCGCCGCCCGCCATTGTCGAAGGCCTGTTCGAGGAAATCGCCAAGTACGGCGTGGCCAGCGTCAAGCGCATCTATGGCGACTGGACCAAGCCCAACCTGGGCGGCTGGAAGAAGGTGCTGCTGGACTACTCGATCCAGCCGGTGCAGCAGTTCGCCTACACCCAGGGCAAGAACGCCACCGACAGCTCACTGATCATCGACGCCATGGACCTGCTCTACACCCGTGAGCTGGGCGGCTTCTGCCTGGTCTCCAGCGACAGCGACTTCACCCGCCTGGCGGCGCGCCTGCGCGAGGCCGGCGTCACCGTCTACGGCTTCGGCGAAAAGAAAACACCGAACCCGTTCGTGGCCGCCTGCGACAAGTTCATCTACACCGAGATTCTGCGCGCCGACGCGGAAGAGCCGGCGCCCGCCAAGAGCGGCGCTGGCGACGGCGGTAAGGCGGCGGACAAACCCGCCCAGGCGCAAGCCGCCAAGGCCCAGAGCGACAAGGAAAAGCCGCCGCTCAACTTTATCGCCCGGGTGATCGAGGACATCTCCGACGACGAGGACTGGGTGCACCTGGGCGCGCTGGGGCAAAACCTCAACAAACGCAGCCCCGCGTTCGACACTCGCCTCTACGGCTTCAAGAAACTCAGCGAGCTACTCAAAGCCCACCCTAACCGCTTCGAGGTGCAGGAAGCCGGCGGCAGCGGGGGTAGTAAGGCCCTGCGGGTGCGCAACAAGCGCAAACGCTAGCTTGTGCGAGCGGGCCCCGCCCGCGAAAGGCAAGCGAAGCTTGCCGGCAGGATGCCAGAGACGCTGTTTGTGCCGCCGTTAGAGAAGACTCTGGAATCCTGCCGGCCGGCTTTGCCGGCCTTTCGCGGGCAAGGCCCGCTCCCACAAGAGCCCGCTTCAGCGCACCAACCAAAGACTCAGCTGGGGTATGTAGGTGATCGCCAGCAGCGCGATCACCAGCACCAGCATGAACGGCAGCGTCGCGGCGAACAGCTCGGTGATCGATTTGCGGAACCGGTAACTGGCGATGAACAGGTTCATGCCCACCGGCGGCGTGATGTAGCCGATCTGCATGTTGGCCACGAAGATAATCCCCAGGTGCACCGGATCAATGCCGTAGCGCAACGCCACCGGCAGAATCAGCGGCACCATGATCACCAGCGCGGCGAAGATATCCAGAAAGGCGCCCAACACCAACAGCAGAATGTTCAGCAACACCAGGAAGGCGATCTTGCTCTGCACGTGGGTCTGGATGAACGCAAACAGCTGCTCGGGAATGCCGGCGTACACCAGATAATCGGCGAACGCCTGGGCCACCGCCAGAATCAGCAGAATGCCGCCCACCATCACCATCGCTTCGCGGGTGATGCCGGGCAGGCGGCGCAGCGGAATCTCGCGGTACAGGAACACCTCGGCGAACAGCACGTAGAGCGCGGTCACCGCCGCCGCTTCGCTGACCACCAGGAAGCCGGAGAAGATACCGCCGAGCACCACGAACGGCAGCGGCAGCTCCCAGCGCGCTTCCCAGAGCGCATCGATCAGCTCACGGGTGCGGAACGCCTGGCGCGGCACCGGCGCCTCCCGGTTGGCCCACAGGCAGTAGAGATACAGCAGCACCACCATCAACAACGCCGGACCGATACCGGCCAGGTACAGGTCGACGATCTCCACCGCCGGCATCGCCAGTTGCTGCGACAACTGCTGGGCGATAATGCCGTAGATCAGCAGCGGCACCGACGGCACCAGCAATAGCCCCAGGCTGCCCGACGAGGTCACCAGGCCGAGACTGAAGCGGCGCGGGTAACCGGCCTTCACCAGGGCCGGCAGTAGCAACGCACCCAGCGCCACGATGGTGACGCCGGAGCCGCCGGTGAGCGCGGTGAAAAAGGCGCAGGCGATCAACGCCACGAACGCCATGCCGCCGGGCATCCAGCCGAACGCCGCCTGGCTCAGGCGCACCAGTCGGTCGGCGGTGCGCGACTCGCTGAGCAGGAAGCCGGCGAAGGTGAACAGCGGCAGCGCCATCAGCACCACCGAATCCGACAGCTGGTAGATGTCGATGTGCAGCACCGCCAGCGGCGAGCCCTGGGTGTAAAATCCCAGCGCGGCGGCGCCCAGCAGCACCGCGAACAGAGGCGCGCCGAGCAGCGCCAGCAACAGCAGAACCAGCACGGCAATCCAGATCATGCCACCGGCTCCCGCATGCTGGGCCGCCGACCGCGCAGCCCCAGGCCGAACAACACCAGGTAACGCAGCGCCATCACTGTGAAGCCAAGCGGAATCACCGCCTGCAGCAGCCAGCTCGGCACCCCGGCGAAGGCGGTGGCGCCGAACTGGTATTCCTCGATCACGAACTGAACGCTGTACCAGCCGGTGAGCACGCAGATGCCCGCGGTGAACAGGTCCACCACCCCGGTGACCCAGGGCAGCCAGCGTTCCGGCAGAAAGTTGGCGGCCAGATCAATGCGGATGTGTTCATCCTTGCGCGAGGCGATCATCGCGCCCAACAGGCCGATCCACAGCACCGCGTTACGCAGCAGCGGCTCCGCCCACACCAGGCTGACGCCGCCGAAGTTGCGCAGACCAATTTGCGCCACCGCCAGCAGCACCATGCCCAACAGCACGGTGACGATGAGACCGTCCTCGAAGCGGTGCAGCCAGAACAGCAAGCGGCGCATTTACTGGCCCGTGTCGCGGTGGGCCTTGAGGATACGGTGCAGCCGGTCGAGCATGTCGCGGCTCAGCTCGCCCTCTTCCACCAGCTCATTGGTGGCTTTATCGGCGTAGCGCTTCCATTCGGCGCGCTGCTCGTCGCTGGGGGCCACCAGTTCCAGGCCCTGGTTGCGCACCGCCTGGAAGGCGTCCTTGTTCTGCTCGCGGCTGTCCCGGTCGATGGTGTCGAAGGCGCTTTCCAGCACCCGACGTACCACCGCCTGATCTTCCTCGGCGAGGCGGTCGAAGTGGCGCTTGTGGATCGCCAGCAGGCCGTAGGTGTAGAGCAGCGGCAGGTCGGTGACGTAATCCACCCGCGAATACCACTGCAGGGTGAGCGCGGCCACCGGCGGTGCCGCGAAGGCGTTGATCGCGCCGGTCTGCAGCGAGGTCAGCACCGAGCCGATGTTCAGCACGATCGGCGACAGCCCCAGGGTGTCGGCGGCGTTGGCGGAGGCGCTGTCGCCGGAGGGCAGCCACAGCTTCTGGTCGCGCAGGTCGTCCAGGCTGCGCACCGGGTTGGCGGACATGATGTAGGCGAAGCCGCCGTCCACCAGCCCGAAGCTGACCCAGCCGTTGTCTTCCAGCCCCTGCTGGATCAGCGGGTCCAGCTCGGCGCGGGCGGCGTCCACCTCGGCGTAGTTATTGAAGGTGAGCGGCACGTTGAGAATCTGGCTGTCCGCGTAGGCGCCGGCGAAGGCCCCGCCCTGGGCCATCTGACCGTGCAGCTGGCCGACGCGGATCTTGCGCTGCACCGCCCGGTCATCGCCCATCACGCCGCCCGGATAGATCTTCAGGCTGACCCGGCCGTCGGTTTCCTGCTCGATGGTGTCGCCCGCCTGCTTCAGCGCCTTCACCACCGCCGTGCCGTCCGGATACAGCGTGGAAATCTTCAGGGTGGTGGCGAAGGCCAGCACCGGGAACAGGGCCAACACGGCCACGGCGGTTCTCAACATCGTTCTCTCCATCATCAAAAAACGGCTCCTTGTGGGAGCGGGCCCCGCCCGCGAAAGGCAAGCTTTGCTTGCCGGCAGGATCCCAGAGTGCCCTCTAACCAGCAGCACAAACACCCTCTCTGGTATCCTGCCGGGGCTTCGCCCCTTTCGCGGGCAAGGCCCGCTCCCACAAGGCCTCTAACCCAAGGCCTCAGAAGTAATCGTCCGCGCCATCCAGAAGCTGCTGCGCCTGCTTCTTGGCGTAGGTGTTCTGCAGCGTCAGGTCCGGCGCGTCCGGCTCGGCGTCGAGCACTTTACGCAGTTGCTCATCGTGCAGCTCGCGGTCAAACACCAGGCGCGCGTAGTGCTCGGCGAACAGCACCCGCGCCAGCAGGTTGCGCCCCTCGGACAGCGCCACCGCCCGCTCGAAATGATCGCGCGCCTGCTCCGGGCGGCCGCCCAGGCTGGCCGGCAGAATACTGTTGAGCACCCCAAGGTACATGTGCGCCTGGCCATAGCGGTAGTCTTCATCCAGCGCCACCACCCGTTCCATCAGCAGGCGCACCCGGGACAGCTCCGCCACCGCGTTCCAGTCGTCGGTGTGGGTCTGGATGTAGCCGGCCCAGGCGCTACCCAGCGAAAACAGCACCGGCACGTCATCCTGGCCGGCCGCGTCGAGCAGCGCCTCGAACGCCGGCACCTCGATGCCGCGCAAATCGCAATAGTCGCCGTCGTGGGCGCAGGCGCCGCGCAGGGCGTAGTCCAGCGCCTTTTCGTTGAGGCGCGCGGCGCGTGCTTCGTTCTTCACGAACACCCCGGCGTAGGCGCCGTAGAGGTCGGCACCGGTCATCAGCAGGCCGCTGCGCTCCGGCCAGTTGACGATCAATCCGTCGATCATCAGCAGATAGGACGGCAGGCCCGCCTCCACGGTGGCCAGATCGTTGTTCTGCATCACCGCGCGGCCCAGGCTGTCGTCCAGGCGCGCCACGCCGCAGCCGCTCAAAAGCAGTGCCAGCATTGGCCCCATCAGGTATTTAGCTATTCGCATTCCTACACGCCTTTGTAGTGGCGGGCGCGGCGGTAGAGGCCGATGCCCGCGCCCAGGGCCGCGCCGGTGATCAGGCCGGACAAATGCGCGGCGTTGGCGACGATGTCCGCCAGCCCCACGTAGCAAATCACCAGCCAAACCAGCATCAATATCACAATCTCCCGGCGCAGCTGATACCCGGCTGCCGGGTTGGTCTTGCCGTACAGCCATAGATAGCCGAGCAGGCCGTACACCACGCCGGACAAGCCGCCGAACCGGGGCCCGGTGTCCATGAACTGTGCCAGATTGGAAACCGCCGCCACCAGCAGGGTAATCCACACCAGTTGGAAGCTGGACTGGAAGCGCTCGATCAAACGGCCCAGGTCACTCCACCACAGTAAGTTGAAGATGATGTGAAGCACCGAGAAATGCAGCAGCATCGGGCTGAACAGCCGCCACGGCTGCGCCGCCAGGCCGTCCAGGCTTTGCGGGAACATCAGCGCGTAATAGATATCCGGGCCGATCACGTAGGGCGAGGCGTAGATCAGCGCGGTCACCACCAGCACCGTGCGGGTAACCGGCCCCATGCTGGCGAACCAGCCGCCGGAGAACACCTGCTGGCGCGGCAGGCCGGTGACCGGCTCGCTGGCCTGCCAGGCGTTGTCCTGCCAGCGGCGGGCGCCCGGATCGCGCAGGAAGGCTTCGCTGATCCGGCGGGCCTCGTCATGGCGCGCCGGATCCTCGAGGAACAGCACGAACTCGCCTTCGCCGGCTTCCTCGCGGGTACGGATGCCCTCACGGCCCAGCACATGCGCCAGTTGCCGGGCCAGCTTCTCGTTGTTCAGACGCACCAATTCAAGCATTACTGTCCTCGTTGCAGGCCGACATTGTGGGAGCGAGCCTGGTGGGAGCGGGCCCCGCCCGCGAAAGGCCGGCTTGCCGGCCGGCAGGATACCAGAGCCTTATCTATCCCTCTCGGCCAGCACTTCCACCGCCGGCCAGAAACAGTCCCATTGGCCGCCGCAGCTCAGCAGCACCTCCTGAAACATCCCCACCAGGCCGTAATAGTCATGGACGCCGTTCAAACGGGCGTTGTTCAACGGGCCCTCGAAAAAGCCGGCGTAGGCCGCCAGGCCCGGCACCTGTTCGGCGCGGGCCCGGAAGTTCTCGCGCAGCCCCTCGATCAGAGCCGCCTTGCGCACCGCCATGGTCGCTTCGTCGGCACCGCTGGCGTACAGCGCGCCCAGTTGCTCCCGGGTATCGCCCACAAGAGCCAGAAAGGCGTCTCGGGCGCGGTCGCGCTGCTGCCAGCGGTCCATATCCACATCCAGATCGTGGCGGGCCAGATAGCGCAGCGTGCCCTCGCGGGCCACCATGGTGGCCAGGGACTCATTGAAACGGGTGTCGTCGCGGATATACAGCCTCCGGTGGACCAGCTCGTGGATCAGCAGCTCCACCAGGGCCGGGCCGGAGCGGTCGATCATCGGCGTGGTCAGCGGGTCCGCGAACCACCCCAGGGTGGAATAGGCGATGGCGCCGCCCACATAGGTGTCCTGCCCCTCGGCGTCCAGCTTCGCGGCCAGGGCCTCCGCATCGGCGCGGTCGAAGTAACCCCGGTAGCTCAGGCACCCCAGCAAAAGGTAGCACCAGGTGCGCGGCGCCAGGGAATACGGCGGCGCGGCGACCACGTTCCAGACCACCGCGTCGTCGCGCAGATGCACGTAATCCTGGTAGACGTTGCGTGCCGGCAGCGCCAGGGACTGATCGGCGAACGTGAGCACGTCGCCGGCCAGCGCCAGCTGCCGACGCACCGCCGCGGGCGTCTCCGGATCGGCCACCACATCGGCCACCGACTGGCGCGCGCCCATCAGGTCCATGTGGCCCTTGACCGCCTGGCCGTAGTAGCCCAGCTGACAACCGGAAAGGAGCAGCAGCAGGCTACCGGCGAGAAGCCGCCAGTAAAACCGGATCTCAGGCACGGGACATGAACTTCCGCTCGGAGGTATTCACCTTCACCTTCTCGCCCTCCTGGATGTACTCCGGCACCTGAACCACCAGGCCGGTCTCCAGGGTGGCGGGCTTGGTGCGGGCACTGGCGGAGGCCGCCTTCATCGCCGGCGTGGTCTCGCTGATGGTGAGCACCACCGACAAAGGCAGCTCCAGGCCGATTACCGAGTCCCCCACCTTCAGAGCCAGCAGGCCGTCGCAGCCCTCGGTGATGAACGGCAGCTCGTCGCGAATATCCTCGGCCTTCAGCGGGTACTGCGAGAAGTCGTCGTCGTCCATGAACACATGGTCGTCACCGTCCACGTAGGAGAAATGCACCGGCCGGCGCAACAACTCCACCGTGGGCACGTCCTCGTCGCCCTTGTAGCGCTCCTCGAACTTGGGCCCGCCGCCCACCGCGGCGGCGCGCACCCGGTACAACGTGGCCGCGCCCCGCGCCGAGGGGGAATTCACCTCGATCTGGCGGATCACGAACAGGGAGCCGTTGTGTTCAATGACGTCGGATTTTTTCAGGTCGCTGGCACGGGTCACGGGCCTTCCTCATGGCAACTCAAAACGGCGCCAATAGTAGCAGGCCCGGCACCGTCGCCGGTAGCCGGGTCGGGCCAAACAAGCACCCCGACGTCCACCGGCCCGTATACCTACGCGGCGACGAGTTTCTTGACGTTCAGATCCTTCCGGTGCTGTTCGGCGTGCCAGAGCTCGTACTGCGCCTGCTGGGTGAGCCAACTCTCCGCGGACGTATCAAACGCTATGGAAAGCCTGATCGCCATTTCGGGGCTGATACCCGCCTTTCCGTTCAGGATGGCGCTCAATGTCTTGCGGCTGACCCCCAATGCCTCGGCGGCGGCGGTCACCGTCAATCCTAGAGGATCAAGACAGAGTTCCTTTATGACTTCACCGGGGTGGGGAGGGTTGTGCATCAGCATAATGACACCTCAATGGTAATCCTCGTAGTTCACAACCTCGGCGTCCCCATCCTTGAAGCGGAACGTCACACGCCAGTTACCACTCACCGTAACGGACCAGATACCCGCACGGCTGCCCGTCAACTTATGTAACCGGAGCCCGGGCAAACTCATATCTTTAGGCTCTGACGCAGCATGCAATCTGCCGAGGATAAGACGAAGTCTCTTAGCATGGGCAGCCTGAATACCCGCCGTGCTACCGGACGAGAAGAAACGGGCCAAACCTTTGTGTTTAAAACTTCGTATCATCGCCGAGTGTAACCCGTAACGTATCGCACCTCAATACAGAAACACAGTGAACTACCTGATGACATAGCCTCACCACAGGCAGGGCCTGGTCTCCCCGTTATGGAGTCAGCGTAGTGGATCAGAATGAGATCGGAGGTAAGCAGGAAACGAGCCGGCGTGTCGGCGAGAGCGGAACTTTCCGTGAGTCCGGGCGTACGGTGGGACGGGGCAGATGGAGGGACGTTATCCGGCGTTAGCGGCGGCGGCGCCGAGGTCGGCGACGATGCGCTCGCGGGCTTCGCGGGCCAGGGCGCGGGGTTCGTCCGGCGGCAAGGGCGCGCCGAAGGTCAGCTCGACGACGATGCGGCGACGGCCCAGCAGCCGCCACAGGTGATGGTGAAACTCATCGTCGTCGATGAAAGCGACGCCGGTGTCCAGTCGGCCCTGCTCGTCGCGATAACGCACCGCCACGGTCTGCACCGGCGCGTCGTCGCCGGCGGCGGCGAACAACTGCGGAAAGAAGCGGCGCACGCCGGTGCCGTCGGTGGTGGTGCCTTCCGGGAACACCAGGATGCCGTGGCCGCGATCCAGACGGCCACGGATCTCCTCGGCCTTGGCCTTGGACTCACCGCCGCCACGACGGATGAACAGGGTGCCCACGGCACGCGCCAGCCAGCCGATCACCGGCCATTCGGCCACTTCCGCCTTGGACAGGAAATAACACGGCCGGGCGGCGGCGATCACCGGAATATCCAGCCAGGACACATGGTTGCTGACCAGCAGCACCGGCCCCGCCCGCAGCGGCCCCTGAACGCGCAGCTCCACCCCCAGAATGGTGAGAAAGCGCAGGCACCAGCGCCGCTTGGCATTCAGCACCACCACCCGTTGCGGGTCGCGCCCGGCTCTCAACCAGACCGCCTCCAGAATCCCGGCCAGCAAATGCACCAGCACCCGCAGGGCGCGCCAACAACGACGCGCCGTAACCCGCGCCGGCCCTTCCCCCGTCGGCGAATCCAGAGACAGATCCCGCACTGTCACACCGCCACCGCGGCCGCGGGCCGAGCGGCGTCGCCGGGCTGCAGGAAGTGCTGCACATAACGCGCCGGCAACCGCGACACTTCCATCAAAATGAAGTAATCCAGGCAATTGAAGTCCGGGTCCCAGCACGGCTCGCCGCACACCCGCGCGCCCATGCGCAGGTAAGCCTTAAGCAGCGGCGGCATCTTCACCCCACCGCGCTCGCCGGCGCCGTCCAGGGCGTCCCCCGGCATGCGGTCAAGCCGGAAGCGCGGCGTCACCCGAAGGTGCGGCGGCGTCATATGCGATTCGCGGATGCGCTGGTCAATCGCCGCCACGTTGAAGCCTTCGCTCAACGCGATGCTGGCGCAGCCGATCAGCGAGCCGATGTCGTTCTCCAGCATGTACTGGGCCAGGCGCGCCCACAGCACGGTGATCACCGCCCCGCCCCGGTAATCCGGGTGGATGCAGGTGCGGCCAATCTCCGCCACGCGGCCCTGCAAACCGGCCAACGGCCCCAGATGAAACTCGTTGGCGGAGTAGAAGCCGCCGGTTTTGTGCGTGCGCTCACCGCCCAGCACGCGGGTATAGCCCACCAGCTCGCCGCTGTGATTGTCGCGCACCACCAGGTGCAGGCAATGACGATCAAAGCGGTCCCGGTCCAGGCCGAAGGGCGCGTGGAAGCTGGCGCCGTACTCCTGTGAGAAGATCCGGTAGCGAAGACGCTGAATCTTCAGGATCTCCCGGCGGGAACGGGTGAAATAGGCGCTGAACCGGGCGCCCGTCTCCACCCCTTTGAGAGCATCACGGGGCTTGAACACGTCTTTGAATGGCGGTCGCAGGGCTTTGATCTTTCCGGCGGCTTGCGCAAGCATAACGAGCTCCAGATTGGATTTACGCCAGTCTGGAAGCGCCCCGTTGCTGTCCCGTGACAGGGTTGTGACCGTTAGGAGACAGAACCTGATGCGTACTGATCGACGTGCGACACCGCGCTACCCGCAGCCGGTCAAACTGGCCGCCGGCGAGGTCCGCCACTGGTGCGCCTGTCGGCACAGCGACAGCGCGCCGTTCTGCAGTGATGATCGCTGTGGCGCCGGCGAGCGGCTGAGCTATACCGCGCGCAAGGAAGAGATCGTGTTGTTCTGCGGTTGCGGCGCTACCCGCACCCCGCCGCACTGCGACGGCGCGCACATCGGCCTGCGCGACCGTGAGCCCTGGTGGCAGAGGCTCAAGAGCTGGTTCCGGCGCACCTGACCCGGGGACGCCTTGTAATCTTTCGTCACCGACACGCGTAGCGGATTTCTTACACGTTCCGTCATTTTCAGCCTACCCTCACCGCCATCGACCTGCGTTACCGTTGATACACACGAGTTCGCACGGAGGCGAGACAAAATGACGATACTGCTCCAACACCGCGGATATTACGGCTACGTCGAGGTCAGCCAGAAAAACAACTGTCTGCACGGCGCCCTGCTCAACATCGAGGTGCCGGTGCATTACCAGGCCGACACCGCCATCGGGCTGATACGCGCCTTCCAGGATGCGGTGGACAATTACCTGGACTACCCCTTCCCAACGTCAACCCGGAGTCAGAAGTACAAAATCAAAGAGCCCCGGGCTCTACCGACGACTTAACTATCAGGTGTCTTTGCGGCAAAACCGGCCCGGTAGCCACCGTTCATTCCGCGGTTACGGGTATCGCCCCTGGCATCCGGAATACGCCTGATCGTTGTTCGCTTTATATTCAGTGTACTTGTGTACTTATTCTTTCTTCGCCCAAACCACAGATAAAAACAGCAAGCTCAAGCAACTCTATCACCTAAAGTGCACATATGTTCTTTATTTTAAACTGAAAAAAATCCAACACCACCCCACCGAACACCAGTCAGTGCCCCTTATATAAATCATCATTTCCCGTCCCCTTTTTAAATTATCAGCCCACCACTAAAATGGGGACGGGTATATTTATTTATATGATGTAATAATTTATTTCTCGATTTTAATTCGATAAACTCGCGCTGAAATTTGATTCAGCACACGAGGTCAAGAATGCCACGGATGAGGCGCGTCGCAGTGCCCAATTATCCTCACCATATCCAACAGCGTGGACATAATGGGGAAACGGTGTTCAACGACGAAGAAGACTGTCGTAAGTATCTCTCGGATATCCAAGAGCTGAAAAGCAAGTTCAAGGTCGATATCTACGCTTGGTGCCTGTTGCCCGATCAGGTGCATTTACTGGCCAACCCTGGCTCAAACGCCGACATGCTGGCCGAGACAATGAAAGGCCTTTCGGCTCGTACGACACGCCACCGAAACCGTAAATACAAACGCAGTGGAACACTGTGGGCAGGACGCTACCGATCGAGTGTTGTACAACGCGGCGAGTGGACCCTGGCCTGTATGTATTACCTGGAAACACTGCACAGCCGCATGCGCGGGAAAGTCACGGAGCATTTTCCATGGACCAGCCTGGACATGCGCGCGGGCCGCACCGAAAAAAACTGGCTTGATCTACCCGACGAATTTCAAAACCTCGGCCACTCCCCCCTGGAACGCATCAATGTCTACACACGTAATCTTCAGAAAGGCATGGATGAGAATCAGGCTCGAGTTATCGAAAGCGCGGTCTCTCGAAATCAACTCACCGGCGACAGTGATTTTATCGATGAAGTGGAGCGTCTCACAGGCATTCGGATGAGCAGCCGGGGCAGAGGGAGGCCGCCGCTGAAGCGCGAACACGAGAACTGAGGCCGCAAAACAGGAATAATAATGGAAGTAGAGAAGCACCCGAGCGCCAG
The DNA here is from genome assembly GCA_002389055.1 of Alcanivorax sp. UBA4485. Taxonomy (GTDB): domain Bacteria; phylum Pseudomonadota; class Gammaproteobacteria; order Pseudomonadales; family Alcanivoracaceae; genus Alloalcanivorax. Next base: position 19,454 of record DGNT01000099.1, read on the forward strand.
ACAGACTCGCTACCTATACAGAAATGACCGGCGCAAGCTTTGGTGGTGTGCCCTGCCGTACGTCGACGAACGGGGCCGCAAGAAGCAAATTCGCAAGAGTTTCCGGGACCGCAACTTCGGAAGCAGCAAGCAGGCATTCCATGCCGCCCTGCTATGGCGTGACGCGAATCTGGCCCGCCTGGGCGAAACGGCTCTCAACAGCTCTTTCTTGAAAGTGCGACGCACAACAGTTGAGCAACTGGCAGCACTCCCCGCGGAAGCGGATACCTTCGGCCTGGTCGGCATCACGGTAACAACCCGGGACCAGCCACCGGGCATCAACGTCTCGGTAACGGCGTTTCGTGGCCAGAAAAAATGGTTCTCGATGCGCCGGTACGGCCCTTTTGGGGCGTTTCGTAATGCGGTGTACCAACGTTGCCAGTGGGTCCAGGCCCCCATGTTGGACGACGCCGAACTCCATGCCCGGTTTCAGTGCTGGGTTAAAAACAATGTTCGCCTACTCAACAAGTACGACATTCGCCTCTAGCGCCGCAAACTAATGAACATATGTAAACTCATAAAAAATACAATGGCCTTGGCGCCCAATAGATCGGCATTGACGGAGCAATAAATCGGTGATCCAAAGTCACTACAGTACTCCACCAATCATTATAAGAAGCCATTTAAACAACAAAAATTCTGCAATTAGAAGACGTATTAACCCAAAAACAACGTCAGAGCGAATTAATGCCAAGAACAGGACGTATTGTTCTTCTTGACTATTCTCACCATATTCTCCACCGAGGCCACAATGGCCAGGACGTCTTTATCAATGAAGACGACTACATGAAGTATTTGGCGGATATGAAAGAGTTAAAAGGCAGGCTGGGGGTACAGGTGCAGGCCTGGTGTCTTCTGCCTAAAGAGGTTCACCTCATCCTTAATCCTGGCAATGACCGGAATGCCATGGGGGCTTTCATGAAATCCATGGCATCCCGTTTCACCTGGATGAGAAATCAGCGAGAAAACCGCAGCGGCACCCTGTGGGAAAGCCGGTACCGGTCCAGCCCGGTGGCGCCGGAGTGGCTGCTTGCCTGTGACCGTCATCTCGAGAAGCTGCCCCTCAAAGTGTTGAAGATGGACAGGCCCGAAGCCTATCCGTGGACTAGCTTTCACGAAAGGACAGGAAGCTCCCCGGTATCGTTGCTTGATGAAGACCCGATGTATCTCGCGCTAGCCGACTGCCGCGAAGAGCGCGCTCAGGCCTATAAAACGTTTATAGGCGAAAAGCCCGATCCTGCCGAGACCGCTTTGATACACAATGCCGTGGAGCGTAACCAACTCACAGGCGGTGCCGACTTTATCGATCAGGTCGAACGCCTCATCGGCAAACGGATCAGTCATAGAGGGCGCGGCCGGCCACCCGGCAAACCCACTGCAAAGCGCGAAGCCTGACTATGGCGGGTTAACGAATTAAGCTCGGAAGCCGAATTCATCCAAAAGTGTACTGGAGAAGACGGTGAACACAGCCGAGACGAAACCATCCCCCAGAGACCACGACCACGCGAATCCAGACGCGGACGCACGCCCAAACCAAACCCTCAAGGCCTGCGAAGACGTACTCGACGCCCACCGTGTATCATCGCGAGCCCGAGTAATCCTGCTTGCCTGGCACCACGGGGCACCGACGTGGAAGACCAATGTGCAAGCCGCATTGTTTTTGGTGCCGCCGACCGCTACCGCGGCCTATCTAACGCAGTCCTGGTGGTTTTTCCTGCTGTATCTGGGCGCCGTGGCTTTGCTGGTGGTCAGCTGGTTCCGCCTTTTAAGAACGGCATTCCCCGGGCTGGCCGCATACAAACGCCTCTACTCGAGCTTTCTGTCGCGCTACACGCTGATCCGTTACGCGGTTTTCAGCGACGCCCTGAAGCGCCGGTCATTCAGCCGATCAGATTGCTCCGCGGTCCGGGAGGCAATTGCCCTGACAGTGAGAGCGGAGCACGCCCGCCGCCGCCCGCCCATAGTGGGCGCGAACGTATTTTGGTCGTTAGTCGTCGGGACGGCACTAGCCTGGCTGGCAATCAGAGAGAGCCTGCTGGAGACATGGGGCCCTCCGATGCTGATAGTCGCCGGCGCGATCGCCGTTTCGGTGTGGCTGGTGAACCGAATATACCCGAACTATTTCCGCGATCATGCGGAGATGGAACTCTTCCTGCGCTGGCATGAAGACGAGACGGATGCCTGAAACACGACCATTCCCTGTCCCCTTTTTAAAATACACCCATAATTGGCACCGGCGCCCCCCAAAATGTGGTCCGTAGTAGTGTTTTAAGTGATTGAAATCGGGGAATAACATTGTAAACCGATTAATAAAACGCGGTTATCGGGGAGTATTTGATTGTGTGCGTTCATGGGATTTTTGTAGTTTGGAAGTGCCGAAGGGTTATGACTCCGCGGGCGACGGGAAGTTCAAACTTTCCGTCTAACCGGAGCACGCTCGGGAGGCTTGTCAATTTTGTCCAGAAGGACAACAACAATATTGGTTAAAGGAGAATGACCATGAAAACGCAAATTCTGAAATCAACTATGCTGGCTTTGGCCGGCGCTGTGGCTTTCGCTGCTGCTGGTAGTGCCAGTGCTATGGCACCGCCGTATACAATATGTAATTTCAAAGGGCAAACTTCGCTGGAAGTACAGGGACTCGGCACCACGCAATGCTGGCTGACCCTGACCGCCAAAGCAAACTGCGCAGGGGACCTGGAAATCGTGGCCGGTGGTCCGGTACCGGGCCAGGCTTCTTGTAGCGGCTTGTTCCTTGGCGGCTTTCCGTGGACGGGTATGACACCCGCATTGGGGACCATCTTCACCCCCGCTACCGGTTCCGTAGCGGCTCAGGACGGCACCCCGCCGGAAATTCCGCTCATCGCTGGCGGTCCCGTTACCGGTGTTACGGCTTTCGGCGGCACCTCTCCGGAAGTCTGCGACAGCACCTCCGGCACCACGGTGCAGATCCCCAATGCCGTACAGGTCAGCGGGACCAATAACTTCGGTGGCGCAGCGACGTTCAACACTCTTGCTCCTAACCATCTGCAAAACCTCGGTTGTCACTCTGTCCCCTGATACCGCAGTGATGGGAACTCATCAACTCAGCCCTCGACTTGGGGGCTGCCACTGGAAAACCCCGCCTAGCGCGGGGTTTTCTTTATCGATAAGAAAGCCAAAAGGTGAAACATACGATTCGTGCACCCTCCGGGGGTATGTCCTTTGAACAATACGATGACAGTGGTAATACCGTGGAAGCCCCCGATGCTATTCAGGTCACCGGGACCAACAACTTCGGTGGCGCGGCGACACTCAACACCGTTGGCCCCCGATCATCTGAGTAACCTTGGCTGTAATTTCGTTCCCCTTTGATCCTAAAGTACGATCTTTTTTTAATACAAAAAAGCCGGCTTCCCGTTACAGGGAAGCCGGCCCGACTTCACTCCCGGTGCCCAATCCTAATAGCCTACCGGGATCCCCTACCTATTTGATGGGCTGCGACACATAGCGCAGGAAAGACCCTTCCTTCGGTATCAAAAGATCAACGTGCGTAGCCGGCGTATTACCTCGCACTTCGACCTCCACCGGGGTGTCGTTGTACTGCTCCGCCACCATTCTGCCGTCGGACAGGAAATCGAGGCTGCCGGAGAGGTCCATGGAGACCGGATAGCTGCGCTGGTTGTGGTCTGCGGAGTCAACTATTCTTTTTCCTACCGTCAGGTCGTAATCCAGCAGCGGAGCATCCAGATATAGGTCCAGGCTGGTATAGAGAACTGGCGGTGTGCGTCCGTTGTGCGGTTCCCCCGTGATCCAGCCAGTGATGTACTGTTCCCCGGCTGGATAACGCATGCGCATGACCTGGTACTCCGAATCCGCGAGCTCCCCGCCGGTCCCCGTGGCGCTCTTGAGGAAAAGCCGGAATGACGTAGTGACAATATGCCCCGGGTAAATTTTTACCTTCATTTCGCCATTTTGTGTAACTTGGTCCGTTACGTCGGCGAACAACACACCACGGAGATAGGTGAATTTGTTTTGCGGGCAACTCATCGGCACAGCGTAGTAGCAGGCCTTGCCAAAAAAGCCCTGGCCGTATACGTCACAGTCGGTCTGGTCCGGAAACTGCGGTGCTTCACTCCAGCCACAACCAACGTTCGCGCTTAATGAAAAGGCGCTCTGCCCCAGCCCGGAGTTAGCTCCCAGGGCCAACACCTCGGAAGAAATACCAGCGTCATTGAGGATGGGCTCCATATCGCGGTAGCCGTAGAACGCGGACAACACCTTGGCGCTATTGGGGGGCGGTTTTACGCCATCCGGATCCAGCGGTAATCCGGAAACCGGGTCCGTCAAATCCGCCGTGGAGGGGTCCGGTTGCCAATCGACGTGCGCGTTCTCACTGATCTGGTATCCGCGAAATTCAGTTAAGGCCTTAGACTGGCCGCTGACCACACCGGGGTCGGTAAACCCCTGTGCGGTGCTGTCGTTGATCAGGTTGCTGTTGGTGTCAACATTCAACGGTAGCCGCAATACCTGAAGTACATCCGTGGAGGGAGGAGCTCCCATAAAGTACTGCGTCAGGTCTGGTCCGCCCGCTGTCGGCAGCGGCACCTCTTCACTCCACAAGAAATGGGGCTTGAACACGGCTTCTATGGCGTCAGGAAGGACTTCATTTTCATCGTGCGTGGAAACTACCTCCAGCAACTGGGTTTTCAGTGGCAGGCCTTGCGGATCGCACAGGCCAGGGGCCGGCTGGTCCGCATCGCACTGGGCTGCGCTGGATTCCATATCGCCATTGGACTGGAGGGTATACCCATAAAGTTGACCCTCTTCCCAGGACTGGTCCGGTACGAAACGAAGCGTATCGTTTTCCAGGGTCACGATCCCCGAGACCGTCGCGCCGAGGTCCTCCGGGTTGGCAGCGCTTACCCTGTAGACTTGGAAGGTAGGCGTGTTTCCCTGATCATCAAACAGACTGTCGCGGTCGATGGACTCTGAGAACACGACGATGATAGGCCGATTAGCAGGCATGTCCGGCACGGGCAAAATATCGTCGGCGGGGAGCGGATCAAGAGCACCGAGGCCGTCCTGGCCAGGCATATCATCCGTGGGCGTATTGGGCTGCATGCCGCCCCGGCAGCGGCCGGCCATGCCGTTGGCGAGGTCGCGGGTGGCCGTGTTCATGGCGCAGGGGTAGCCGGGATACAGGCCCAGAACGTAAGGCGAAAACTCACGCGTCGGCTCGATTTGCCCTGAAGGTTCAAGTATCTGACTCCCGAACCCTTGCTGTGTGTACAGTTCGTATTCCTCGACCAACGTTCCTAGTTCAAACGTTTCATCAAACGTCTCAACCCAAGGTTGCCCACCCAGGTCTATAATCCCCGAATCAGCGGACACCTGATAGCTCAGGCTCGGCCCGGTCTCGGTCGGATGTTCCAACGGTTGGGCAGGTTGAATCACGATCGCCCCGCCATCCACGGTGACCTTGGCGTCTACCTCGGTTTGAACACCGCCTTCGTTCTTATACAGATGGACCTTACCAATAACAGTCTGGCGGTCCAGCGGCTCGCTGAAGTTCAGGATGATCGGATCGGTCGGCTTGATCATCGCCGTCTTGTCGAGGCTGGTCGCGCCGTCCTCGCCGAAGGTCCAGCTCTGCAGGGTCGGCGGGGTAGTGTCGGCGAACTCCGCCGGCGGGTTGTTCTGGTCTTTATAGCTTTGCAGCTGGAAGCTGAGCAGGCCGGTGGCGAATTCCTGCCCCAGCACGTCCGGCTCCACCATGCTCACGGCGTCCAGGTTCAGCACGCCGGCTTGCGGGTCGACCTCGGCGGTGCCGATCAGCTCGATGTGCAGCAGATCCTGGGTGAAGCCGCCGTTGGCTTCCGCGTTTTCGGTGCTGATGGCCACGTCCATGAACAGCCGCACGATGCGCAGGGCGTCGTCCCGGTTGTCGGCGTAGGGGTTGGGCACCAAATAGCCGGTGGCGTCGGACAGGAAGTGCATTTTCACCGCGCCGGAGCTGATGCCCGCCGGGACCGCACCGCCGATCATCACGTCGATGTTGGTGCCGGTGAGAATGGTGCTGCGCGGAATGCGCACCGGCGTTACCTCGGTGTATTGGGTCACGTCGGCCAGTTCCGCGCGCACGTCGCCGCTAGAGCGGGTGGCGCTGTCTTCACCCAGCAGGGTCGAGTTCACCGGCACTTCGTTCACCGGCGCGCCGGTCAGTTCGGAGCGGTTCGGGTCGCCGCTGGGCTTCAACGCCTCGGTAACACGCTGCACCATGATGGTGGGTTCGCCGCGCGGCGAGGAGTCCTTGGGCGTGAAGGTGACGCTGTCTCCGGCGAAGCCTTGCTCAAAGGTGCTGTTGAGGCCTGCCGCTAGCGTCAAGGTGTATTCGGTTTTGGTGTCCAGGTGCTCGGGCTCCGGGTCCACCGTCATATAGGGGCCGTCCACCAGCAGTGCGGCCTCGATCAGGTTGCCCTCACTGTCGGTGAGCGTGACGGTGGCGTCGCCACCCTGGCCGTAGCGGGCGGTGGCCGGGTCGATGGGCTGGGTGAACTGGAAGCGGAAAGTGGAAAAGTCCATCACCGGTTCCTGCTCGTCGCCGCTCGGGAAGGTGCGGCTGAGCTCGAAGTCACTGTCCGTGATCACCAGGTTCTTGGGGCCGCGCTGCAAGGCCCGGGTGCTGAACTCGATCTCCCGGTCGGCCGAAGGGCCGCGCGCCAGGGCCAGGCCCTGAACGTCGATTACGTAGCGTGTGTGTGGGTCCAGCTCCTCGTCGGGCTGCAGCACCACGCCGCGCGGTTCGCCCGGCACCTCTTCGGCGCTGAAGCCCAACTCGGTGCCGTCAGCTTCGCGGCGCAGGGTGATGTTCTGCTCGGCCGCATTAGTGGAAACGCGGCTTGAAAAGCGCAACACAATGGGGGCACGGGTGGCGATTTCGCTCTGGCCGTCATCCGGGTAGCTGTAGAGCAGCGATTGGTTGCCGCTCTCACCCGGGTTGGCGCCGCCATCGTCCACCGGTGAATCGCCGCCGTCGCCGCCACAGGCGGCCAGCAGCGTGGCGGAGGAAAGCAGTATCAAAGACTGCTTCAGGATTGTTGTCTTCATTATGGTCCCTCCTTCTTAAAACTGCATGCTGATGGAGCCGGCGAAGACATTGACGTCGCCCGCGGTTTCCACCACGTCGTCATTCAGCGCGGTCGGCTGGCTGGATACGATGCGGAATTCACGCTGATCCATCAGGTGATGCTGATAGCCCAGGTCCACGCGCAGCGGGTGCACCAGGCCGTAGACATGGTCGAACGTGGCGCTGACGCCCAGGCCGATCACGGTGCGGTCGGCGTCCAGGTAGTTCACTTCCGGGTTCACGTCGTTGACCAGCGGCGATTCCTCGAACGCCACGCCACCGGTGAGGGTGAAGGTGTCGTTCAGGTAGTACTCCGCGCCGATGCGCGGGATGACGATGTCGTCGAATTCCAGGCCCAGGTTGTTCTTGACCGTGTCGTTGTTGAGCTCGTCTTCCAGGGCGGACCATTCCTGCATTTCCACCGCCAGGCCCAGGCGCCATTTGTCGCGCTTGAGCTGCATGCCAAAGGTGTAGATGTTGGGCTGGTAGGAATCCACCGTGGCGATATCGATGAACAGGCCCGGGTCCGGGATGGTGCCCGGGATCACGGTGTTGGCGTTCACTTCCACGGAGGAATCGGAGTAACCCTTGAAGGCAAACGCGGTTTCCAGGCCGTCGTACCAGCACTTGGCGTCCGGGCAGAAGGTTTCTTCCCAGTCGAAGTTCATGCTGATCACCGGGCGGATCACCGGCTTGGCGGAGACGTTGAGCTCTTCGTACTCGGTCTCGCCGGCCAGGTTGGTCTGCGCCACCAGGGAGGCTTCGGATTTCAGAGTGACCTTGGTGCCGATGCCGATGTCCAGGCCGCGCCAGATGTGGGTGCCCACGCCGATGCTCAGGAACAGCGGCTGGCGGCCGTAGTTGAAGTACTGGCCGTCGGCGTCGGTGCGGGAACCGAACGCGAGCAGCTCGTCACCGAATTTTTCGGAGCCGATCATCACGCCCAGGTACATGGGCTGGCCCAGCTCGGTGAG
>DGNT01000100.1 GCA_002389055.1 Alcanivorax sp. UBA4485
ACGTGCCGCCCTATGTGCAGCATGGCGGCGCCGATCTGGGGGTGGCCGGCAAGGACGTGCTGATGGAAAACGGCGCCGAAGGGATCTTCGAACCGCTGGACCTGGAAATCGCCCGCTGCAAGCTGATGGTGGCCGCGCTCAAGGACGCGCCGCCGGTGAGCGGGCGCCTGCGGGTGGCCACCAAGTTCGTCAATGTGGCGCGCCAGTACTTCGCCCAGCAGGGCAAGCAGGCCGAGATCATCAAGCTCTACGGCGCCATGGAACTGGCGCCGCTGGTGGGGCTGGCGGACCGCATCGTGGATATCGTCGACACCGGCAACACGCTGCGCGCCAACGGCCTGGAACCCACCGAGATGATCGCCGAGGTGTCCTCCCGGGTGGTGGTCAACCGGGCCAGCATGAAAACCCGTCACGCCGCGATCCAGGCGATTCTTGATAAACTCGAGCAGGCCGTGGAGCAACGTCGGGAAACAGCATGAAGACCAACCGTTTAAACGCCAACGACGCGGATTTCGTACCCCGCCTGATGGCGCTCACCGCCTGGAGCGAAGAGCGCGATGAGGAAGTGGGCGAGCGGGTGCGCGGTATCCTGCGCGACGTGGCCGGCCGTGGCGACGCCGCGGTGGTGGAGTACACCAACCGCTTCGACCGCCGCGACGCCGCCTCGATGGCGGACCTGACCGTGGAGCGGGCGCAGCTGGAAGCGGCCCTGGAACGTCTGCCCGCCGAGCAGCGCCAGGCCCTGGAAGCGGCCGCCGAGCGGGTCAGCGATTACCACGCCCGCCAGAAGCAGGATTCCTGGAACTACCGCGACGCCCACGGCACCTTGCTGGGCCAGCAGGTGACGCCGCTGGACCGCGCCGGCATCTACGTGCCCGGCGGCAAGGCCGCCTATCCCAGCTCGGTGCTGATGAACGCGCTGCCCGCCCGGGTCGCCGGCGTCGGCGAGATCGTCATGGTCAGCCCGGCGCCGGATGGCGAGCTCAATGACATGGTGCTGGCGGCGGCGGCGGTGGCCGGCGTGGAGCGCTTCTTCACCCTGGGCGGCGCCCAGGCGGTGGGGGCGCTGGCGTTCGGCACCGAAACGGTGCCGGCGGTGGACAAGATCGTCGGCCCCGGCAACATCTACGTGGCCGAGGCCAAGCGCCAGGTGTTCGGCAAGGTGGGCATCGACATGATCGCCGGCCCGTCGGAGATTCTGGTGGTCTGCGACGGCAAGACCGACCCGGACTGGATCGCCATGGACCTGTTCTCCCAGGCCGAGCACGACGAAGAGGCGCAATCCATCCTGGTCAGCCCGGACGCGGACTTCCTCACCCGGGTGGAGGAGGCCATGGAGCGCCTGGCGCCGACCCTGGAACGGGAGACCGTGATCCGTACCTCGATGGCCAACCGTGGCGCCCTGATTCAAGTGGACGACCTGGACCAGGCCATGGAAGTGGTCAACCGGATCTGCCCGGAGCACCTGGAGCTGTCCCTGGACGACGCCGAGGTATGGGCGAAGAAAGTGCGCCACGCCGGCGCCATCTTCCTGGGCCGCCACACCCCGGAAGCGCTCGGCGATTACTGCGCCGGGCCCAACCACGTGCTGCCCACCAGCGCCACCTCGCGCTTCTCGTCGCCGCTGGGCGTGTACGACTTCCAGAAGCGCAGCTCGCTGATCGGCTGCTCGCCGGAAGGCGCCAGCGAGCTGGGCAAGATCGCCTCGGTGCTGGCCCGCGCGGAAAGCCTGACCGCCCACGCCCGCAGCGCCGAAATGAGGATCAAGAAGCCGGTATGAGCAAATTCTGGAGCCCCTTCGTCCGCGACCTGGAGCCCTACGTGCCCGGCGAGCAGCCGAAAATGGCGCGGCTGGTGAAGCTCAACACCAATGAGCACCCACTGGGGCCGTCGCCGAAGGTGATCGAAGCGATCCGTGAGGCCGCCGACGACCGTCTGCGTCTTTACCCGGACCCGGACGCCACCGAACTCAAGGACGCCATCGCCGCCTACCACGGCGTCAGCCGCGCCCAAGTGTTCGTCGGCAACGGCTCCGATGAAGTGCTGGCGCATATCTTCTTCGGCCTGTTCAAGCAGGACCGGCCGCTGCTGTTCCCGGACATCACCTACAGCTTTTATAAGGTGTACTGCGGGCTCTACGACATCGACTACCGACCGGTGCCGCTGGACGACGACCTGGCCATCAAGCCGGCGGACTACACCGCCCCAAATGGCGGCATCGTGTTCCCCAACCCCAACGCGCCCACCGGCCGGCTGCTGCCGCTGGACGCCATTGAGACCGTGCTGGCCGCCAACCCGGAGTCGGTGGTGGTGATCGACGAAGCCTACGTGGACTTCGGCGGCGACAGCGCCATCGCGCTGGTGGACCGGTACCCCAACCTGCTGGTCACCCAGACGCTCTCCAAGTCGCGGTCACTGGCCGGCCTGCGCATCGGCTTCGCGGTGGGCAACCCCGAGTTGATCGAAGGGCTGGAGCGGATCAAGAACAGCTTCAATTCCTACCCGCTGGACCGGCTGGCGATCGCCGCCGGCAAGGCCGCCTTCGAGGACGAGGACTTTTTCCAGCGCGGCCGCGAACTGGTCATCGAGGAGCGCGAAACCCTGCGCCGTGGCCTGGAAGCCATGGGGTTCCAGGTGCTGCCCTCGGCGGCCAACTTCCTGTTCTGCCGCCACGCCACCCGCCCCGGCGCCGACCTGGCGGCGGGGCTGCGCGAACGCGGCATCATCGTCCGCCACTTCGGCAAACCCGAACGCATCCAGGATCACTTGCGGATAACGGTGGGGCTGCCGGATCAGAATCGGGAGCTTACTGAGGCGCTGGAAGACATCCTTAGCAGTTGATAATTGACAGTTGATAGTTGACAGCTAAAAACCCGTCCGACGCTCAGGCATATCTGCAACGTGGGTTTCGCTGTCAACTGTCCACTATCAACTGTCAACTTTCGTTTGCTGGTGGGCGCGTGCCAATCGTCACGTCTAACTCCAGCTCCTGGGTATTACGCCGCACGTTGAGGGTCAGCTTCGTGCCCGGCTCGGTGCCGGCGATGCGGTTCATCGCTTCGTAGCCGTCCTTCATGGTGTTGCCGTCGATGCCGATCAGCACGTCGCCGGCTTGCAGGCCGGCTTCCTGGGCCGGGCTGCCGGACACCACTTCGGTGACCACGCCGCCGACCACGTCGTCCATGCCGAAGGTTTCCGCCAGGGTCGGGTTGATGTCCTGAACGGTGACCCCCAGATAGCCGCGGATCACCCGGCCATGTTCGATCAGGTCGGACATCACTTCGCTGGCGATCGACGCCGGGGTGGCGAAGCCGATGCCCTGCCAGTTGCCGTCCGAGGACAGAATAGCGGTGTTGATACCGATCAGATGGCCACGGGTGTTGATCAGCGCGCCACCGGAATTGCCCCGGTTGATGGCCGCGTCGGTCTGGATGAAATTCTCGAAGGTGGCGATGCCCAGGTGAGTACGTCCGGTGGCGCTGACGATGCCCATGGACACGGTCTGGCCCACGCCCAGCGGGTTGCCGATGGCCAGCACCACGTCGCCGACGCTCACCGGCTGGGGGCCGTTCAGCTCGATTTGCGGCAGGTCCTCCAGGGCGATCTGCAGCAGCGCCAGATCGGTTTCCGGGTCGGTGCCCACCACCCGCGCCGGGGCGTCGCGGCCGTCGCGCAGGGCCACCAGGATTTCATCCGCGTCGCGGATCACGTGGTAGCTGGTCAGCACATAGCCCTTGGACGACACCAGCACCCCGGAGCCCAGGCTGGCCAGGGCGCGCTCGCGGCGCGGCCGTTCCATAAAGCGGTTGAACAGCGGATCGTCGCTGAGCTGCTCGCCGCCGCGGGTGACGATCTGCGTGGTGTAGACGTTGACCACCGCCGGCGCCGCCCGGGCCACCGCGTCGGCGTAGCTGTCCGCGCGGGGCGCGGTGGCAATCACCGGCGCGTCGGCGTCGCGCGCCCCCGGGCCGTGCTCGTACCACCACAGCACCGACAGGCCCACGGCCAGGCCGGCGGCCACCGGCAACGCCAGAAATCGAAACAGTTTTAATAACGGGCCTGTTAACACTTATCCAAGCCTCCGCCCCCGCTAATCATGTAGACTGCGCGCAATAGTAGCAGGGAGACCTCCATGCTGAAACGCGATCATTTGCTGCGTGTGCTCGACGACGAGCTGCAGCCTCATCGTTTCCGCGACTACAGCCCGAACGGGCTTCAGGTGGAAGGCCGCGAGCAGGTGCGGCGGCTGGTGACCGGTGTCACCGCCTGCCAGGCGTTGATCGACGCGGCCATCGTCGAAGAAGCGGACGCCATCTTCGTGCATCACGGCTACTTCTGGAAAAACGAAGATCAGCGCGTGCGCGGCATGAAAAAGCAGCGGCTGCAGAGCCTGCTGCGCCACGACATCAGCCTGTTCGCCTACCATCTGCCGCTGGATGCGCACCCGCAACTGGGCAACAATGCCCAGCTGGCGCGGCGGCTGGGGCTGCGCATCGAAGGCGGCATGGAAGCGGAGAACCCGCTTTCCATCGGCAATGTGGGGCGCCTGGACGACCCGATGAGCGCCCGCGATTTCGCCGTCCATGTGGAGTCGGTGCTGGGCCGCGAGGCGCTGCACATCGGCGACGGCGAGGATGAAATCGAAACCCTGGCCTGGTGCACCGGCGCCGCCCAGGGCTTTATCGAGCAGGCCCGGGCCCTCGGCGTGGACGCCTATTTGAGCGGTGAGATTTCCGAACCCACCACCCATTTCGCCCGCGAAACCGGCATTCATTATTTCGCCTGCGGCCACCACGCCACCGAGCGCTACGGGGTGCAGGCGGTGGGGGACTGGCTCGCCAATGAGTACGGGCTGGAACATATCTTCATCGATATCGATAACCCGGTGTAGGGCAGCATCTCTTCGGCAGTACGGGAACGCATGAACATCACGGTGATTTACAACCCTACCGCCGGGGGCGGCAGGGAGCGGCGGCTGCGCCATTTCGTGCGCGCGCTGGAAGAGGGCGGTGGCAAGGTGCGGCTTTACCACACCCGCGCGCCGGGCGACGCCACCCGCTATCTGCGCGGCCTGGCCGATCAGGGCGAGTGCGTGGTGGCGGCCGGCGGTGACGGCACCACCAACGATGTCATCAACGGCCTCAACCCGGGCGTGGCGCTGGCACTGTTTCCGATCGGCACCGCCAATGTGCTGTCCCGGGAGTTGTCGATCCCGCGCCGCCCGGAAGACGCCGCCAAGGTGGTGCTCGACGGTCGCACCCTGAACGTCACCCCGGCGCGGCTTAACGGCCGCCGTTTCATGGTGATGGCGGGCATCGGCTACGACGCCTGGGTGGTCGACCAGGTGGACCTGATTCTGAAACGCCGGGTGGGCAAGCTCGCCTACGTGATCAGCATGATCCGCCAGCTGTTCCGCTACGGTCAGGTGCAATACCGGATCACCGTGGACGGCCGCCCGCTGGACTGCTTTTCCGCGGTGATCACCAACGGCCGCTATTACGGCGGCAGCTTCGTGCTCAGCCGCGAGGCCGGGCTTTCCAAGCGCAGCCTGCAGGTGCTGATGTTCCAGCGCCCGGGCCTGGTTTTCCTGTTGCGTTGCCTGGCGGCGTTGGTGGTGGGGCGCATGGAGCGCGTCGACGGCGTGGCCTCGCTGAGCGCCGAAAAAGTCACCGTCACCGCCGCCAGCCTGGAGCCGGTCCAAGCCGACGGCGACCCGGTCGGCTGGCTGCCCGCCGAGATCGAACTCGAGCAGAACCCGGTTAAGCTGCGGGTTCCTTGGGCCTAGCGGCCGGCTGCAAGCTACAAGCCTCAAGCTGCAGGCACGGCCTTTCTTCCAGCACGGCCAGCCTGCAGCTTGGGGCTTGAAGCTTGCAGCTTATCTTATAAGCACCAAACCGAAAGTTCTTAGCAGCGGTGGAGAGCCCCGGACACGGGCCGGTATAATCCGCCGCCATCACAGACACAACCGACCATCTAGGGAGTGAACATGTCGCAATTGGTGAAACCCCACGGCAGCGAGACGCTGAACATTCTGCTGCTGGAAGGCGCGGAACGGGAAAGCGCGCTGGCCGCCGCCGAGGCGTTGCCGAAAATCACCCTCAGTTCCCGCGAGCGCGGCGACCTGATCATGCTCGGCATCGGCGGTTTCACCCCGCTGGACGGGTTCATGGGCAAGGCCGACTGGCAGGGCGTGTGCGACAACATGGCACTGGCCAACGGCGTGTTCTGGCCGATCCCGATCACCCTGTCCACCGACCAGGCCACCGCCGACGGCCTGGCCGACGGCGCCGAAGTGGCGCTGGTGGATGA
>DGNT01000096.1 GCA_002389055.1 Alcanivorax sp. UBA4485
CGTTGGAAAGCCCCAATTCCCGCCGGGCGTGGCGCACGAAGCGGGTTTTCTTGCCGTTGCTGTCGAGCAGCACGAAACGCAGATCCGGCCGGGCGATGGCCAGCGGAATGCCGGGCAGGCCGGCGCCGGTGCCCACGTCCAGGGTGTCGCGGTCGTCCAGGTGCGCCAGCACCGACAGCGAGTCCAGCAGGTGGCGCTGGATCATCTCGCCCGGGTCGCGCACCGCGGTAAGATTATAGGCACGGTTCCATTTCACCAACAGGTCGCGGTACGCCAGCAGCGCCTGTTGCTGGGCGTCGTCCAATGACAGGCCCAGTTCGCGGAGGCCGCCGGCCAGGCGGTCCCGGTCGGTCATGCCTGCCGGGCCGCCTGGTGACGGTGCTTCTTGAGGAAGATCAGCAGCAGCGAGATCGCCGCCGGGGTGACGCCGGGAATGCGGCCGGCCTGACCGATGGTCTCGGGGCGCACGTCCTCGAGTTTCTGCTTCACCTCGTTGGACAGCCCCTGCACCGCCCGGTAATCGAAGTCCAGCGGCAGAGCCTGATCCTCGGCGGCGCGCAGCTTGGCGATTTCCGCTTCCTGGCGGTCGATGTAGCCGGCGTACTTGGCGACGATCTCCACCTGCTCGATCACCGCCGGCGCCGCCGGCGTCAGGCCGGCCGCCTCGGCCAGCGGCCGATAGTTCAACTCCGGGCGCTTAAGCAGGTCCATCAGGGTGTACTCATGGGGCAGCGGCTTGTCGAGCAGCGCGTTGACGCGCTCCGCTTCCGCCGTGCCGGGCCGCACGAAGGTGGCCTTGAGCCGGGCCTGCTCGCGCTCCATGCCTTCACGCTTGGCCTCGAAGGCCGCCCAGCGCTCGTCGTCCACCAGGCCCAGCTCGCGGCCTTTCTCGGTGAGACGCAGGTCGGCGTTGTCCTCGCGCAGCAGCAGCCGGTATTCGGCGCGGCTGGTGAACATCCGGTAGGGCTCCTGGGTGCCCATGGTGATCAGATCGTCCACCAGCACGCCCACGTAGGCTTCGTCCCGGCGCGGCGTCCAAGCCTCTTTTTCCTGGCTCAGCAGGGCCGCGTTCAGGCCCGCCAGCAACCCCTGGGCGCCGGCTTCTTCGTAGCCGGTGGTGCCGTTGATCTGGCCGGCGAAGAACAGCCCGGGCATGTGCTTGGTCTCCAGGCTGTGCTTGAGATCCTGGGGATTGAAATAGTCGTACTCGATGGCGTAACCGGGCCGCGTGATGCTGGCGTTCTCAAAGCCCCGGATGGAGCGCACCGCCTCCAGCTGGATATCGAACGGCAGGCTGGTGGAAATGCCGTTGGGATACAGCTCGAAGGTGTCCAGGCCTTCCGGTTCGACGAAAATCTGGTGGCTGTTCTTGTCCGGGTAGCGGCTCACCTTGTCTTCGATGGACGGGCAGTAACGGGGCCCGGTACCCTCGATCACGCCAGTGAACATGGGGCTGCGGTCGAACCCGGAACGGATGATCTCGTGGGTGCGCTCGTTGGTGTGGGTAATAAAGCAGCAGGTCTGGCGCGGATGCTCTTCCACCTTGCCCAGATAGCTCATCACCGGCAGCGGCTCATCGCCCCACTGCTCTTCCATCACCGAGAAGTCCACGGTTTTGCCGTCGATACGCGGCGGCGTGCCGGTCTTCAGGCGGTCGACGCGGAACGGCAGCTCGCGCAGGCGGCGCGCCAGGGCGTTGGAAGGCTGATCGCCGGCGCGGCCGCCCTGGTGGTGGTCCAGGCCCACATGGATGACGCCGCCCAGAAAGGTGCCGGCGGTCAGTACCACGGCGTCGGCGTGGAAGCGCAGGCCCATATTGGTCACCGCGCCCACGCAGCGGCCGTTCTCGACGATCAGGTCGTCCACGCTTTGCTGGAACAGAGTCAGGTGGGGCTGGCTTTCCAGGGTGGCGCGGATCGCCGCTTTGTAGCGCACCCGGTCGGCCTGGGCGCGGGTGGCGCGCACCGCCGGGCCCTTGCGGGCGTTAAGCACCCGGAACTGGATGCCGCCTTTATCGGTGGCGCGGGCCATGGCGCCGCCGAGGGCGTCGATTTCGCGCACCAGGTGGCTCTTGCCGATGCCGCCGATGGCCGGGTTGCAGCTCATCTGGCCCAGCGTCTCGATGTTGTGGGTCAGCAACACCGTGTCCACGCCCATTCGGGCGGACGCCAGGGCCGCTTCGGTGCCGGCGTGGCCGCCACCAATCACCAGAACACCGAATCGCTGGGGGTAATCCATAGTCAATACCGCTTAAAATATGATCAGACCGGGCGCGCTAGTATAGTCCTAACCCCAGCAAAATAAAGGGGGCCGGTGTGGTTTCCTGGGGGTCAGGTCTTGCCTTTTGCCCCGGCGGGGCAAAAGGCAAGACCTGACCCCTACACCGCCCTTTCTATATACTTGTTACTCTTTAGGTTTCCGCCTGATATTCCCGGAGCGCATTTGGAATCACTGAACATTTTCCTGCTGATCGGCACCGGCCTGATGTTCGTGGGGCTGCTGCTGGGCACCCTGAGCGCGCGGGTCGGCGTGCCGTCCCTGCTGGTATTCCTGGTGGTGGGCATGGTCGCCGGCGAAGACGGCCTCGGCGGCATTCAGTTCGATGATTTCTCCCTGGCCTACGTGGTCAGCAATATCGCGCTGGCGATTATTCTGCTCGACGGCGGCCTGCGCACCCGCCTGGCGACCTTCCGCCTGGCGTTGAAGCCGGCGCTGAGCCTGGCCACCGTGGGCGTGATGTTGTCCGCCTCGCTGGTGGGCGCCTTCGCCACCTGGTTGATGGACGTGGACTGGCGCCTGGGCCTGCTGCTGGGCGGCATCATCGGCTCCACCGACGCCGCGGCGGTGTTCAATGTGGTCAAGGGCGCCGGGGTGACCATTAACGAGCGGGTGGCCAGCACCCTGGAAATCGAATCCGGCCTGAACGACCCGATGGCGATCTTTATCACCCTGATGCTGGTGGGGGTGATGATGAACCCGGAGGTGAACTTCGGCTGGGAAATGCTGATCACCCTGGTGCAGCAGTTCGGCCTGGGCATGGTGATGGGCCTGGGCCTGGGCGCCCTGCTCAGCGAGATCCTGCTGCGCGCGCGCAGCAACGAAGGCCTGCACGCCCTGCTGCTGTGCAGCGGCGGCGCCATGGTGTTCGCCACCACCAACCTGGCGGGCGGCAGCGGCTTCCTGGCGGTCTACCTGGCCGGCCTGGTGGCGGGCAACCGGCGCGGCGGCACCGGCGACAACGTGCTGCGCTCGATGGATTCCCTGGCCTGGCTGGCCCAGTCCGGCATGTTTTTGATGCTCGGGCTGCTGGTGACGCCCTCGGAACTGATCGGCGATGGCCTGATCAATGCGCTGCTGGTGGCGCTGTTCCTGATGGTGGTGGCGCGCCCGCTGTCGGTGTGGATCAGCCTGCTGCCGTTCCGGTTCAAGTGGCGCGAAAAGCTGTTTATTTCCTGGACCGGCCTGCGCGGCGCCGTGCCCATCGTACTGGCGGTATTCCCGTTGCTGGCCGGCGTCGGCCAGACCCGGCTGTTGTTCGACATCACCCTGGTGGTGGTGCTGATTTCGTTGCTCGCCCAGGGCGCCAGCCTGCGTTACATGGCGCGCTGGCTGAAGGTGTCCGTGCCGGCCACCACCCCGCCCAAACAGATGGTGCCGCTGGCGGCCACCGGCGACCGTTATGTCATGCAGTTCGAGGTGGACGCCTCCGCCAAGGCGGAAGGCCAGCGGCTGGGGGCGATCACCACGCCGCGCATCACGCCGTTGCTGATTATCCGCAATAAAGAGTTCCGCAACCTGGCCGAGGACCCGGTGATCGAAGCCGGCGACCTGGTCACCTGGCTGGCACCGGTGGGCGAGCGCGACTATTTATCGGATCTGTGCCACCGTCTCTCCAAGGACGAGAAGCGCTTCTACGGCGACTTCTTCGTACGCGGCGGCGTGCCGGTGGAGCAGCTGGTGGCCGTCTACGGCATTGAGCAGATCGACCCGCTGCTGCACGGCCTGACCGTGGAGGCGGTGTTCGAGCGACAGTTCGGCCAGCAGGCCGTGGTGGGCGACACGGTACGGTTGGGCGGCCTCAAGCTGCGCGCCCGCACCGTGGAACAGGGCCGCGTGCTGCTGATCGGTATCAAAATGCCCAAATAATTTTTGCGACGTTCACTGGAGCGCCCATGACCCGATTCGATAACCACCGTGTTGTGATCACCGGCGCCGGCGCCGGCATCGGCCGCCTGATGGCGGAAAAACTGGCCGCCCGGGGCGCCGAAGTGATCGTCACCGCGCGGCGCATCGCCGCCGCCCGGGAAGTGGTGGAGTGCATCCGTAACGCCGGCGGCAACGCCCACGCCTATACCCTGGATGTGAGCAAGATCACCACCATCGCCCGTTTCCGCGACACCCTGCATGAAGAGCGCGGCCCGATCAGCATGCTGATCAACAACGCCGGGGTGGTGTTCGGCGGCGAGTTCGAACAGGTCGAGCTGCAACGCCACCTGGACACCTTCAAGGTCAACAGCGAAGGCCTGATGGCCTGCACCCACGCCTTCATGGACGACCTGATCGCGGCGCCGCGCGCCCACCTGGTCAATATCGCCAGCGCCTCGGCGTTTATCGGCCTGCCCTACGGCAGCACCTACGCGGCCAGCAAATGGGCGGTGGTGGGCTTTTCCGAATCCCTGCGCCTGGAAATGCTGGAGCGCGGCCTGAAGCAGGTGAAAGTGACCACCGTGTGCCCCAGCTACATCGCCACGGGCATGTTCAAGGGCGTTAAAACGCCGCTGTTCTCGCCCATGCTGACGCCCAACCGGGTGGCCGACAGCATTCTTAACGGGGTCGCCAAGGGCGAGGCGTTCGTGATCGAGCCCCCCATGGCCCGCTCGGTGGAGCTGCTCAAGGGGGTTCTGCCGCGCAAGCTCTGGGATCAGGTGGCCCGGCGTACCGGGGTGTCCACCTCCATGTACAGCTGGAAAGGCAAAGACAAGGGCTGAGCCCGCCACCGGCTGTACCACTGCGTGTATAGCCGTTCTCCACGCGTTTACAAAGCGTCTATTCACCCTGTAGCCGCGACCCGCCGCTGCTCCGTCAATGTCAGTCAACGCTTGTTCGCTAAGAATGCCGGGCTGTTGTGAAGCGAACCCTCCGGTTCGCGTCCGGATTTGCTGACGAGGGTGTGTTATGCCGACCTACAAGGCCCCCCTGCGCGATATGCGCTTTCTGATCAATGAAGTGTTCGACTTCGAGAGCCACTACAAGACGCTGCCCAACGGCGAGGAAGCCACGCCGGACATGGTGGAAGCGATCCTCGGCGAGCTGGCCAAGTTGTGCGAGAACACCATCGGTCCTCTCTACCACAGTGGCGATCATGAAAGCTGCGAGCTGGAAGACGG
The DNA here is from genome assembly GCA_002389055.1 of Alcanivorax sp. UBA4485. Classification (GTDB taxonomy): domain Bacteria; phylum Pseudomonadota; class Gammaproteobacteria; order Pseudomonadales; family Alcanivoracaceae; genus Alloalcanivorax. The sequence goes on from DGNT01000096.1 coordinate 5,388, forward strand.
CCAGGTCACCACGCCCAAGGGCTACAAAGAAGCCTACCAGGAGTACGTGGCCGGTGGCTGGCAGGGCCTGTCCCACCCGGCGGAATACGGCGGCCAGGGCCTGCCCATGTCGCTGGGCCTGTTCAAGCAGGAAATGATGGGCACCGCCAACTGGCCCTTCGCCATGTACCCGGGCCTGTCCCTGGGCGCCATGAACACCATCCAGCTGCACGGTGACGAGGATCAGAAGGCCACCTATCTGACGCCCCTCACCGAAGGCACCTGGGCGGGCACCATGTGCCTGACCGAGCCGCAGTGCGGCACCGACCTGGGTCAGGTGAAGAC
>DGNT01000130.1:0-213 GCA_002389055.1 Alcanivorax sp. UBA4485
GCGTCAAAGGCAACCAGGTCCGTATTGGCGTTAACGCCCCTAAGGAAGTCGCGGTGCACCGCGAAGAGATTTACCAGCGGATCCAACACGAAAAAAGCAGCGACAGCGGCGAGAATGCCTGATTTTTGAGCTGTATTTTTCGCGCAAGCTGGTATCATGCGCCGCTAAATCGTTCCAACGATTGAAAAACCGAGTTCCGGAGAGGTGGGTGAG
>DGNT01000130.1:310-13587 GCA_002389055.1 Alcanivorax sp. UBA4485
TTTTGTGTATGGCGGAGAGGGATGACTTGGTGAGAACCCTCCGGTTCGACAAGCCGGCCAAAGGCCGGCGCAGGACGTCGCCGCAACGCGGCGACGCCCCTAAGGGGTGAGCAGGCGCCAGCCTGCGAATCAATCCCTCCCTCTAGGCGCGCCCCAGCGCGCCCAAACCTCTCAGCCAGCACCCCCACGACCATCCAACCACGCCCCAATAGCCTCCTTCCCCATAGGCCGCGCAATATAATACCCCTGCACGAAATCACACCCGACCTCACTCAGGAACGCCAGCGCCTCGCCGCTTTCCACCCCTTCGCCGATCACCTTCAGATCCAGCTGGTGGCCCAGGTCCACCGCCGATCGGATAATGGTGCGCGCCTCCCGGGAATGCCCGGCGGCGGCCACGAAGGCCTTGTCCAGCTTGAGCTCGGAGAACGGCAGCCGGGCCAGCTGCACCATGGAGGAATAGCCGACGCCGAAATCGTCGATCGCCAGCTGAAACCCCTTCATCCGCAGCCGGGTGAGCAGATCCAGCGCCAGCACACCGTCTTCCATGGCCGCGGTCTCAGTGAGCTCCAGCGTCAGATGGCGCGGTTCCAGGCCGTGCAGCTGGCACAGGGTCACCAGCTTGTCGACCATATCGAACTGGGTGAGACAACGCGCCGACAGGTTCACCGCCATGCTCCAGTGGTCGGCGGCGGCGCCCCGGGCACGCCGTATTCCAGCCATGGTGGCGCAGGCCTGGATCAGTACCTTGCGGGTCAGTGCTTCGATCAGCCCTTCGCGCTCGGCGAGCAGAATAAAGCGGTCCGGGGGAATCGCGCCCCATTGCGGATGCTGCCAGCGGGCCAGGGCTTCAAAGCCCACTGTCACGGTGTCGTCGCCGCACTGGACCTTGGGCTGGTACACCAGGCCGATCTGATTGTTCTGGATGGCCTCATCGAGCATCGCCGGGGTGAGCGCCGGCGGCGCGGCGCCGTCGCGGGTGCGTGGCAACGGTGGCGCCGGCGGCTGCCGCCCCAGCAGAGTGCGTAAATCACGGAACGAGAACGGTTTGACGAGCACCCCGGCCATACTCAGCTGGTGCTGGCTGGCGGCACGGCTGGCCGCGTCGATCACCCGGCCGCCCAGGCCGCTGGAGATAATCAGGGCCGCGTCGCAGCGGCGATCGGCGAGATGGCGGATCACCTCCATGCCGTCCATCTCCGGCATTACCAGGTCGAGCAAGATATGCGACGGGTGCCAGTCGTCCAGGGCGTTGAAGAAGTCGTCCGGACGGGTCGTGACCTGACATTGATAGCCCAGGGTTTCGGCCATGCTGCGCACGGTCTGGCCGATATCCGGGTCGTCATCCAGAACCAGTAGCCGCATCATCTCGGCACCTCATCGAGAGCGTTACGCACTTTACGGGCCAGCTGCTCCCTGTGGTAAGGCTTCTCCAGCAGATGGACACCCGGATCCAGACGCCCTTGATGGACAATGGCGTTTTCGGTGTAGCCGGAGGTGTACAGCACCGGCAGGCCGGGGAGCCGCTGCCGCGCCAACCGGGCAAGCTCCGGGCCGTTGGGGCCGCCCGGCATGATCACGTCGGTGAACAGCAGGTCCACTTCCTGTTCCTGGAGGACCGCCAGCGCGGCTTCGCCATCCACGGCGCTGATCACCCGGTAGCCAAGCTCCCGCAGTTGGCGGGCGGCTTGATCACGTACGGCGCTGTCGTCTTCCACAAGAAGAATGGTTTCCGCCAGGTTGGAGAACCGCACCGGTGAGGCCGGTGGCACCGGACGCTCGTCACCCCGATCCGCCCTGGGCAGGTACAACTTCACCGTGGTGCCTTCGCCGGGTTCGGAATAAATCTTGATGTGCCCCCGTGATTGCTTGACGAAGCCGTACACCATGCTCAGCCCCAGGCCGGTGCCCTTGCCCTTGGGTTTGGTGGTGAAGAACGGCTCGAACACCTTTTCCAGGGCCGCCGCCGGAATGCCTTCCCCGGTGTCGGAAACCACCACCTGGAGATAATCCCCGGCCACCACCTCGGAATGACGATTGGCGTAGTCCTTGTCGAGGGTGACGTTGGCGGTTTCCAGCACGATGCAGCCGCCGCCGGACACCGCATCGCGGGCGTTGATGCACAGGTTCAGAATCGCCGATTCCAGCTGCCCGGGATCGATGAATGCCGGCCAGGGTGAGTCGCAGGGCACGATGTTGAAGGCCAGATGTTCGTGAAGGGTAGGGCGCAGCAACGGCGTGAGCCCATGGATCAATTCGTTGACGTCGACGATCTCCGGCGCCAGGGGCTGACGCCGGGCGAACGCCAGCAGGCGCCGGGTCAGTTCCGCCGCCCGCTCGGCGGCGCCGCGAATCAGGCGCGCCGAGTTGCGCAGTACCGGGGTCTCTTCCAGCTGATCTTCCAACAGTTCCGAATTACCCAGAATCACGGTGAGCAGATTGTTAAAGTCGTGGGCGACGCCGCCGGTGAGCTGGCCGACCGCTTCCAGCCGCTGCGATTGCTGCAGCTGTTCTTCAAGCGCCAGATGTTCGGTGATGTCGGTATTAATGGCGAGCACCGCTTTCGCTTCACCGTGATGGCCGTCGACCAGGCTCCAGCGCGCCTCCGAGACCACGCTATCGCCGTTGGCGTTCTGGCCGTTCAGGCGTCCGGCCCACTGACCGTTTTCCAACAGGGCCCGGGTGGCGGTTTCCAGAAGGGCCGGGTCTTCCCCCAGCATGTCATCAATGCGGCGCCCCAGTGCCTGATCCCGGCGCCAGCCGTAGATGGCCTCGGCGGCCCGGTTCCAGTAGGTGATCCGGCGTTCCAGATCGAGCACCAAGATGGCGTCGCGGGAGTTGTCCAACAGGGTCGCCTGACGGGCCAGGTTGGCGAGGAACCGGCGGCGTTCGGTGACGTCGCTCATGCCGCCCACCATACGCAGGGCATCGCCGTTTTCGTCGCGGATCACATAGCCCCGGTCCGACACATAGGCGATGCTGCCGTCCTTGCACATAAACCGATACTCGGCTTCCCATTTTTGTTGCTGGCTATGGATCACCCGTTCGATATCGGTGAGCACCCGCTTTTTGTCGTCGGGGTGGATGCGTGTGGTCCAGGACCGGCTGTCGTGTTCCAGGTCATCGGCACTGTAGCCGAACAGAGTCTGCATGCCCTCGCTCCACCACAGCCGGTCGGTGGCGGTGTTCCAGTCCCAGATGGCGTCGGCGGTGGCGCGCGCCGCCGCTTCGAAGCGGACCTTTTCTTCGCGCAGGGCGCTGTCCGCGCGGCGCTGCTCGCTGACATCCTGAAACGCGCCGTCAACACGGATGACCACGCCGGCCTCATCGAACACCGGCTCGCCCAGGGCGCGCACCCAGAACGGTTGTCCGGTGGCGTCCAGAACCTGTAATTCCTCGTCGTAGGGGACGCCCTCGTTCGCACAGGCCGCGAACAACGCCTGGATCTTCGGTTTCTCTTCCTGTTCGTAGAAGTTCAGGCATTCGTCGAGTGTCAGGCGCGTGGCGCTGCCCAGGCCATGCAGCGCTAGCAGCTCCGGCGACATGGTGGCTTGCCGGGAAGCGACATCCACGCTCCAGCCGCCCACCCGGGCCAGCCGACCGGCAATGCCAGTGAGACGCCGGGCGCGTTCGCTCTCATCAATGGTGTCCTGGAGTTTGAGATTCTGGCGGCGCAATGTCAGGTGCATCATCACCTGGTCGGCCAACAGAGTGAGATAATTGGTTTGCGCTTCGCTCAGATCCCGAGGCCGGTGATCCATCACGCAAAGCGTACCGAGCACTTCGTTTTCCTCCGACAGCAGCGGCGTGCCCGCGTAAAAGCGAATGCCGTGGGGGTCGGCGATCACCGGGTTGCCGGCGAAGCGGTCGTCGAGCCGGATATCCGGAATAATCAGCAAGCCGGTGCCGCGAACGGTGTGGTCACAGAGCGCGATGCCGCGTTCGGTTTCCTGAATATCCAGGCCCACCGAGGCTTTGAACCATTGGCGATGCCGGTCCACCAGGGTGATCGTGGAAATAGGGCAATCGCAGAGCACCGCCGCGCGCCGCACAATGTTGTCGTATTCGGGTTCCGGGGCGCTGTCCAGAATGTGGTAGCTGGCCAGGCTGCGTAGCCGGGCTTGTTCTGCCTCAGACATCCCCTTGTCACGCATCAGGGCCCCCACGCTTTTTTTTGAATATGCCACAGGCGCCGACCCGGCGCCATCCAACGCTTTTCTCGGCGAGCGGCCGGAAAACTTGAGTGCCGCGGGTCCGTTCACCAATCGTTCACAATAACGCCACAGCCCTTCACGGTAATAAATTGTACAAACGTACCAATAATAAAAGAACTGGAAGGTGCTATGACCGTGAAAAGCGCGCGTTGGGTGTGGACGTCTTGGCTGGTGTTGCTTTTGGCTCTTGGCCTTACCGCTTGTGGGGGCGGATCGTCCTCGTCCGATGACCGGCAGGCGAGTAATCCGCCGTCGCCCTCCGAGCCGGAACCGGAGCCGCCCACCGAGCCCGAACCGGAACCTGAACCGGAGCCCCAGGCCCTGAACCGCTTTCAGTTCGCCAACGGCTGCTACCACCTATACGCCGACGATCGCTACTTAAGTGGCCTGGACGGGCGCTACGGCTTGACCCTGGACCCGGGCCGGGCGGCGGCGTTTTATATGAAGCCCACGGCACTGGGTTCGTACCTGTTGCTGTCCGATTACCGCCGTGATCCGGGCCAGTCCGGCGACAAGGAGCTGCTGGGCATCTCGGACCCGGCCGGCGAGCTGCTCGATGGCGGCGGCCGCCTGGTCGCGGAAGTCAGCTATCTGGTCGCCGGCCTCGGCGACACCCTGAACCTGGTACTGGATCCGGTGGCGCCCTTGGGGGGTGTTTTGCGGGAACTGGGCGAAAGCCTGGAAGTGGCCGGCACCCGGCTCGGCGACAATACCCTGCGGCCCACGCTGGGCAAGGTGGACCGGGCCAGCGACCTGGCGGTGTGGAACCTGAACCGCAGTGAAGGCGAGACGTTCACGGTGGCTTCGGCCGCCACCGGGCTGTTGCTCACCGTCGGCGAGGACGCGCTGACCCTGGCGTCACCGTCGCTGGAAAGCCCGGCGAACCGCTTCCATCTACTGCCGGCCGAGGGATGCGCCGCCTACCCGGAGGCGGAACTGAACGCCACCGTGGCGGAGGACGGCCCGGCCAATTACCTGCGCGAAGTGCCCCGTTTCCAGGAGGTGGAAGGGCTGGACGACGATGACGTCTTCGGTTTCGTCGACGCGCACAGCCATATTTCCGCCTATGAGTTCATCGGTGGCCGGGTGAATTACGGCGACCCCTTCCACCCCTTCGGCGTCGACCACGCCCTGGATGACTGCGCCGTCAACCATGGCCCCCAGGGGCTGACCGGCCTGGTCGAACAGGTCACCAGCAGCCCCGGGCCCCACGCCACCGAAGGCTGGCCGGGCTATGAATTCTGGCCACGGCACAACTCGCTGCAGCACCACCAGAGTTACTACCGCTGGATTGAGCGCGCCCATCTGGCCGGCCTGAAAATTCTGGTGAACCACCTGGTGCACAACCAGGTGCTGTGTCAGATCAACCCGCAGAAGCAGAACGACTGCGACACCATGGCGGCGATCGAAATGCAGGCCACCCAGATGCACGCCATGCAGGACTATATCGACGCCCAGCATGGCGGCCCCGGCGAGGGCTGGTTCCGCATCGTCACCGACCCGGCCCAGGCACGGGCGGTGATCGGAGACGGCAAGATGGCGGTGATTCTGGGCGTGGAGGCGTCCAAGGTGCTCAATTGCGGCGAATACCTGGGCGCCCCGGAATGCACCCGCGAGCAGATCGTGGAGCGGCTCGACCGCCTTTACGCCATGGACGTGCGCAGCCTGTTCCCGGTGCACAAATTCGACAACGCCTTCGGCGGCCACCTGCCGGATCTGTCCTCCGGTATCGGCATCGGCCCGGTGCTCTACGCGGGCAATATTCTGGAAACCGGCCACACCATCGAGTTCGAAACCTGCGCCCACGACCACGGTGACGACGCACCGCCGGTGTCGTCGCTGCCGGACCCGCTGGCGCCGCTGGGCATCCTCGACCAGCTGCTGTTCCAGCTCGACTACGTGGGCGACCGCTTTCCAGCCACGCCGGAGCAGCTGGCGGAATACGACCCGCGCCGGGGCACCGATCATCTTTGCAACAGCCGTGGCCTGTCCGACCTGGGCTTCTTCCTGATCGAAGAACTGATGAAGCGCCGCATGATGATCGAAACCGATCACATCAGCCGCAAGGCGGCGGAACAGATTCTGGAACTGACCGGTCGGCGCGGCTACCCGGTGATCAACAGCCACGGCTCCTGGGGCGGCACCGAAGCACTGCGCGATCAAGTCGCGTCCCAGGGCGGTGTGGCGGCGTCGTTCGGCAGCGTGCGCGGCGCCTGGGTGGACGAGCTCACCCGCGACGGTCAGCGCCCCCGCGACGAGGCGCTCAAAGTCGGGCCGTTCGGCGGCGCCGGTTTCGCCTCGGACGTGAACGGCATCGCGCAGCTGGCGAGCAACCCGGGCACCGAGGACCAGAGCGACCAGCTGTACCCGTTCCAATCCGTGGACGGCCGCGTGCGCTTCGACGTGCAGCGCACCGGCGACCACGAATTCAGCCTCTATGAAGGCCGGGGCGTGGCCCACTACGGCCTCTACGCGGACCAGATCGCCGACATGATGGCGAACAGCGACCGCCCCCGGGAGCAGATCGAAGACGCGGTGAACCAGCTGTTCACCTCCGCCGAAGCCTATTTGCGCATGTGGGAAAGACTGGAGCAGGCCCCGCGATGAACGGGGCGGCCAACATCAACAGGGGAACGACCATGAACGGCAAAATATCCTCGCTCTTATTGAAACTTATGATGGTTTCGATACTGGGGCTGACGGTAGCCGCCTGCGGCGGTGACTCGGACAGTGACGGCGGCGCGGCGTCACCGACACCCAGTGAACCGGATGACGGCAACCCGGACGACCCGGGAGACCCCAATGACCCGGACGACCCCGATGACCCGGGAGACCCGGACGTACCCACGGGGCGGACCTTCTTCATTGAGCCTGGAGAGGACGCCACCGAGGACATGCTCAACGCGATGATCCAGCTCCGCCCCCGGGACACGCTGGAATTCGCCTGCGGGTATTTCAATCTAGAGCAGGGCCTGCTGATCCAGGCCACGGAAGATGTGTTGATCAAGGGCTGTGGCAAGGACGAAACTGTGCTGTCTTTCCGCGACAGCGCTAACGTGACCGGCCTGGAAGCGCTTAACGTGCGCGGCATCACCGTGGAAGACTTGACCATCCTGGATTCGCCCGGCGACGCGTTCAAACTCAAGGGCGTGAAATGGGGCACGCTGCGTAATGTCCGCGCCATGTGGTCCGGTGGGGGGGCGCCGATTACCGAGGACGATTATCCGCAACGGCTGAATGTGGCCTGCACCGCGCCGCCATTCAACGAGGGCGACGCCGCCGTCGACTATGTACCCAGTTCCGACAGCGGCCGCTATGGCATCTATCCAGTGGAGTCGGAAAACATCCTGGTTGAAGGTTCGGAATCCGTGGGCGCCTCTGACGCGGGGATCTATGTGGGCCAGACCAACACGGCGATCATCCGCGACAGCCGGGCTGTGTATAATGTGATGGGTTTCGAGATCGAAAACGTTCAGGGTGGTGAATACGATTCTAACCTGGCGGAATGTAACACCGGCGGCTTCCTGATCTACGACCTGGAGAACATCACCCAGTACGGTGATACCTCGGTGATGCTTAATAACACCGCGCGTAACAACAACACCTATAACTTCGCCCACAGCGGCTTGGTGTCGGTGGTGCCGCGCGGCGTCGGTTTCATCACCCTGGGTTACGACAACATTGAAATAGTGGACAACGTCTTCGAGGACCACAGCACCGCCGCTGTACTCTATATCAGCTATGAGCTGATCGACGGCCCCGGAGGCACCGCCGACAAGAAACTCGACCCCTACACCGAAGGGCTGCACATCCATAATAACGTTATGCGTAACTCCGGTTATGACCTGCCGCCGCCGGACTTGGAAAAGACGTTGAACGGTGAGATCGAGAGCGTGTTGCCGACACTGATCGGCCTGAAAAATCTACCCACTATCAACGACCCGGCGGAACTGCTGTCGAGCCTTCGCAATCTGGCTAATCTGGGGAAAGGCGCGCACATCATTTGGGACGGCCTGCGCGACGAACTGGACGAAGACTGCCCCTATCCGGTGGACGCCCAGGGCAACCCGGTGCCCAAGGATGAATTCGGCAAACCGATACACACCAACGAGCATCCGAATCCGTCGTGCCACTACAACGCCTACAAATTCGACGAGCAGGGCAATCGTAAGATGCCGCGCTGGGGCTCCTGCTTTCACGATAATGATTTGTCGGACGACAGCGCACCCTATTTGAACTTCCATGGCACCGATGGCCTGGAGCTGGTAATGGGGCTGTTGGACCAAGATCTGTCCCTTCTCACGCCGGGAGGATTGATGGACATCGTCGGCGGGCTGTTGAACTTCCCCTCCGATACCAAGCTCTCTGACCACGACTGCGAGACCCGTTTCGGCAGCCTGTTACCGTCGCTGCCGCGCGTGGAGATCCCGCCTTTCGAGCCCAGTGGCGACTTTGATCCGGCGCCTTCCGACGAATACGTCGCGCAGCTTTGCGAAGCGCCGACGGAAGAGGGCGAAATCAACCGGGCGGCACTGGCGGTGGATTGCCCGTCCCTCGATCAGTACAACCTGTTCGCCGACCCGCGCGACCCGCGCAGTCTGCCCCATGAAGGCGGGGTGCCCTTCGTACTCAACAGCAAGCTGTTCTCCGACCACGCTACCAAGTACCGCGTGGCGTTTATTCCCCCCGGTGAGCAGGCTGTGTACCGCGATGGGCAGGACGGCAACAATGTGAATGGCGCCATCGATTTCCCAGTGGGCACGGTGATCGCCAAGACCTTCGCCTTTACGGATGAAGCCAACAGCAGCGAAGAGCTGGTGGAAACCCGCCTGCTGATTAAGCGCCTCAGTCAGAGTGGCAAGGCGTTCTGGGTCGGACTGCCCTATGTTTGGGAACAGAACGGCCAGGGCGAACCGGTGGCGGTGCTGACCCCGGGCGGCGACAGTCGCGCGGTAAGCTGGCACTTCCGCGATGCCAACACCGGCACTTTGATCACCGGGTCCACGGGCAGCTACTCGGTACCCAACGCCAACCAGTGCATCACCTGCCACGGCAATGATGATCAGCCGTCGGGCAGCGCGCCGATCGGGCCTAAGCCGCGCAACCTGAACCGCGCCTACCAGCCGGAAAGCAGCTTTATGGGCACCGCCGGTCAGGCTGGCTTCCCGCGCGTCAACCAGCTGCAGTACTGGATCGACCAGGGCTTGCTGGCCGGCGCCCCGGACCTGGAGCTGGACGGGCAGGGCGTGGCCACCAACATCGAACGGCTGCCGCGCTGGAACGTGCCCGGCGACGGCGGCGACACCGCCAACTCCCCGGCGGACATCGAGCACCGCCTGCGCGCCTACCTGGAAGTGAACTGCCAGCATTGTCACAACGACAAGGGCGCCGCCTCCAACACCGGCTATTACCTGGATACTTTCCGCGCCGTGGACGCCGGCTACGGCATTTGCAAGAAACCCACCGCCACCGGCGGCGGGTCCTGTGGCCGCCAGCACGTGGTGGTGCCGGGCAGCAGCGACGACTCCATCGTTTCCTGCCGCATGGAAGCGGAGGACAATCCGCAACGGATGATGCCGCCGATCGCGCGCAGCGTGGCCCACGACGGCGCCACCGCCCTGATGCGGCAGTGGATCAACACCGTGGTCGACGGTGATTACGACAACGCCGGCGGGTGTAACTAAGTGTGGGAGCTTGCTTGCAAGCGAAAGGCCGGCAGAGCCGGCCGGCGGGATTCCAGAGACGGTGGTTATGCTGTAGTTAGAAAAGTCTCTTGGATCCTGCCGGGAGCCTCACTCCCTTTCGCGGGCGAGGCCCGCTCCCACAAACCCGGCTCCGTTGAAAAGTTCGCTAAAACTTTTTCGTTTTTCTAAAGAAATGAGAGTCCTGGCCGATATCTTTTTCCGGCTTTTTATCAATTTTCAGGGTTTAATTTTCAGAGATAAAGCCTTGATTTAAAACAATAAAAATTCAGTTTGTCGTCTTTCCTTCATGGTCTTGAGCTAGCCTTTCCAGCCATTGTTCATAAGCTGGGGGAAAGCCAATGGTTCGGCTTAACAACATGACGGTGAAGACGAGTTGGGGCCTGGTGCTGCTGGCGTTCAGTGTGATCATTCTGTTGATCGGCGGGTTGAGCATTTATACCAGCCACCAGAGCCGGCAATCGTTCGAGACGCTCAACCAGGCCCATGTGGAACGGGCCGGCGCCTTGCAACGCACCTATATCAACCTGCTGCAGGCGCAGGTGGCCATGGACCGTGCCGCCGAGCTGATCCGGGTGCCGTCCTTCGACGAACCGGGTCCGGTGCTGGACCAGGCGGCGGCGTTCATCGAACAGGCACAGGGGCAGTTTGAAAGCTTCCTGTCCCTCACCGGCGAAGGGGCGGCCACGCAGGCCGTGGCGCCGCTGGCTGATGCCATGGCCCGCCTTACGGACGTGGGCCTGCGGCTGCAACTGGTGCTGCTCCGCGAGGACGACTTCGCCGGCTATCGGTCCGGGCGGTCGCGCCTCAACGGCATGAGCCAGGACTTTATCAACGCGGCGGATGCTTTCCTGGCGGCCTCACGGGCCGACGCCAATGCATTGGTGTCTCGCTTCGAGCGGCGGGTACAACGGCTGGACGCCGCCATGGTGGCGGCGGTGGTCGCGGCGCTGCTGATGGTCGCCGCGGTGTTATGGGGCATCACGGTGAATGTGATCCGGCCGCTGCGCGACGTGATCGGGCATCTGGACGGTATCGCCGATGGTGACCTGTCGACGGAGATTCCACAGCGCGGCCGCAACGATATCGGCCGGCTGTACGCCGGGATAGCGCGCATGCAGGGCAGCCTGGCGTCCATTGTCGGCCAGGTGCGCACCAGCAGCGAACGGATTCAGGATGCGGCGGTTGAGACCACCCGTGGCAACACGGATCTTTCCACCCGTTTTGAGCAGTTGTCCGCGTCCCTGGTGGAAACCTCCGCCAGCATGGAGCAGCTCACCGCCACGGTGAAGGACAACGACGAGCACGCCGGCCAGGCCCACCGGCTGGCCGGGGACGCCGGCGGCGTGGCGGCCCGGGGCGGCGACGCGGTTGCGCGGGTGGTGGCCACCATGGGGCTGATCGAAACCCGTTCCCAGCGCATCGAGCAGATTGTCGGGTCCATCGAGGGGATCGCCTTTCAGACCAATATCCTGGCGCTGAACGCCTCGGTGGAGGCGGCGCGGGCCGGCGAGCACGGCAGCGGTTTCGCGGTGGTGGCCGAGGAAGTGCGGCTGCTGGCGCAGAACAGCGACCGGCTGGCCAAGGAAATCCGCACGCTGATCCTCGACTCCGGCGCCGAGGTGGCGAAGGGCTCCGAGCAGGCGGCGCAAGCCGGCGACACCATGGGCGAGATTGTCGCCGCCGTGGAGCGGGTGTCGGCGATCATGGCACGCATCAGCGGCGCGTCCGCCGAACAGACCCGGGGCATCGAGCAGATCGGCCTGGCGGTGTCGCAGATGGACCGGGTGACGCAGCAGAACGTCACCTTGGTGGCCGCCGCCGCGGATCGCGCGGAGACGCTGGAAAATCAGGCCGGTTTGTTGATGAGCGAAGTCAGGGAGTTTCGATTAGCTCGCTGATCAGCTCTTCGGTCTGGGTCCAGCCGAGACAGGCGTCGGTGATCGAGACGCCGTAGCGCAGCGGGTGGGCCAGCGGCTGGCTGCCTTCGTTCAGGTGGCTTTCCAGCATCACGCCGGCGATGGCCCGCTCGCCGTCGCGGCGCTGTTGGATCAGATCCCGCACCACCAGCGGCTGGCGGCGTGGGTCCTTGCCGCTGTTGGCGTGGCTGCAGTCCACCATCAAACGGGGGTTAAGCCCGGCCTGCGCCAGCTGGTCCCGGGCCGCGCGGATTTGTTCGGCGTGGTAGTTGGGGCCGCCGCGCCCGCCGCGCAGCACCAGGTGGGTGTCCGGGTTGCCGGCGGTTTCCATCAGGGCCGGGTGGCCCTCGTCATCGACGCCCAGATGGGCGTGCGGGTGGGCGGCCGCCTGCATGGCGTCCCGGGCCACGGCGATGCCGCCGTCGGTGCCGTTCTTGAAGCCCACCGGCAAGGACAGCCCGCTGACCAGCTCCCGGTGAATCTGGGATTCGGTGGTGCGGGCGCCAATCGCCGCCCAGCTGAGAAGGTCTTCCAGGTAGCTCGCCGCCAGCGGGCTGAGCAGCTCACTGGCCAGTGGCAGGCCCAGGCCGGCCAGATCACGCAGCAGTTCCCGGCACAGGCGCAGGCCCTCCGCCAGATCCTGGCGGCCGTCCAGGTGCGGATCGTAGAGCAGCCCTTTCCAGCCCACCGTGGTGCGCGGCTTTTCCACGTAAGCGCGCATCACCAGCAGGGCGCGGTCGCTGACCCGGTCGGCGAGGGCGGCGAGCCGCTGGCCGTACTCCAGCGCCGCGTCCGGGTCGTGCAGTGAGCACGGGCCGGTGACGATCAGCAGGCGGTCGTCCTCGCCGTTGAGGATGTCACGCACCGCCTGGCGTTGCGCCGCGATGCGGGTGCCCAGGTCGGCGTCCACGGGCAGCGCCTGGCGGAGCTGCCGGGCGTTGGGCAGGCGGTGGCTGACGGCCCCCGGCGCGGGTGTCGAAGCGTCGCTGGCGGTGACGGCGGCAAGACTGGCGTTCATAGCAACTTCCTTAATTTTGACCATCCTGAAACGAAAAAACCCCGGCGGGGACGACCAGCCGGGGTTTCAGGATTCTACGGCAGGCGTCCCGAAGCGGGCGCCTGACCGGATAGAGGTCAGACGCGCGCGCGGCTAAACCAATATCCGTAGAAATAGCAGGCAGCAGCCAACGCCACCGCGGAAGCGGTGTTCACAAGCGTCAGGTTGTCGAGCAGTGCTGCGGCCATGGAATCTCCAAAATCGATGTCTGAAGCCTAACGGCCTTTCGCCCTCAGCGCAATGGGGGCGTCCGCGCGCCCGTGTTACCATGCGCGGTTAACAGGTGCACTTGAATCTTAGCTTGGGAGAACAACATGCAAGACGTGGTCATTGTCGCCGCCACCCGTACCGCCATCGGCCGCTTTCAGGGCGGGCTCGCGGACGT
>DGNT01000143.1 GCA_002389055.1 Alcanivorax sp. UBA4485
GCCCGCTTCGCGCATTTTTGCGATGTCTTCCGGGGTTTTTATGGTGACATCCATGTTGATCAGAGAAACTCCAGCGTTTTCAGTGTCTTGGGCGGCAAATGCGGGGGCGGGGCGGTGTCTTGTATACCGCTTTTCCGTTGCCCGGCAGGGGCGCTTGTGGTATAAAGCGCGCGCCTTTGTCGCTCATGGGCGGTGCAACATTGTACCCGTTCGGTGTCGGCGAAGGGAAATCACACACGTTCCGTCACATGGCCCTGGGTGCCTTCCTGCTTGATCACTGTCACCGCGACGAAAGCGCGGCGGCACAGAGTAGAGGGGGTTGGGTCATGCGGGAATCGTGGAGGCCTAACCCAATTGGAGAAGAACCATGTCCAGCGTAACGATGCGCGATATGTTGAAAGCCGGTGTCCATTTCGGCCACCAGACCCGTTACTGGAACCCCAAGATGAAGCCGTTCATCTTCGGTGCCCGTAACAAGATTCACATCATCAATCTGGAAACCACCCTGCCTCTGTTCAACGACGCTCTGTCGTTCCTGAACAAGCTGGCGGCCAGCAACAACAAGATCCTGTTCGTCGGCACCAAGCGCGCCGCTCAGAACGCGGTCCGCGAAGAAGCCAAGCGTTGCGGTATGCCGTACGTGGATCACCGTTGGCTGGGCGGTATGCTCACCAACTGGAAGACCATTCGCCAGTCCATCAAGCGCCTGCGCGACCTGGAAGCCCAGGAGCAGGACGGCACCCTCGGCAAGCTGACCAAGAAAGAGCACCTGATGCGTCAGCGTGAAATGGACAAGCTCGAGCGCTCCATCGGCGGCATCAAGGACATGGGCGGCCTGCCGGACGCACTGTTCGTGGTGGACGTGGATCACGAGGACATCGCCGTCCAGGAAGCCCGCAAGCTGGGTATTCCGGTGATCGCCGTGGTCGACACCAACTCCAACCCGGACGACGTGGACTACGTGATCCCGGGCAACGACGACGCCATCCGTGCCATCCAGCTGTACGTGAAAGCGGCCGCTGACGCGATCATGGAAGGCCGCGAGTACGCCCAGACCCAGTCCGGTGGCGACAGCGAGTTCGTTGAAGTCGAGGACGCCGAAGGCGAGAAAGCCGAGGGTTGATGACGCCGGGGCGGGCCCGGCCCGCCCCGACACCGGGGTAGTCCCCGATTCAAAGATTTAAAGAGGTAAGCATGGCTGCTGTAACTGCTTCAATGGTGAAAGAGCTCCGCGAGCGCACCGGTCTCGGCATGATGGAGTGCAAAAAGGCCCTGGTCGCCGCCGAGGGTGACATTGAGCGCGCGATCGACGATCTGCGCAAATCCGGCCAGGCGAAAGCCGCCAAGAAAGCCGGCCGGACCGCCGCCGAAGGCGTGGTGGTGGTGGCGACCACCGAAGACCGCAAGCGCGCGGTGATGGTGGAAATCAACTCCGAAACCGATTTCGTGGCCCGTGATGACAACTTCCTCGGCTTTGCCAACAAGGTGGCCCAGGCTGCCCTGGACGCCGACGAGGTGGACCCCGCCAAGATCGTGGCGCTGACCGTGGAAGACGGTTCCACCGTGGAACAGGCGCGCGAGTCCCTGATCCAGAAAATCGGTGAGAACATCCAGGTACGCCGCGCGGTGCGTCTGAACGCCACCGACGGTGTGGTCGGTTCCTACGTGCACGGCGGCAAAATCGGCGTGCTCACCGCGCTGTCCGGCGGCGAGCCGGAGCTGGCCAAGGACGTGTGCATGCACGTGGCCGCCGTGGCGCCGATGGTAGTCAACTCCGAGAACGTGCCCGAGGACGTGCTGGAAAAAGAGCGTGAGATCATCCGCGCCCAGCCGGACATGGAAGGCAAACCCGCCGAGATCGTCGAGAAGATGGTCGGTGGCCGGATCAACAAGTTCCTGAAGGAAGTGAGCCTGACCGATCAGCCGTTCGTGAAGGACCCCAACACCACCGTCGGTAAGCTGGTGAAAGACGCCGGCGCCGAAGTACTGGCGTTCGAGCGCCTGGTGGTTGGCGAAGGCATCGAGAAAGAAGAAGTCGACTTCGCTGCTGAAGTCATGGCGCAGGCTAAGGGCTGAGCGCCTTCTGTGCCCGTAGCACCAGAAACGCCTTGCTGGCCTGACCAGCAAGGCGTTTTTTTCGACTTGCATCCTGCCTCCGGCGGGGTAGTGTGCTGAATGGATTGAGATGAACGGCGGGTATTCATGAGTGGCGGAGATCAAGAGATGGCCAAGAACAAGGAGCGCTCGCCGCGCTACAACCGTATTCTGCTGAAATTGAGCGGTGAAGCGCTGGCGGGCGAAGAAGGGTTTGGAATCGACCCGCGGGTGCTGGACACCCTGTCATTGGAAATCGGCCAGTTGGTGGGCATCGGCGTTCAAGTGGGTCTGGTGGTCGGTGGCGGCAACCTGTTCCGTGGCGCCGCGCTGCAGACCGCCGGCCTGGACCGGGTGGCCGGCGATCATATGGGCATGCTGGCTACGGTAATGAACGGCCTGGCCCTGCGTGACGCGCTGGAGCGGTCCAATATCCGCACCCGGCTGATGTCGGCCATTCCCATGAGCGGCATCGTGGAGCATTATGACCACCGCAACGCCAACCGGCATTTGAAGAACGGCGAAGTGGTGATTTTCTGCGCCGGCACCGGCAATCCGTTTTTCACCACGGACTCCGCGGCCTGCCTGCGCGGTATCGAGATCAGTGCCGACGTGGTGCTCAAGGCCACCAAGGTGGACGGCGTCTACAACGACGACCCGGTGACGAACCCCCAGGCGGAGAAGTACGATCACCTCACCTACGACGAGGTGATCGACCGCAAGCTCGGGGTGATGGACCTGACCGCCATCTGTCTGTGCCGAGACCACGGCATGCCGTTGCGGGTATTTAATATGAACAAGCAGGGCGCGCTGCTCGGCCTGATGCTGGGCGGCAACGAAGGCACCCTGGTTGTGGCTGACAAAGAAGGCGAGGAATAACGGTGATCGAGGATATCAAGAAAGACGCCCAGTCGCGCATGAAGAAGAGTCTGGAATCGCTGGATGTGGCACTCAAGCGGGTGCGCACCGGGCGGGCGCATCCCAGCCTGCTGGATGGTGTGACGGTGGCCTACTACGGTTCGCCCACGCCGCTCAGCCAGTTGGCCAACATTTCCGTGGAAGAAGGCCGCACCCTGGTGGTGTCGCCGTTCGACCGCTCCCTGGTCCCGGACGTGGAAAAAGCGATCATGACGTCCGACCTGGGCCTGAACCCCTCCACCGCCGGTACGGTGATTCGTCTGCCGCTGCCGCCGCTCACCGAGGAAACCCGCAAGGACCTGGTGAAAGTGGTGCGCGCCGAAGCCGAGCACGCCCGGGTGGCGATCCGCAATATCCGCCGTGACGCCAACGGCGACCTGAAAGATCTGCTCAAGGAGAAGGAGATCTCCGAGGACGAAGCCCGCCACGGCGAAGAGCAGATTCAGCAGCTCACCGATAAAAGCGTGGCCGAAGCCGACGCCATGCTGAAAACCAAGGAAGAGGAGTTGATGACGGTATAAGCCGCGGGGTGCCATAGAGCACCCCTGGACCGTCATCGAAACACACTGTACGGGTGAATTCGGGGTGCGGATCGACCGCAGCCCGATGTTTTTTTATGGAAGACAGCAAAGCCGACTCCTCCGCTCCCGATATCGACTCCCATCAGGGCGCCGTTCCCCGCCATGTGGCCATCATCATGGATGGCAACAACCGCTGGGCGCGTCGCCGTGACCTGCCCGGCGTGGAAGGCCATCGGGCCGGCGAGCGCGCGGTGCAGACGGTGATCCGCCAGGCCGGCCAGCGGGGCGTGGACGTGGTGACCCTGTTTGCCTTCAGCTCCGAGAACTGGCGCCGCCCACCCGAGGAAGTGAATCATCTGATGGGGTTGTTCGTCCGCGCCCTGGGCGAGCGGGTGGACGAACTCCAGGAAAACGGCGTGCGGCTGCGGTTTATCGGCGAGCGCGCCGCGTTCAGCGAGGACCTGCGCCAGGGCATGGCCGACGCCGAACAGCGCACCGCCGGCAACCAGCGCATGACCGTGGTGGTGGCGGTGAACTACGGCGGCCAGTGGGATCTGGCCCAGGCCGCCGCCGAGCTGGCGCGCCGGGTGCGTGACGGCGAGCTGGCCCTGGAGCGGGTCGATGCCGAGGCCCTGGGTGCAGAAGTCAGCATGGCGGACCTGCCGGCGCCGGATCTGCTGATCCGCACCGGCGGCGAACAGCGCCTCAGCAACTTCCTGCTGTGGCAAAGCGCGTACAGTGAATTCTATTTTACCCCGGTGCTGTGGCCGGATTTCGACGCCGACGCTTTTGATGCCGCCCTGGCGGATTACGCCGGCCGCCAGCGTCGTTTCGGGCGTTCCGGGGAAGAGGTGGAGCGCCTCAAGGGAGAACAATAATGCTTAAATTGCGGGTGATCACCGCTCTGGCCCTGTTGCCGGTCGTTCTCGGCGCGGTGTTCGGCCTGGAACGGGGTCCCTTCGCCCTGGTGGCGGGCGCGTTTTTTCTGATCGGCGGCTGGGAATGGTCGGCGATGATGGCGCGTTTCTCGACCGCGGCGCGCTTGCTGTGGTGCCTGTCCCTGGCCCTGTTGATGCTGGCCGCCGAAGCCTTCCGCCCGGCCTGGGTGCTGAACACCTTGCCCCTGTGGTGGCTGCTGGCGCTGGTGGCGGTGCTGGGTTACCCGCGCACCGCCAGTCACTGGTTCCGCCCGGCGGTGCTGGTGCCGGTGGGCTGGTTGTTGCTGGTGCCGGCCTGGATGGCGGTGGTGGAGCTGCAGGATAACGGCGCGCTGGGCCTGGCCGGGCCCTGGGCGCTGCTGTTCGTGCTGGTCTGGGTGTGGGCGGCGGACACCGGCGCCTATTTCGCCGGGCGCGCCTTCGGCCGCCGCAAGCTGGCGCCGGCGGTGAGCCCGGGCAAGACCGTGGAAGGCCTGATTGGCGGCGTGGTGCTGGCACTGGTGGTGGTGGCCGCGGTGTTCTATACCGGTTGGCTGGACGCCTCCCTGCCGGCGCTGATGGTGGTGGCGTTGCTGACCGTGCTGGCGTCGGTGCTCGGCGACCTGTTCGAGAGCATGGCCAAGCGTCAGCGCGGCATTAAGGACAGCGGCACCGTGCTGCCGGGCCACGGTGGCATGCTGGACCGCATCGACAGCGTTACCGCCGCCTTGCCGGTGGCCCTGGCGGGGCTCAACTGGTTCGCGCTCCCTGGAGGTACATTTTGAACACCGACCGGAGCCTGGAAACGGTCACCATTCTCGGCGCCACCGGCAGCATCGGCCGGCAGACGCTGGATGTGCTGGCGAGAAACCCGGAGCGTTACCGGGTGCTGGGCCTCACCGCCGGCCACCGCTGGCGCGAACTCGCCGAGCATTGCCTGGCCTGGCGGCCCCGTTTCGCGGCGCTGGCCGACGAGCAAGCCGCCGAGGCGCTTCGGAACCATCTTCACGAGGCCGGGTCTCACACCCAGGTCCTGGCCGGCCATGCCGGCGTGGCCGAGGTGGCCGCCCTGCAGGAGGTGGATACCGTGGTCGCGGCCATTGTCGGCGCGGCGGGCGTGCGGCCGACACTGGCGGCGGTGGAAGCGGGCAAGAGAATCCTGCTCGCCAATAAAGAGACCCTGGTGGTCACCGGCGCCCTGTTCATGGACGCGGTCAAGCGTCACGGCGCCACGCTGCTGCCGGTGGATTCGGAGCACAACGCCATTTTCCAGTGTCTGCCGGCGGAAGGCGTCGGCCCGGGCGTGCGGCGTCTGCTGCTGACCGCGTCCGGCGGGCCGTTTCGCGGCTGGACCCGGGAGCAGCTCACCGCGGTGACGCCGGAACAGGCGGTGTGCCATCCCAACTGGGATATGGGGCCGAAAATCTCGGTGGATTCCGCCACCCTGATGAACAAGGGGCTGGAGTATATTGAAGCGTGCTGGCTGTTCGACGTGGCGCCGGAACGCATCGAAGTGGTGATCCATCCGCAGAGCGTGGTGCACTCCATGGTCGAGTACCTGGACGGCTCGGTGCTGGCGCAGATGGGCACGCCGGACATGCGCACCCCGATCGCCTGCGCGCTGTCCTGGCCGGAGCGCATCGAATCCGGCGCCTCGCGCCTTGATTTCGCGACCCTGTCGGGTTTGGATTTCCAGGCGCCGGACAATCAGGCGTTCCCCTGCCTGGGCCTGGCCCGGCAGGCGATGGAGGAGGGCGGTGCCGCCACCGCGGTGCTTAATGCCGCCAACGAAGAGGCGGTGGCCGCGTTTCTGGATCGCCGGCTGGGCTTTAACGCCATCGGCGCCGTGGTGGAAGAAACCCTGCAACGTACGCCGTCCTCGCGGTGCGCCGATGTGGACGCGGTAATGGACGTGGATGCCCGGGCCAGAGTGCTGGCGCGGTCGCTGATTAGGGAGTGGGCATGCTGACGGTGCTGGCCTTTGTAGTCACCATTGTGGTCATAGTGGCCTTCCACGAGTGGGGGCACTTCCTGGCCATGCGTGCGTTCGGCATCCGGGTACTTACTTTCTCCGTGGGCTTCGGTCCGCGCATCGCCCGCTTCACCGACAAGAAAGGCACCGACTGGGTGATCAGCGCGATCCCCCTGGGCGGCTTCGTCAAACCGCTGGACCGCCGCGATTCCGAAATGCCCCCGGACGCCAACCCGGACGAGGAATTCTCCGGCAAACCAGCCTGGCAGCGCGTGATCACCTACGCCGCCGGGCCGGTGTTCAACTTTATTCTCGCCTTTATTATTTACTGGTTGCTGATGATGAGCGTCGGCCAGCGCGACGCCCTGGCGGTGGTCGGTGTGCCGGCACCGGACTCACCGGCGGCCGAAGCGGGCTTTCAGCCCGGCGATCAGTGGCTGGCGGTCAACGGTGAACCGGTGGAAGGCTGGCAGGACGCGGTCAGCGAACTGGTGCTTTACCTGGGCGAGGACGAGCCGGTCAGCGTGCGGGTGCGCCAGTCCGGCGGCGCCACCGCCGAGCGCCGTCTGCCGCTTGAAGCCTGGTCTGAAGACCCGGAGCAATCGCCGCTCACCGTGCTGGGGCTGCGTCCGGCGGTGCTGATCGGCCAGGTGGCTGAAAACAGCGGCGCGGTGCGTTCCGACATTCGCCCCGGCGATCTGGTACTGTCCACCGCCGGCGAGCCGGTGACCGGCTGGGGCGGCTGGAGCGAGCAGTTGCGCGCCAACCCCGGCGAGGCGCTGCCGGCGCGGGTGCTGCGCGACGGACGCATCGTCGATCTCACCCTTTATCCGCAACCGGTGGAACAGGACGGCGCCACCGTGGGTCAATTGGGGGTGGGCTCCGGCGGCCTGGTGGAGCACACCTATAATCCGCTGGCCGCGGTGGGCGCCGCCGGCGACCGTTTCGGTCAGCAGGTCAACGTGATCGTGACCAGCGTAGCGAAGCTGGCCACCGGGCATTTGCCGCTGGACAGCCTCGGCGGGCCGGTGACCATCGCTCAGGTGGCGGGCGACAGCGCCGCCCTGGGCGTGGCCAGTTTTCTTATGCTGTTGGCTTACCTGAGCATTACTCTGGGGGTCATCAACCTGCTGCCGATACCGATGCTGGACGGCGGCTGGATTCTCTTCGGCATCATTGAAATGATTCGCGGGCGCAGCCTGCCCGAGCGGTTTATCGTCGCCGCTCAGGGTGTCGGGCTGATGCTGGTGGTCAGTTTCATGTTGTTGGCCATCTATAACGACCTGGTGCGACAGTTTTCATGAATTTCGGAAACACCACTAAAACCCTGCTCAGCGGGGCTCTGACCCTGGTTCTTATTCTTTCGCCGGTGACCGTCGGCGCGCAAAGCAGCGCCGGCGCGCTGCCCTTCGAGGTGCGCGATATCCGCGTCGAGGGGCTGCAGCGGATCCCGGTGGAGCGCGTCTACGCGGAGCTGCCGATTCAGCCCGGCGACACCGTCAACCGGAACGATGTGGTGCAGGCGGTCAAGCGGCTGTTCGCCACCGGCGATTATGAAGACGTGCAGCTCGGCCGCGACGGCGATGAGCTGGTGGTGGTGGTGGCCGAGCGCCCCAGCATCGCGCGTATCGATCTGGAAGGTAACAAACAGATCGAGGAAGAGGACCTGCGCAAGGGCCTTACCCAGGCGGGCCTGGCCGAGGGCGAAGTGTTCCAGCGCTCCACGCTGGAGGCGATCTCCGGGGAGCTGGAGCGCCAGTACATTGCCCAGGGGCGCTATGGCGCCGACATCAGCACCGAGGTGGTGCCGTTGCCGCGTAACCGGGTGGCGCTGGATATTCAGATTTACGAAGGCAAGGCCGCGCGCATCAGCGATATCAACGTGGTCGGCAACAGTGTGTTCCGCGACGAAGAATTGCTCGAGGACTTCGAGCTCAGCTCGTCGCACTTCTGGTCGTTCATCAAAGGCGACGACAAATATTCCCGCCAGCGTCTGGCCGGTGATTTGGAGCGTTTGCGTTCCTATTACCTGGACCGGGGCTACATCAACTTCTCGATCGAATCCACCCAGGTGTCGGTGACCCCGGACCGGGAACGGGTACTGATCACCGTCAATGTGGCGGAAGGCGACCAGTTCACTGTCAACGACGTCAAGCTGTCCGGCAACCTGGTGGTGGACGAAAGCGAGCTGACACCCCTGCTGGTGCTCCAGGAAGGCCAGGTGTTCAGCCAGCAACTGGTGACCTATACCAGCGACCTGATCAAGCGCCGCCTGGGCAACGAGGGTTACACCTTCGCCGAGGTGCGTGGTGTGGAGCAGGAAACCGGCGACGGCAACACCGTGGACGTAACCTTCTTCGTGGATCCGGGCCGCCGCGTTTACGTGCGCCGCTTGAGCTTTGTCGGTAACGCGAAAACCGAGGATGAAGTGCTGCGCCGGGAAATGCGCCAGTTCGAGGACGCGCCGGCCAACACCTCGTTGATTGATCTGTCCCGTGAGCGTCTGCAGCGTCTCGGTTACTTCAGCAACGTGCAGGCGGATACCGAGCGCGTGCCGGGTTCCGAGGACCTGGTGGACGTGGAGTACGAAGTGGAAGAGCAGCCCTCCGGTTCCATCGGTGCCAACGTGGGTTACTCCGATGCCTCCGGTGCGATCTTCGGCGCCAATGTCAGCCAGAATAATTTCCGCGGTACCGGTAACCGGGTGTCGTTCTCGCTGAGCCGCAGCGCGATCCGCGATTCCTACAGCTTCTCGCACTATAACCCTTACTACACCCTGGACGGGGTGAGCCGCGGCTTCAGCCTGTTCCATTCCGAAATCGATTTCGATGAAACCCGGATTTCCTCCTACGCGGCGGACCGCTCCGGTGGCTCGGTGACCTTCGGCTATCCGATTTCCGAATATTCCCGTCTCAGTTTCGGCGGCACTTTCGAGCGCACCGATGTGCAGAGCGGTGATTACATCGCGGTGGCCATCGACGACTTCCTGCAGCGCGAAGGTGAAGAATTCGACGAGTTCAAGTTCAACGCCTCGCTGCGCACCAGCACGCTGAACCGGGGCATCCTGCCGGATCGTGGCTGGTCCAGCACCTTCAATCTGGAAGCGGCGGTGCCCGGCTCCGATTACCTGTTCTACAAAGCCAGCTGGGACGGCGAGAAATACTTCCCGATCACCCGCAACTGGACGCTGCGCGCGCGCGGTGAAGTGGGCTACGGCGACGGTTACGGCGACGACAATGGTTTGCCGTTCTTCGAGAATTACTATTCCGGCGGTATCGGTTCGGTGCGCGGCTTTGAGTCCCGCTCCCTGGGGCCGCGTTCACCGGCGTTGTTCTACGCCAATTCTTCGGTGGCCGACCCCGATCCCGACCCGATTGGTGGTAACCTGCTCACCGAGGCCAGCATTGAGCTGATTTTCCCGACGCCGTTCGCGCCGGAGTCGCGCAGCATACGAACCTTCCTGTTCGTCGACGCGGGTAACGTGTTCGAAACCCGGCAACAGGATATCATGCAGGACTTCGATGCCACCGAGCTGCGTTCCTCGGTGGGCATTGGTTTGAGCTGGTTGACCGCCATCGGCCCGCTCAGTTTCAACCTGGCCACGCCGATCAACGATGAATCCGGTGATGACACGGAAGTGTTCCAGTTCTCCCTGGGGCAAACTTTCTAGGAGTTAATTATGAAAAAATATTTGCTTGCCGTTGTATTGATGTTGCCGCTTCTTGCCCAGGCCGAAGGCCGTACCGGTGTGGTCGATCCCATCGGCGCTCTGCAGGAAGCGAAGGAATTCCAGGACCGTTTCGGCAAACTGGAAGCCTCGCTGCAAGACGAGCAGAACCGCCTCGACCGTCTCGGCGGCGAAGTCGAAAACCTGCGTGGCCGTCTTGAGAAAGAAGGCATGACCATGAGCGAGGACGAGCGTGGACAGCTGCAGACCCAGGGTCAGCAAAAAATGATCGAGCTGCAGAATCTGCGCCAGTCCGCGCAGCGCAAACTGAACAAGGGGCAGCAGGAAATCCTTCAGGTGATGGAGCCCAAACTCAAGCAGGCGGTGGAGACCGTGGCCGAGCGCGAGAACCTGGACATGGTGCTGAACGCCCAGGCGGTGGTCTACGTGAAGTCCGACATGGACATCACCGAGGCCGTGACCAAACAACTGAATTCAATGAAGTAATCGGATGCCTGTGACAGCACCGAAGACGGTCAGGCTCGACGTTCTCGCCCGGGAACTGGGCGCCGAGCTGCACGGACCCGGCGACCTGGAGGTCACCGGGCTGGGCACGCTGGGCGCCGCCGGGCCGGCGCAACTCACTTTTCTCGCCAATCCCCGCTACCGCGCGCATCTGGAGACCAGCCGCGCGGGCGCGGTGTTGCTGCGTGCCGATCAGCTGGATGTCTGTCCGGTGGCGGCGCTGGTGGTGAAGGACCCCTATCTGGCGTACGCCAAGGCCAGCCACTTCTTCGACACCGCCGCGGTGCCGGCCGCGGGCGTTCATGCGTCGGCCTGTGTCGCCGAGGACGCGGTGGTGCCGTCATCGGCCTCCGTGGGGCCCAACGCGGTGATCGAAGCGGGTGTGGTACTGGGCGAAGGCGTGGTGATCGGCGCCAACAGCGTGGTGGGGGCCGGCAGCAGCCTGGGTGACGGCTGTCGCATCTGGCCAAATGTTACAATTTATCATGGTGTCCACATCGGGCCGCGCTCTATCATACACGCCAATTGCGTCCTGGGTGCCGACGGCTTCGGCTTCGCGCCCACCGCGTCCGGCTGGAGCAAGATCGCCCAGGTGGGCGGCGTGCGCATTGGCGCCGACGTTGAAATCGGCGCCGGCACCACCGTCGACCGGGGTGCGATCGAAGACACCGTGATTGGCGACGGCGTGATTCTGGATAACCAGATTCAAGTGGCGCACAACGTGGTGATCGGCGACCACACCGCGGTGGCCGGCAAGGCTGGCATCGCCGGCAGCAGCCGGATCGGCTCTTATTGCATGATCGGCGGCGCCGCGGGGATCTCCGGGCATCTGGAAATCTGCGACAAGGTGCAGATTCTCGGCATGTCGCTGGTGTCGCGCTCGATCACCGAACCGGGCACCTACGGGTCGGCCCTGCCGGTGGACAAACAGGACCGTTACCGTCGGAACGTGGCCCGTTTCCGGCATCTGGACGAACTCTACCGCCGGGTCCTCAAGCTGGAACGCGACGCCAAGTAGCTCGGCCGCGGGCGGCGGCCGGCGTCACTTTTGGAAAACACAATCATGATGGACATCCATGAGGTGAGGGAGTATCTGCCTCACCGCTATCCTTTTTTGCTGGTCGACCGCGTGGTATCGGTCGAGCCGGGCAAACGCATCGAAGCCTATAAGAACGTCTCCATTAACGAGCCGTTCTTCAATGGGCACTTCCCCCATGAGCCGATCATGCCCGGGGTACTGATCGTCGAGGCGCTGGCCCAGGCGGCCGGCATTCTCGGTTTCGTGACCGCCAATAAAAAGCCCGCCGACGGTTTTATCTACCTTCTGGTGGGGACCGACAAGGCGCGCTTCAAGCGGCCGGTGGTGCCGGGCGACCGGCTCACGCTGCACGCCGAGTGGCTCACCCTGCGACGCAACATCGCCAAGTTTTCCTGCCGCGCGGAAGTGGACGGCAAGGTGGTGGCGGTTTCCGACCTGTTGGTGGCCGAGCAGCGGAGCTGACCCGGGGATGGGGCCGTCGCTGTCGGCGGCGGCCTCGCGTATACTTCAGCACACCAAAACGCCAGGGCAAAAGCGCATAACAATGACTCACCCCGCAGCGATTCATCCCACAGCCATTATCGATCCGACGGCGGAGCTGGACCACGACGTTCAGGTCGGTCCTTATTCCATCATCGGGCCCCGGGTGCGCATCGGCGCGGGCACCGTGGTCGGACCGCATGTGGTGATCAACGGCCCCACCGTGATCGGTAACAACAACCGTATTTTCCAGTTCGCGTCCGTGGGCGAGGATTGCCAGGACAAGAAGTACAAGGGCGAACCGACCCGCCTGGAAATCGGCGATAACAACGTTATCCGCGAGCATTGCAGCATTCACCGGGGCACCGTTCAGGACCAGAGCCTGACCCGCATCGGCGACAATAACCTGCTGATGGCCACTGTCCATGTGGCGCACGACTGCATGATCGGCAACGACAATATTTTCGCCAACACCACCGGCATCGCCGGCCATGTGCACATCGGCGACGGCGTGATCCTGGGCGGCATGACCGGCGTGCATCAGTTTTGCCGCATCGGTTCCTACGCGATGACCGCCGGCTGCAGCCTGGTGCTCAAGGACATTCCCGCCTTCGTGATGGTCAGCGGTAACCCGGCCGGCGCGCGCAGCATGAACTTTGAAGGCATGCGGCGGCGCGGTTGGGACGCGGATGTGGTGGCCACCCTGCGGCGCGCCTACAAAACCGTCTACCGTCAGGGCCTGACCCTGGAGCAGGCGCTCGCCGAGCTGGAGCCTCAGGTGGCGACCTGTCCGCAACTGGCCATGTTCGTGGACTCCCTGCGCGCTTCGGAGCGCGGCATTACCCGCTGATAGGGCGCTGTTATGAACTCCTCTCCGGCGCCTCTCATTGCTGTGATCGCCGGCGAGGCGTCCGGGGATCTGCTCGGCGCCGGCCTGATCGGTGCTCTGAGTGAGCGTTTCCCCGGCGCCCGCTTTATCGGCGTGGGCGGCGAAAACATGGCCGCCGCCGGCCAGCAATCCCTGTTCCCGATGGAAAAACTGTCCGTCATGGGCATCACCGAGGTGATCGCCCATCTGCCGGAGCTGTTCCGTCTGCGCCGCCAGCTGGTGGACGACCTGTTGGCGCGGCGCCCGGATGTGGTGATCACCATCGATTCCCCGGATTTTACCCTGGGCGTGGCCAAACGGGCCCACGCCGCCGGCCTGAAGACCGTTCACTACGTGAGCCCCTCGGTGTGGGCCTGGCGCCAGGGCCGCATCAAGGGCATCCGCCGGGACATCGATCTGATGCTTACCCTGTTCCCGTTCGAGGCCCGCTTCTACGAGGAGCACGGGGTCCCGGTGGCGTTCGTCGGCCACCCCCTGGCGGATATGATCGAGCTGAGCGTGGACGCCGGCGCCGCCCGGGCGGAACTGGGGCTGGCCACCGAGGGCCCCTTGCTGGCGGTGCTGCCGGGCAGCCGGGGCGGCGAGGTGGCGCAACTGATGCCGGAATTCCTGGACGCCATGCAGCGGCTGCACCGGGAGCGGCCGGCGTTGCGCTTCGTGATTCCCGCCGCCAACGCGGCCCGGGGCGAGCAGATACGGGCGGCCCTGGCCGCCGCGCCGGCGCTGCCGGTGACCGTTACCGAGGGGCGCAGCCGCACGGTGATGGCCGCCGCCGACGTGGTGCTGATGGCGTCCGGCACCGCCACCCTGGAAGGCCTGCTGCTGAAAAAGCCCATGGTGGTGGGCTACCGCCTCGGTGCGGTGACCTACGCGATCGTGTCGCGGCTGGTGAAAAGCGAGCACGTGGCGCTGCCCAACCTGCTGTGCCGCAAACGGCTGGTGCCGGAATTGGTGCAGGACGCCTTCACCGGCGCGGCCCTGGCCGAGGCGGTCCAGGTCTGGTTTGATAGTCCCGAGCGGGTGGCCGCCCTGGAGGCGGATTTCACCCGGGTCCACCAGCAGTTGCGCGGCGGTGCCAACGACAAGGCCGCCGATGCCATCGCGGCGTTGCTGGCGCCGGGTAAGGGAACCCATGAGCATTGATCCGTTCGCCGAATACGCCCTGGCGGAGCCGTTCATTCCGTCGAGCTTCGACTGTTTCCCGGGCATGCATCTGGCCGGCGTCGACGAAGTGGGGCGCGGCCCGCTTGTGGGGGCGGTGGTCACCGCTGCGGTGGTGCTGGACCCGGCCCGGCCGGTGCCCGGCCTGGCGGACTCCAAAACGCTCAGCGCACGGCGTCGGGAGGCCCTGGCCGAGGCGATACGCGAGCAGGCGCTGGGCTGGGCCCTGGGCCGCGCCGAGCCGGAGGAAATCGACCGCTTGAATATTTATCACGCCACCCATCTGGCCATGGTGCGCGCCGTGGAGGCGCTTGCCCTCCGCGTCGACGCGGTGTTGGTGGACGGCAACCGCGGGCCCCGTTTCGCCTGCCCGTCGCAGCCGGTGGTGAAGGGGGACGGGCGGGTGCCCGCGATCGGCGCCGCCTCGATTCTCGCCAAGGTGGCCCGCGACCGGGAAATGGTGGCGCTGCACGAGCGCCACCCCGAATATGGCTTTGACCGCCACAAGGGGTACCCCACCAAGGTGCACCTGGCGGCCCTGAGAACCCACGGTCCGCTGCCGCATCACCGCCGCTCGTTCGCGCCGGTGGCGGCATTGCTGACAGGAGCTGGAAGTGACTGATCCCCGCTTTGTACACCTGCGCGTGCACACCGACTACTCCCTGGCCGACGGGGTGGTGCGCGTCAAGGAACTGGTCAAGGCTTGCGTCGAGCAACGTATGCCGGCGGTGGCGGTGACCGACGAGAACAACCTGTTCGCCCTGATAAAATTCTATTCCGGCGCCATGGGCGCCGGCGTCAAGCCGCTGATGGGCGCTGATCTCTGGGTGCAGGCGGACGATCCGGAAGACGCCCCGTACTATCTGTGCTGCCTGGTGCAGAACGAAACCGGCTACCGCAACCTGACCCTGCTGATCAGCCGCGCCTGGCAGAGCAACCAGCACCGCGGTCGGGCGATGATCCGTCGCGAATGGCTGATGGAGCTCAACGAAGGGCTGATCCTGCTGTCCGCCGCCCGCGCCGGCGACGTGGGCCGGTTGCTGGTGTCCGACAAGACCACCGAGGCCGCCGAGCGGGCCCGTGAGTATCAGCAAGTATTCGGAGACCGTTTTTATCTGGAAGTACAACGCACCGAGCGGCCGGGCGACGAACAGTGCCTGCACGCCACCGTGGCCCTGGCCGAGGCGCTGGGCATTCCGGTGGTGGCCACCAACGATGTGCGCTTTATCGACCGGGACGATTTCGAGGCCCATGAAGCGCGGGTGTGTATCCACGACGGCAACACGCTGGACGATCCGCGCCGCACCCGGAAGTACTCCGAGCAGCAGTACCTGAAAACCGCCGATGAAATGGCGGAGCTGTTCGCGGACCTGCCGGAAGCCCTGGAAAACACCGTCGAGATCGCGCGCCGCTGCACGCTGGACATCCGGCTCGGCGAGAATTTCCTGCCGGAGTTTCCGATTCCCGAAGGGCTGACGCTGGAGGAGTACTTCGAAAAGGTGTCCCAGGAGGGGCTGGAAAAGCGCCTCGCCGACATTCTTGACCCGGCCGCGCCGGACTACGCGGAACGGCGCGCCGAGTACGATCAGCGTTTGCAGTTCGAGCTGGGCATCATCAACCAGATGGGCTTCCCCGGTTACTTCCTGATCGTTGCCGACTTCATTCAGTGGGGCAAGCAGCATCAGGTGCCGGTGGGCCCGGGCCGGGGTTCCGGCGCCGGCTCCCTGGTGGCCTACGCCATGGACATCACCGATCTCGACCCGATCCAGTACGACCTGCTGTTCGAGCGCTTCCTGAACCCGGAACGGGTCTCCATGCCCGACTTCGACGTCGACTTCTGCATGGAGAAGCGCGACCGGGTGATCAACTATGTGGCCGACAAGTACGGCCGCGACGCGGTGAGCCAGATCATCACCTTCGGCACCATGGCCGCCAAGGCGGTGGTGCGCGACGTGGCGCGGGTGCAGGGCAAGCCCTACGGCCTGGCGGACCGGCTCTCCAAGATGATTCCGGGTACCCCGGGCATGACGCTGAAAGCGGCCCTGGAGCAGGAAGAACCGCTGCGCGAATTCCTCGACGACGACGGCAATTCCGACAAGGAATCCGCCAACGAAATCATGGAAATGGCGTTCAAGCTCGAGGGCTTGACCCGGAACGTGGGCAAGCACGCCGGCGGCGTGGTGATCGCCCCTGGCAAGCTCACCGACTTCGCGCCGCTGCACTGTGACGAGAACGGCGACAACCTGGTCACCCAGTACGACAAGGACGATGTGGAAGCCGCCGGGCTGGTGAAGTTCGACTTTCTCGGCCTGAAGACGCTGACTATTATCGACTGGGCGGTGAAAGCGGCCAATGTGCGCCGCGAGCGGGAAGGCGAGGAGCCGCTGAGCATCGAGCGCATCCCGCTGGACGACAAGCCCAGCTTCGACCTGCTCAAGAAAGGCGACACCACCGCCGTGTTCCAGCTGGAAAGCCAGGGCATGAAAGAGCTGATCAAAAAGCTCAAGCCCGACCAGTTCGAGGACATCATCGCGTTGGTGGCGCTGTACCGGCCCGGCCCGCTCGAGTCCGGCATGGTGGACAACTTCATCAACCGTAAGCACGGCCGCGAGCCGGTGTCCTACCCGGATGTGAAGTACCAGCACGAGTGGCTGGAACCGATTCTGAAACCGACCTATGGGGTGATTCTTTACCAGGAACAGGTGATGCAGATCGCCCAGGTTCTGGCCGGCTACACGCTGGGCGGCGCGGATATGCTGCGTCGGGCGATGGGTAAAAAGAAACCCGAGGAAATGGCCAAGCAGCGGGCGATCTTCGAGTCCGGTGCCAAGGAAAAGGGCATCGACCCGGACCTGGCGATGAAGATCTTCGACCTGGTGGAAAAGTTCGCCGGCTATGGCTTCAACAAATCCCACTCCGCCGCCTACGCGCTGGTGGCGTACCAGACCGCCTGGCTGAAAGCCCATTACCCCGCCGAGTTCATGGCGGCGGTGATCTCCGCCGATATGCAGAACACCGATAAGGTCGTGACCTTTATCGATGAAAGCAAAAACATGGGCCTCAAGGTCCTGCCGCCGGATGTGAACTCCTGCGGCTACCGCTTCACGGTCAATCCGGAAGGCGACATTATTTACGGTCTGGGCGCTATCAAGGGCCTTGGCGAAGGTCCCATCGAGGCCATTGTCAGCGCCCGCGGTGACGGCGGCGGCGAAGAAACCGTCTTCGAGGACCTGTTCGATTTCTGCCGGCGCATCGACCTCAAGAAGACCAACAAGCGCTCGCTGGAGGCGCTGGTGCGCGCCGGCGCCCTGGACAAGCTGGGCCCCAACCGGCACTTCCGCGACCGGGCCGTGCTGATGGCCACGCTGCCGGACGCCATCGCCGCCGCCGAGCAGGACGCTCGCAACCAGGAAGCGGGCATGATGGATCTGTTCGGCGGCGGTGGCGGCGAGCACACCCCGGCCACGGCGGTGGCCTGGAAGCCCGGCCGCGACTGGAACGACGACATCCGCCTCAACGGCGAGAAAGACACCCTGGGCCTGTTCCTCACCGGCCACCCCATCGACCAGTTCGAAGGGGAGGTGCGCCAGTTCGTGAGCAGCCGCCTGAACAGCCTGCAGCCCACCGCCAAGGGCGAGGCGGCCACCGTCGCCGGCCTGGTGGTGGCGCTGCGCATTACCCGCAGCAAGCGCAGCGGCGAGCGCATGGGCTTTATCACCCTGGACGACAAGACCGGCCGGGTGGAAGTGTCGGTGTTCGGCCGTACCTTCGCCCAGTACGGCGAGCGCATTCAGAAAGACGCCTTGCTGGTGGTGCGTGGCGGCGTGCGCATGGACGACTACACCGGCGGCTTCAACCTGATCGCCGACGAGGTGATGGACATCTGCCAGGCGCGGGAGATGTTCGCCCGCCGTCTGCGCGTCAAGGTGCCGGTGGACCAGGCGCTGCCCGACACCCTGAGCCGCACCCTGTCGCCGTACCGCGCCAACGGCAGCGGCGGCGGCACCCCGGTGACGCTGCAACTGGCCCACCGGGAGGCGGACGCGGCCATGGCTTTGGGCGACGACTGGAAGGTGATTCCCCACCAGTCGCTGATGGACGACCTGCGGGGTCGTTATGGGGATAAGGCAGTGACGCTGGAATACTAGGCTGTTTCTCCAGAGGGGCCGCGCCGGGTTCGGGTGTGCCCGTCCAGGACACGCCACGAGTACTTCCCTGTAGGCTCGCGTTTGGCCGTCCCTGGCCAAACACGGTCCTGGACGGGCACACCCGAACCCGGCGCTCCTTGGGAGATTCCAAGATCAAACCGTCCGAATGGCGCCACCATTGCACCGCGTCGCGGATAAACAGGCCGGTCAGGGCCAACCGGTAACAACTTGCAACCATAGCGACGGGCGCGTCGCTCGACGCTGTCCCGGCCTTGGCGCTACACTTACCCCACCAAAGAAAGGGGTGCCCTATGAATCCGAATTTCCTCGAATTTGAACAACCCATCGCGGAATTGGAAGCGAAAATCGAGGAACTGCGTCTCGTCGGTAGCGGCAGCGACGTCAATATCTCGGAAGAAATTGGCAAGCTGCAGGAAAAGAGCATCACGCTCACCGAGAATATTTTCGGCAACCTCAGCCCCTGGCAGATTTCTCAGCTGGCGCGCCATCCCAAGCGTCCCTATACCCTGGATTATATCCAGCGCCTGTTCGGCGGCTTCGACGAGCTGCACGGCGACCGGTCGTTTTCCGACGACCCGGCGATTGTCGGCGGGGTGACCCGCCTGGACGACCAGCCGGTGATGGTGATCGGCCACCAGAAAGGCCGCGAGGTGAAGGAAAAGGTGCGCCGCAATTTCGGCATGCCCAAACCCGAGGGCTATCGCAAGGCGCTGCGGCTGATGGAAATGGCCGAACGCTTCAAGATGCCGGTACTCACCTTTATCGATACTCCGGGCGCTTTCCCCGGGATCGACGCGGAAGAGCGCGGCCAGTCCGAGGCCATCGCCCGCAACCTGCGGGTGATGTCACAGCTGAAAGTGCCGATCATCGCCACGGTGATCGGCGAAGGCGGTTCCGGCGGCGCGCTCGCCATCGGCGTTTGCGATCACCTGCAAATGCTGGAGTTCTCCACCTACTCGGTGATTTCCCCTGAAGGGTGCGCGTCGATCCTGTGGCGCAGCGCGGATAAAGCGCCGGAGGCCGCCGCGGCCATGGGCCTTACCGCCGGTCGTCTGCACGAGCTGGGCATCGTCGATCACGTGATTAAGGAACCGCTGGGCGGCGCGCACCGTGACTACGATCAGGCCGCCGATGCGGTGCGCCGTAATATCAGTGAGCAACTCGACGAGTTGCGCGGCCTGGCCGTGCCGGACCTGGTGGAGCGCCGCTACCAGCGTCTGATGAGCTACGGCAACGTGCTCACCGAACCCGCCGACGAGTAAACCGCCGGCCCCGTGCCGGCGGCCCTCGCCATGACCTCCACCGATCCCGATTCCTCCGTTTCCGTTCCCGGGATCACCGTGACCGGGCTTGCCCGCCGGGCGCCGACCGGCCCCCTGTGGCTGGCATTCAGCGGCGGCCTGGATTCCACCGCTTTGCTGCATTTGCTGGTCCGCGCCGGGCTCGGCCCGCGCCTGTCGGTGGTGCACGTCGACCACGGACTGCACCCGGACAGTGGGCGCTGGGCGGCGCACTGCGAACAGGCAGTGCGGGCGCTGGATCTGCCGTTTTTCCAGGAATGCGTCGACGTCACTGGCCGCGCCGGGCTGGAAGCCAACGCCCGCGCCGCCCGCTACCGGGCGCTTTGCCGGCTGGCCGGCGACGGCACTCTGATTACCGCCCATCACCGTGACGACCAGGCGGAAACGCTACTGCTGCGTTTGCTGCGCGGCGCCGGCGCCAGCGGGCTGGCGTCGATCAGTGAGCACAGCCGGCGCGGCGCCACCCGTCTGTGGCGGCCGCTGCTCGGTGTGCCCCGGGAGGCGTTGCGCGAGCTGGCGGAGCAGGGCGGCTGGTCCTGGATCGAGGACCCCAGCAACCGCGCGCTGCATCTGGACCGCAATTACCTGCGTGCCGAGATTCTGCCGCGCCTGCGCCTGCGCTGGCCCGGCGCCGACGCGGCCCTGGCCCGGGCCGCTGGCCATCAGGCCGACGCCGCCGCCTTGCTCGCCGAGCGCGCCGAAGAGGACGGCCGCCGTCTGGCCGTGTCCGCGCGCCGGCTGCCCCTGGCCGCCTGGCAGCGGCTCGATCCGCCCCGGCTGCGCAATCTGCTGCGCTGGTGGCTGGCCGCCGCCGGCGCGGCGACGCCCTCGGCGGCGGTACTGGCGGAGATCCTGGCGCTGCCGTCGGCGGCCGCCGACCGCTCGGTGCGCGTCGCCTGGGGCGGCTGGCAGCTGCGCCGCTTCCAGGATCACCTGCACCTGCTGGCCGACGCCGAGCTGGCGCCGCTGGAAACGGCCCGGGACTGGCCGGTGGGCGCCGCCCCGCCGGCGCTGGGCGCCTGGCGCCTAGTGGCCGGCCCCGGCGACGGCACCGCCGACCAGCCGGCGCTCCAGGTCCCCGACGGCTTGCCGCTGCGCCTGGCGCCCGCCCGGGGCGGCGAACGGCTCGCCCTGAACGGCTGCCACCAGCGCGTCGCCGAGCTGTGGCGCGCCGCCGGCGTGCCGCCCTGGCGCCGCCGCCAATGGCCGCTGGCCTACGCCGGCGACCAGCTGATCGCCGTGCCCGGCGTCGCCGCCGCCGACCCCTGGCGCGACCAGCCCCTCACCACCTGGCACCTGGAACCGGCTTCCTGACGAAGCCGGGTTTGTGGGAGCGGGCCCCGCCCGCGAAAGGGTGGCTTGAGCCGCCCGGCAAAGGCTGCCCCGCAGGATTCCAGCGACTTTTCTCTCCAGAAAGCCCGCGCCGGGATCGGGTGGGCCCGTCCAGGACACGCCACGAGTAAATCCATGTAGGCTCGGCCGGGCGG
>DGNT01000135.1 GCA_002389055.1 Alcanivorax sp. UBA4485
ATAGCATAACGCCATAACAAACCTCGGATTCAGGGGGAAACGGTTAATGACTGGGTTTCAGCATCTGTCCGTGCGGCTGAAGATTTTGTCCGTGGCGGGCTTGGGGATCTTCCTGTTCCTCGCTTACTTCTTGTACAGCTACTACATCGCGGAAACCAATATTGATCATCTGCGCCAGGTGGAGAGCCACGACTTTCCGGTGCTGGAACTGGTCAACGCCAACAATGTGGAATTCCTGGCGATCAGCGATGCCTTCGACGACGCCATCAGCCAGGCGGACGCCGGGCTGCTGGACGAGGCCCGGGAGCGCTCCGACCGTTTCCTGGAACGCCTCGGCGATATCGAGCGTCTCGACCCCACCCTGAGCGCGCCGGTGGACGATTTGCGCTCCGCCTTTATCACCTACATCACCGTCGCCAACGACACCGCCGCCGGGCTGGTCGAAAATCCCGGCGCGCGGGTCGATAGCTACGAAGCGCTCACCGAGATGCAGCGCCTGGAGCAGCAGTACACCGACGAGCACGGCGCCTTCGAGCAACAGCGATATCAGAGCTTCCGCGATAACCTCAACGCCAGCCGCGAAGACAATAAAAGCACCCAGTTGATCGGCCTGGCCCTGGGCAGCGTGGCGTTCACGCTGCTCGGCTTGATCGCCCTGCGCGTCACCCGTTCCATTACGCGCCCCCTGGAAGACGCCATGGGCGCCGCGGACAGCATCGCCAGCGGCAACTGGGACACCGAGATCCGCAGCGACAGCCGTGACGAAACCGGCCACCTGATCCGCGCCATCCGCAAAATGCGCGACACCCTGAAAGCGCGCACCGACGAGGACCGGCGTCAGGAGCAGCTGAAAAACCAGTTGTCCGAACTCAACGCCCTGATGCGCGGTGATCTGAGCATCGAACAGCTGGGCAACAATCTTCTCTCCTATGTGGTGCCCACCCTGGAAGCCCAGGTCGGCGCCTTCTATACCTTCGACACCGACAGCGAAACCCTGCGCCTTTCCAGCGCCTACGCCATGCAGCGGCGCAAGCAGCTGGCCAACGAATTCCGTCTGGGCGAATCCCTGGTCGGGCAGAGCGCGCTGGAAAAGAAAACCATTATTCTCGAGCAGGTGCCCGAGGAGTACATGCTGGTGGGCTCCGGCACCGGCAACGCGGCACCGCGCAACGTCATGGTGCTGCCGATTCTTCACGACGATGAATTGAAAGGCGTGCTGGAAGTGGGCGCCTTTCAGTCGTTTTCCGAGTCCGACACCGCCTTCCTGGAGCAGGGTGCCGCCCTGATCGGCGTGGCCCTGCACAGCGCCCAGAACCGGCTGCGGCTGGCCGGCATGCTGGAGCAGACCCAGCAGCAGGCGCGCGCGCTGGAAGCGCAGAAAGAAGAGATGGCCCAGGTCAATCAGGACCTGGAAGAGCAGGCCATGGAGCTGTCCGCCTCCGAATCGCGCCTCCAGCAACAGCAGGAAGAACTGAAAGCGATCAACGAGGAACTGGAGTCCCAGACCCAGGCCCTGCGTGCCTCGGAGGAGTCCCTGCAGGCCCAGCAGGAAGAGCTGCGCGTCACCAACGAGGAACTGGAAGCCCAGGCCAAGGTGCTCGGCGAACAGAAAGCGGAAATGGGGCAGAAGAACAAGGAACTGGAGCTGCTGCACCAGGAGCTGGAGGACAAGATCAAGGAGCTGGAGCTGTCCTCGAAGTACAAGTCCGAATTCCTCTCCACCATGTCCCACGAGCTGCGCACGCCGCTGAACTCGATTCTGATTCTGTCCAACGCCCTGGGGCAGAACAAAAAAGGCAACCTGGACGACAAGCAGGTGGAGCACGCCCAGGTGATCCATTCCGCCGGCGCCGACCTGCTGTCGCTGATCAACGATATTCTGGATATTTCCAAGATCGAGGAAGGCAAGATGGACGTGATGGTGGACGCCATCGCGCCGTCGGAGCTGTGCGATCACTTCCAGCGCCACTTCAGCCACATCGCCGAGAACCGCAACGTGGCCTTCCACGTGGCCCGCGGCGAGGGGCTGCCGGCCAGTTTCTATACCGACCGTCAGCGGCTCGAACAGATTCTGAAAAACCTGCTTTCCAACGCGCTCAAATTCACCGACGACGGCTCGGTGACCTTAAGCATCGAGCGCCCCGGCGAGGACGAGCGCATTCCCGGCCGCATGGACCGTGCCAGCACGCTTAAATTCGCGGTCACCGACACCGGCGTGGGCATCCCCGAGGACAAGCAAAAGCTGATCTTCGAGGCCTTCCAGCAGGCCGACGGCACCACCAGCCGCAAATACGGCGGCACCGGCCTGGGGCTGACCATCTCGCGGGAGCTGGCGCGTCTGCTGGGCGGCGAAATCAGCCTGCACAGCGACGGCCCCGGCACCGGCGCCACCTTCATGCTCTACCTGCCCGAAGGCCATGCCGGGCAGGGCGAGCAGGCGGACGACGGGGCGGCGCCGGCGGAACCGGTGGACATCGGCGCCAACGCCGAGGCGCACACCGCCGCCGATCTGCCGCTGGAAGGCCAGGACGACGACGGCTTCGTGGTCCGCGAAAAGACCGTGCTGGTGGTCGAGGACGACGGCGAGTTCGCCAACGTACTGGTGGAC
Source organism: Alcanivorax sp. UBA4485 (assembly GCA_002389055.1). Taxonomy (GTDB): domain Bacteria; phylum Pseudomonadota; class Gammaproteobacteria; order Pseudomonadales; family Alcanivoracaceae; genus Alloalcanivorax. The sequence continues at coordinate 2,609 of DGNT01000135.1, forward strand.
CTGGCGGCGGATTACGGCCTGGAAAGCCACATCTGTCACGACGGTGAAACCGGTCTCGAGTACGCGCGCCGCTACCGGCCCAGCGCCATTATTCTCGATATCGGGCTGCCCGGCATCGACGGCTGGGAGGTGATGGAGAAGCTCAAGGCGGACGCCCGCACCCAGGATATTCCGGTGCACTTTCTGTCCGGCAAGGACGAGCGCAAGAAGGCGCTCGATCTGGGCGCCATCGACTTCCTCGCCAAGCCGGTCAGCCAGGAGCAGATGCTCAGCGCCTTCGCCAAGATCGAGACCGCCATCGAGACCAATGTGCGGCGCCTGCTGGTGGTGGAGGACAGCGCCATCCAGCATGAAAGCATCCGCGAGCTGTTCGACCAGAAGGGCGTGCAGATCACCGCCGTCACCAGCGGCGAGGCGGCGTTGAAAGCCCTCGGTGAAACCGTCTACGACTGCATGATTCTGGACCTGACCCTGCCGGACATGAGCGGCTTCGAACTGCTCGAGCGGCTGCACGGCAACGACGCCTACGAGGCGGTGCCGGTGGTGATCTACACCGGCAAGGACCTGACCCGCGACGAGGAAGCGCGGCTGCGCAAGTACGCCGACCGCATCATCCTCAAGACCGAACGCTCCCACGAACGGCTGCTCAACGAGGCGTCGCTGTTCCTGCACTGGCTGGAGTCCACCTTGCCCGCCCACCGGCGCGGCAACCCGGAGCTGATCGAACACCGCGACGACATTTTCGAGGGCAAGAAACTGCTGCTGGTGGACGACGACATGCGCAATATCTATGCGCTGTCCGCCCAGCTGGAAGAGCTGGGCTTCGATATCCACCTCGCCAACAACGGCCGCGAAGCCCTGGAAGCGTTGGACGAAAGCCCGGACTTCGACATTGTCCTAATGGACATCATGATGCCGGAAATGGACGGCTACGAAGCGATGGCGCATATCCGCAGCCAGCCGCGCTTCGCGGCGCTGCCGGTGCTGGCGCTCACCGCCAAGGCGATGAAGGACGACCGCGCCAAGTGCCTGGACGCCGGCGCCAACGATTACTGCTCCAAACCCATCGACATGAGCAAGCTGACCTCGCTGATGCGGGTCTGGCTGCATAAATAGGAGTGCCCGCAGTGGAACCGCAGCCGGCGATCAGCGATGAACAGGTGCAAGTGGAGGATATCGAGATCCGGCTGCTGCTGGAGGCGATCTACCAGCTCTACGGCTACGATTTCCGCTCCTACAGCCCGGCCTCCATGCGCCGGCGCATCATGCACCGGCTCACCATGTCCGGCTTTTCCACGGTGCTGGAGATGACCGACCGGGTGCTGCGCGACCGGCAGTTCTTCGTCACGCTGCTCAACGACCTCACCGTCAACGTCACCGAGATGTTCCGCGACCCGGAATTCTACAAGGCGTTCCGCGAGGAAGTGGTGCCGGTGCTGAAAACCTTTCCGTTCATCAAGATCTGGCACGCGGGTTGCTCCACCGGCGAGGAAATCTACTCAATGGCCATTCTTCTTGAGGAAGAGGGGCTCTACGAGCGCGCCATGCTGTACGCCACGGACATCGACAAGAACGTCCTGGCGGCGGCCAAGAAAGGCATCTATCCGATCCATGCGTTCAAGCAGTACACGGACAATTACCGCCGCGCCGGCGGCCGTCAGTCGCTCAGTGACTACGCCACCGCCCGCTATGACAGCGTCATCATGGAGCAACGCCTGAAACGCAATATCGTGTTCGCCGATCATGATCTGGCCACTGATCAGGTGTTCGGTGAAATGCATGTGATACTCTGCCGCAACGTTTTGATTTACTTTGACCGGCCCCTGCAACAGCGCGTGTTCAAGCTGTTCGGAGAAAGCCTGGATATGGGCGGCTTTCTGTGCCTGGGTACCAAGGAAAGTCTGCGTTTCAGCGGCAATGAAGAGTCGTTCGACGTGGTTAACCGATCACTGCGGATTTTCCGTAAAAGACAAATGCGTCCCAACGCATAACAGACACGCTTAATCGAGAATAATGATGATCGAGCAGAAACTGCTGTTGGTTGATGATCAACCCGCCAACCTGGTCTCCCTGGAAGCGATTCTGGAGGATGAGGGGCGCACGCTGTTGAAGGCCGAGTCCGGCCAGGAAGCGCTCAAAATTCTGCTCAAGGAAGACGTCTCCCTGGTGCTTCTGGATGTGCAGATGCCCGGCATGGACGGCTTCGAGGTGGCGGAATTGATGCGTCAGCGCAAGGACACCCAGACCATTCCCATTATCTTCGTCACGGCGATCAGCAAAGAGAAGAAATACGTGTTCAAGGGCTATCAGGCGGGCGCCGTGGACTACCTGTTCAAACCGCTGGACCCGCTGATCCTCAAGAGCAAGGTGAATTTTTTCCTGGAGCTGGACCGGCAGCGCCGCGAGTTGCAGGTGAAACTCAAGGAGGCCCAGGCGCACCGGGCCGCCTATGAGGCGGAGAAGCGCAATCGCGGCCAGGGGGAGTAAGTGCCCGGCGCGACGCCCGTTAAAGCGGTCGTTATGGGGGCATCCTGGGGTGGCTTGAACGCCTATTCCTCGGTGCTCGCCAGCTTGCCTGAAGGCTTTCCCGCGGCCATCATGTTGGTCCAGCACCAGAACGCCAGCACCGAGAACAGGCTGGCCTGGCTGCTGGCCCGCTACAGCCGGCTGCCGGTGGTGGCACCGGAAGACAAAGAGCGCATCCGGCCCGGGCACGTCTATGTGGCGCCGCCCGGCTACCATATGCTGGTGGACGCGGACGAAACCATTGCGTTGTCCATGTACCGGGCGGTGCATTTCTCCCGGCCGTCGATTGACGAGTTGTTCTTTTCGGCGGGCCACGTGTATGGCAAAAAGGTGATCGGGGTGATCCTCACCGGCGCCAACGAAGACGGCTCCGAGGGTCTGGACTATATACGCCGCCGCGGCGGGCTGACCCTGGCTCAGTCGCCGCAGAGCAGCGAGGCGCCGGCCATGCCGGAAGCCGCAATAACAAAGGGATCGGTGCGGGAAGTACTGGATCTGGAACGCATCGGCCCGTATCTGGCGGAATTCTTGATTGGGTTGCGAGATGAAAAAACAGAACATCCTGGTCGTCGATGATCACCGGGAGAACCTGATCGCCATGGAGGCGTTGCTGGAGGCCGAGGACCGCAACCTGGTCATGGCCGGCTCCGGCAACGAGGCCCTGGCGTTGGCGCTCAAGCACGATTTCGCGCTGGTCCTGCTCGACGTACAGATGCCGGAGATGGACGGCTTCGAGGTGGCGCAGCTGATGCGCCAGAACCGCAAGACCCGGCACATCCCGATTATCTTCGTCACCGCCATCTCCAAGGAACAGAAGTACGTGTTCGAGGGCTACCGGCACGGCGCCGTGGACTATTTGTTCAAGCCCGTCGATGAACAGATTCTCGATGCCAAGGTCAATGTGTTTATGGAGCTGGACCGCCAGCGGCGTAAGCTGCAACAGGCGGTGGTGCAGATGAAGCGCCTCAAGGACGAGAATGAGCGCCTCCTGCACGCGATCGGCGAATCGGTGGTGGGCGCCGACGCCGACGGCCAGGTGACCTTTTGCAACGAGTCCGCCTGTGCTCTGCTGAACGTGGAACGGGATACGTTGCTGGGCACGCCGGTGACGCCGTTGCTGTTCGGCCAGGGTGAGTGGTGGGATTCGCCGGTTCTGGCCCGCTGCGCCGAGGGGCGGCACTGGGAAGACGACCTGGACGTCCACCCGTGGGGCGACGCCGAGCCGGTGCCGCTGCGGGTGCACGCCAACCCGGTGCTGCGCGAGAGCGGCGAGTTCACCGGGGTGGTGTTGATGCTCCGGCCGCGCGACCCGGACACCGGGGATGACCGCCGCGAACGCCGCCGTCACCCGCGCAAGCGTATGTTTCATGAACTGGTGGTGTTCGACCGCAGCACCGGTGGTAACGTGGGCCGGCTGACCAATTTAAGCGTCGGCGGTTTCAAGCTGTCACTGCGGCGGGACGTGGCGCCCAGCGAGCAGCTTCAACTGGGGATGGTGCTTCCGGATCAGATCGGCGGCGTCAACACGATGAGCTTCAACGCCAGGGTGGTGTGGAGCGAGGCACTGGACGAGCCGGGGGAATACCACGCCGGTTTTCAGTTCCTGGATCTTTCCGACAGCAACGGGGAGATCGTGGAAATACTTATGGAAAGGTATTGATGTATGAGTGAAGCAGTCATGGAGCAGTCCGAGCTGCCGGAAGTGGGCGACGGCCCGCTGCTGTTGCCCTACGGCTACGCCCGCCGGTTCGGTGTGCTGCTGCGGGAAAAGGACGGCCGGCGGGAACTGTGCTGCCGCGATGATGTGTCGCTGTCGGCGGTGGCCGAGGTGCAGCGCTGGCTGGGCGGGCTGCCCCCCATCGTGCGGCTCGATGACGGCGGCTTCAGTGCCGCCATGGCGATCACCTATGAGCAGCAGCGCGGCGCCGCCGCCGAGGCCGCCGACAACCTGGAGGGCCTGGACCTGGCCAGCCTGGCGGACTCCCTGCCGGAGACCTCGGACCTGCTGGAGCAGGAAGACGACGCGCCCATCATCCGGCTGATCAATGCCCTGTTCCAGGAGGCGATCCGCGAGGACGCCTCGGACATTCACATCGAAACCTTCGAGCGCCGCCTGGTGGTACGCATGCGCGTGGACGGCGTGCTGCGCGAAGTGCTCACCCCCAAGCGCGAGCTGGCGCCGCTGCTGGTATCCCGTATTAAGGTAATGGCGCGTCTCGATATCGCCGAGAAGCGGGTCCCCCAGGACGGCCGCATCTCCCTGCGCCTGGGCGGCCGGGACGTGGACGTACGGGTCTCCACCATGCCCTCCAGCAACGGCGAGCGGGTGGTGCTGCGTCTGCTCGACAAGCAGGCCGGCCGGTTGCAGGTTTCGCACCTGGGCATGGGCGACGTCTGCGACCAGCACATGCGCGAGCTGATCCATAAGCCGCACGGCATCATCCTGGTTACCGGCCCCACCGGTTCCGGTAAAACCACTACGCTGTACGCCTCGCTCACCGAGCTGAATGACAGCACCCGCAACATCCTCACCGTGGAAGACCCGATCGAGTACCAGCTGGAAGGGATCGGTCAGACCCAGGTGAACACCAAGGTGGACATGACCTTCGCCCGCGGCCTGCGCGCCATTCTCCGCCAGGACCCGGACGTGGTGATGGTGGGCGAGATCCGCGACCTGGAAACCGCCGAGATCGCGGTGCAGGCGTCGCTCACCGGTCACCTGGTATTGTCCACCCTGCACACCAACACCGCGGTGGGCGCGGTGACCCGGCTGCAGGACATGGGCATCGAATCGTTCCTGTTGTCCAGCTCGCTGCTGGGGGCCCTGGCGCAACGTCTGGTGCGCGTGCTGTGCCCGGACTGCAAGCGCCCCTACCGGCCCACCGACAGCGAGCGGCGCATGCTCGGGCTGGCCCCGGACCAGGACGTGACGCTGTACCACCCGGAAGGCTGCGAGGCCTGCAACAACCAGGGTTACCGGGGTCGTACCGGCATCTACGAACTGGTCATCATCGACGATGCCATGCGCGAGCTGATCCACGAGCGCGCCGGCGAGCTGGAGATCACGCGGCACGCCCGTAAGCTGACCCCCAGCATTCGCGAGGACGGCTGGCGCAAGGTGCTGGCCGGCGACACCAGCATCGAAGAAGTACTGCGCGTCACCAAGGAAGACTGATGCCCGCTTTTGAATTCCGCTCCCTGGACCACCGGGGCAAAGTAAAACGTGGCACCCTGGAGGCGGACAGCGCCCGCCATGTGCGCCAGCAGCTGCGCGGCAAGGGCTGGGTGCCGCTGGAAGTGTCCGAAGCCAAGGACCACCAGTCCGGCGGCGGCCTGTCCGCGCGCCTGTCCGGCACCGGCAAACTCAAGGGCGGCGAGCAGGCGCTGATTACCCGCCAGATGGCGACGCTGCTGAAATCCGGCCTGCCGGTGGAGCAGGCCCTGGGCGCGGTGGCCAAGCAGGCCGGCAACCCGCGTGTGGAAAAGATCGTCATGGCGGTGCGCGGCAAGGTGCTGGAAGGGTTCAGCCTGGCGCGGGCGCTGGCCGAATACCCGCGCGCCTTCCCGGAAATGTACCGCGCCACCGTGGCGGCCGGCGAGCAGAGCGGCCACCTGGAGCAGGTGCTGGAGCAGCTCGCCGACTACCTGGAAACCCGTGACGACACCGGCCGGTCCGTCAGCCAGGCGCTGATCTATCCCGCCTTCATCATGACGTTCTCGGTTCTGATCATCGGCTTCCTGATGGCGTTCGTGGTGCCCAAGATGGTGGCCGTGTTCGACAACCGCGAGCAGGCCATGCCCTTTATCACCGTGGCGGTGATCGCGCTCAGCGACTTCGTGCGCGCCTGGGGCTGGTTGCTGGCGCTGGTGGTGGTGGGCGCCGTGGTGGCGTTTTCCCGCGCCATGCGCGAACCGGCGTTCCGGATGCGGGTCCACCGCCGTCTGGCCGCGCTGCCGCTGATCGGCACCATGATGCGGGCCTCCGACAGCGCCCGCCTGGCCAGCACCCTGGGCATCCTGGGGCGCTCCGGCGTGCCCCTGGTGGACGCCCTGTTCATTGCCGCCCAGGTGGTCGGCAACCTGGCCATCCGCGAGGCGGTGGTGACCGCCGCCGCCCGGGTGCGCGAGGGCGGCAGCCTGAGCCGGGCCCTGGAAACCAGCGGCTACTTTCCGCCCATGCTGGTGCAGATGATCGCCAGCGGCGAAACCAGCGGCGAGCTGGACAACATGCTCAGCCGGGCCGCCGATTACCAGGAACGCGAGCTCACCAGCACGGTCCAAACCATGGTGGGGTTGCTGGGCCCGCTGATGCTGTTGACCATGGCCGGGTTCGTGATTCTCATCGTTCTGGCGGTGATGCTGCCGATCATGCAGATGAACAATTTCATGGCCGGCTGACCGCTGGCAACAAAAACAAGCGCAATCCCCAAAAACAAGGAAGTGACTTCCAGACAACACGAAAAGGTGTCTCATGAAAAAGATTCAACGCACCCAGAGCGGTTTCACGCTGCTGGAAATCATGGTGGTAGTGGCCATTATCGGTCTGCTCGCCGCGATGATCGTGCCCAATGTGATCGGGCAGGGGGAACAGGCCAAGGTGGATATCGCCAAGACCAATATGTCGCGGGTGGTCCAGCAGCTTGATATGTACAAGTTCAATAACGGCACTTACCCGTCCACCGAGGAAGGCATTAATGCCCTTGTGGAGCGTTCCGCGTCGGCACGCAAGTGGCCCGAGGGCGGTTACCTGCCGAGCGTGCCGGAAGACCCCTGGGGTAATGAGTACGTGTACATCAGCCCCGGCGTGGACGGCCCCTTCGATCTCTATTCGCTGGGCGCCGACGGCGCTGAAGGCGGCGAGGGCACCGACGCGGACATCAGCTGGCGCGATCGCGACAACTGATGTGGCGGGCCGGGCCTGACGCCAAGCCGCGCGGTCACCACCAAAGTGGCTTCACTCTGCTGGAAATCCTGGTGGTGGTGGGGCTGGTGGCGATGCTGTCCCTGGCGGTGCTGGTGGTGCCGGTGTGGGTCGACGACCAGCGCCAGCTGGACAGCGAGAGCGCCAGCCTCGCCGACACCCTGACCATGCTCAACGAGCAGAGTCTGTTCTCCGGGCGCCTGATGGCGTTACGGGTCACCGAGCAGGGCTGGACGCCGTTGACCTACGACGTCGGCGAACGGGCCTTCGTGCCTGCCCAGGGCAACGGCCTGCAGGCCAACCGGCTGCCGGAGAGCCTGGAACTGACCTGGCAGTACGACGACCTGCCCGACGATAATCAGGAAGAGCGGGTCTCCCTGCAGGACGCGGCCAAGCAACTGGTCAGCGACGATCCGTTCGGCGGTGACGACCAGGGCCTGCTCAGCGACGACCGTGACCCGCGAGCGGGCGAACGGAGCGACCAGGAAGAAGAGGAAGAGGAGGACCCGCTGCCGCAGGTGTTCTTCTTCCCCAGTGGCGAGACCACGCCGATCACCTTCACGGTGCGCTCCCGGCAGGACCTGGACCTGGAGACGCGCCGCCAGATGAGCGCCCTCGGCAAGGTGCGAGACCCGGACCGGGACGAAGAAGAAGAGGCGCTGACCGCGCCGGATGAAAAGCCGGACGACAGCCTGATCGACGACGATTTTCTGGAGGATTGACCATGACCTCGCGCGGCCGTCAAAACAGCCAGGCGGGCTTCACGTTGGTGGAGGTGGTGCTCGCGGTGGCGGTGCTGGCGCTGGCCATGGTCACCCTGGGCCAGACGCTGGGCGCCAGCGCCGTGGCCTACCGCAATATCGACGACACCCGCCAGGCCTACCTGGTGGCCGCCGACAAGCTGGTGGAGATGCAGGTTTACCAGCAATGGCCCAATACCGGCACCAATGACGACCAGGTGACGCGGGGCGACCGGGAATGGTGGGTGCGCACCACCATCAGCGCCGGGCCCTACCCGGACACCCGCCGGGTCGATATCGAAGTTGGTGAAATGCGCGACGACGAGCAGGGCGGTCTGGTCTACGAGCTGGCCAGCCTGATCGGCAAGCCCGCCCAGGAAGGGCAATCCTTCACCGGCGGCCAGCAGGGCGGTGGCGGTGACGCCGGTGGCGGCCAGGACCTGACGGGGGGCTGATGCGCGATTCCAGAGCACGGCAGCCGGGTTTCACCCTGCTGGAAATGCTGATCACCATCGCCATCTTCGCGCTGATGTACGTGGTGGCGGTGGAGTTTCTCAGCAGCGCCATGAACAACCGGGACACCCTCAGCGAGGGCGCCGCGGAACTGGAAGACGCCCAGCGCGCGGTGACCTACCTGACCCTGGATTTCGAGCAGATGATCGCGCGCCCGGTACGCGACCCCTACGGCGACCCGCAACCGGCCCTGATCGGCAACGACAACTACGTGGAATTCACCCGCCTGGGCTGGGCCAATCCTTTTGCGTTGCGCCGCCGCAGCGAAATGCAGCGCGTGGTGTACGCCTTCGAGGACGAAAAGCTGTACCGGCGTTACTGGCCGGTGCTGGACACCAACGTGGCCACCGAATTCCAGGAAGACGTGCTGCTCGACGGCGTCGTCGACTTCAAGGTGCGTTATCTCGACCAGGCGCAAACCGGTGAGGTGGGCTGGCTGGAATTCTGGCCCGAGCCGGCCCTCGCCAACACGCCGGTGTGGCAGCAGCGGCTGCCGAAAAGCGTGGAAATCGACATCGAAATGGAAAACGGCCAGCGCCTGCACCGTTATTTCCGCACCGTGGTGAACCCATGGGCGTCCTGATGGTACACCCGCGCAGCGGCGGGCGGCGCCGGCAGCAGGGCATGGCGCTGATCATCGTGCTGATGCTGTTCGCGATCCTGGCGGCGGTAACCACCGAGGTGATGTTCCGTCAGGACCGCTTCCGGGTACGCACCGAGAACCTGCTCGAGTGGGACAAACGTTACCAGTACGCCATGGCCGCCGAAGTGGTGGCGGTGCAGGGCCTGATCGACGACCTCGACGAAGACCGCCGCACCAGCCAGCAACTGGACGAATGCATTGAAGAGCAGTGGGCCGTGCAGTTGACGCCCACGCCCTACGAAGACGCCATCCTCAGCGCCAGCGTTCAGGACCTGCAGGGGCGCTTTAACCTGAACTGGCTGGTGGAAGCCAACGGCGCCGGCTTCACTCGCGACGACCAGGCCCGGGACATGCTGCAGCGGCTGCTGCAGCAGACCCTGCCGGACCCGGCCAAGGCGAGCATCCTCGCCAACGAGATGACCGACTGGATCGACAGCAACAATATCGTCGACGCCGTGGAAGGCGCCGAGGACGCGGAATACCGTCTCAGCCGCACGCCCAATATGCCGGTGGCCCACGAAACGGAACTGCGCGCCCTGCGCAGCTTCACGGTGCAGGATCTGTTTCCGGACCCGGCCGTCTGGGGGCTGTTCACCGCCTTGCCCACGGACACCACGCTGAACGTGAACACCGCCCCGTTGCCGGTGCTGGACGCCGTGCTCGGGTCGCTGGCGGGCTCCGGAGCCGCCGAGGCGGTGGTGTCACTGCGTCAGGAAGAGCCCATCGAGGACATCGGCACGCTGATGCAGCAGGAGCCGTTCAACAGCCTGGAAGCCGATGAAAAGCAGGCCCTGAGCGACCGGCTGGGTGTGGCCAGCGAGTACTTTCAAGTGATGGTGGACGTGGAAGTGGCCGGCAATCTCAGCCGTCTGGTCAGCCGGGTGCGGCGCTCCGCCGGCGGTGGCGCGGATGGCACGCGGGTGTACAGTCGCCAGGTGAAGCCGCTACTGTCGCCGCTCGAACCCGCCTGCAATCCCTTTTACAATGCGGGCGATGACAACAACAATGTGATAGACAGTATTCCAGGGACGTAAAGGATTCTTATTGTGGCCGATTCAGCATTGATCTATCTGGCCCCGGGGGCATTTCAGGAGGCACTGGCCGATGCCAGGGTGCTGTTCCAGGAAAGCCGCGCGGACAGCCCGCGCCAGGGCAGCCTCGGCGAGGCGCTGGAAGCGCTCTCCGGGCGGGCGGTGAACCTGGTGGTGACCAGCGCCGAGGCGCTGCTCACCAGCGTGACCCTGTCACGCAAGCAGGCCCGCCATCTGCAGCGGGTGCTGCCGTACCTGCTTGAAGAGCAATTGCTGGAAGCGCCGGAGTACCTCTGGTTCGCCTCCGGCAAGGCGGAGCACGGGCGCTATCCGGTGGCGGTGATCAATCGCCCCAACCTGGAAGCGCTGATCCAGCTGTGCCGTGAACACCGGGTGCGTCCGCAGAGCCTGAAAGCGGACGCCGACCTGCTGGCCGCGCAGACGCCGGTACTGATCACGGTGGCGGAGTGGGGCACCCTGATTCTCGAGCGGGATCAGGCGCTGGTGGCCGACGAAGCCCAGCGGGAAGCGGTGCTCGCCTTGCACGGCGACGACGATCTGCACTTCACCCGCCTGGAAGACCCGGCCACGCTGTGCGATCAACTGCAGTCCGCGCTGGCCGCCGATCACGGCGTGGAGGTGCTGCAGGGCGCCTTCTCGCAACGGCAGAATCAGGCCAGCGGCCCGTCGCCCTGGCAACCCTGGAAACCGGTCATGGGCCTGGCCGCGGCGGTGTTTTTCATTGCCCTGGCGGCGGTCTGGGCCCAGCAGTGGCGGTACCAGAAAGCGGCCGACGAGACCTTCGCCCAGGCCGCCGAGTTGTACCAGTCCCTGTTCCCCGGCGACCGTGCCACCTCCGGCTTGCGGCGCCAGTTCCAGGCACGCCTGGCGCGCCTGGGCGGCGACGGGGACGCCGGCGGCGGGACCCTGTTCCGCGTTCTGCCGGCGGTGGCGTCGACGCTGTCGGAAAGTGAAGTGGAGCCCAAGCGTCTGCAGTTCGACCAGCGCGACGGCAGTCTGCTGCTGGATCTGGGCGCCAAGGAATACAACCAGGTGGAAAAACTGCAGGGCGCCCTGAATGAGAAAGGCGTACGCGCCACGATTGCCAACTACCGGAACGGCGCCACCGGCGTCACCGCCCGGGTGAAAGTGGAGCAGGCGGGATGAACAAGAATCTGCAACAGGCACGGGAAAAGCTGGACGCCAGGCTGGCGCCGGCCCGCGCCTGGTACGAGCAACGCGAACCCCGGGAACAACGCATTCTGCAGGTGCTGGCACTGCTGGTGGCGGCGGCACTGGTGTACTGGCTGATCTGGCAACCGGCCTGGGACGCCCGCGACGCGGCCCGCCAGCGCTATCTGGCCAACCAGGAAACCCTGGCCTGGATTGAAAGCAACGCGGATGCGGTGCGCGCGGCGCGCGGTGGCGGCAGCAACGCCGGCGCCGACCTGGGCTCCAACTGGACCAGTAATATCAGCCGCTCGGTGCAGTCCTACGGGCTGACCCTGCGCGGCTTCACGCCGGACGGCAACCGCTCGGTGCGTATCCAGATGGAAAACCAGCCGGCCAGCGAGATGCTGCTTTGGCTGCAGGCCATGGAAGAGAAGGGCCTGACCCTGGCGACCATGGAAATGAGCGCCGGCGACAAACCGGGCACCGCCTCCCTGCGTGCCACCCTGGCGCGCTGATCCGTGGCGGAAAAAGCCACCCGAAAAGCCGCGCACCGGCCCGCCGTTGTCGCCGGCGGTGCCGCGCTCACCGCCTGGTTTTGTTACGCGCTGACCACGGTGGTACTGGCCCTGGGTGTCACCTGGGCCCTCTATGCCCAGGCCGATTACGGCTATGCCTTCTGGTACAACGCGCTGGATATCGACCAGCACATCGACGAGTACGGCCCCCTGAACCGGTACCAGCGGCCGGACCTCGAAGCCCTGGATGCCCCACACCACATCGAGCTGTTTCACCAGATCAGGGTGGCGGTACACGACGGTGGCGAGGGACTGGCCTCGATTCACTACCCGGACCGTCAGGGCACTCGGGTGACTCTGTTGCGGCCCGCCGAAGTGCAGCATCTGCGCGATGTCGCCCATCTTATCGACAGTGGCCGCTGGGCCCTGGCGGTGGCGTTTCTCGCCTGGCTGCCGCTGGCCGCCCGGGTGGCCCGGCGGCCCGCGCCGGATTGGCGGCGGCGGGCGCTGGTCGCTGTGACCCCGTTGCTGGCTATGGTAGTTTGGCTGCTCGTTGCCGGGCCCGAAGCCGTGTTTTACCAGTTCCATATCTGGCTGTTTCCCGCCGACCATGAGTGGTTCTTCTACTGGCAGGATTCATTGATGAGCACGCTGATGAAGGCGCCGGTGCTGTTTGGCGGCATTGCCGTGGTGCTCGTGGGGGGCACCCTGGTTCTCACGCCGTTGTTTTACCGTGGCGGTCTCTGGCTGATCGGGCGCCTGCGCCGCGGCCCATTCTGATAATTAGAGATTCATGAGCATAGATGTATTGACCGCCGACGAGCGCGGCGACGAGAACGTGCAACGCTGGCTCGCTTCCGGTTTGCCGGTGCCGCCGAGCTGGCGTATTTCCCGTGAGGCGGTGCTGGAGCAGGACACCGACGGTCTGGTGCGCCGGCTGCGCGCCTTGCCCCGCATGTTCAATGGCGAGCGTTACTGGGTACTCCACCAGGGCGCCATGAACGCGGAGTCGCAACGCGAGAGCCTGCTCAACCTGGATTCCGACGAAGCCCTGGCGGCGGCGCTGACCACCGTGTTTGGCCGCGACCCGGCGCCCGACCAGGTGGTGGTTCAGGCGTTACCCCGCCAGCGTGCCGCCGGCGTCTTGTTCACGCGTCATCCGCTGCGGCAGGATCTGCCGCACATGGTGGTGGAAGGCGTGGTCGAGGGCGGCGCCGAACGGCAGCGTCTGATTTTCGATGAGGACGGCCGTCTGGTGTATCGCGCCGACAGCGACGCCGTGCCCCTGGGCGAGGCGGTGCCCGCGTCCCAGCTTCTGGCGCTCGGCGAACAGCTCAGACGCGGTTTCGAACGGCCCCAGGCCGGTGAATGGATCCACGACGGCGAGCGGCTGTGGCTGTTGCAGACCTTGCCGGTGGGCTCGCTGCCGGTGCCCAAGGAAGTCTGGACCCGCCGCGCCACGCCGGCCCTGTTCAATCAGGCGCTGACGCCACTCTGGTACACCCTGGCCGGGCGCTGGCTGAAAACCCATTTCTGGCGCCGCCTGGTGGAGAAGCAGGGCTGGGACGACTTGGCCCGGGTCGAGCCGTACCGGCGCCAGCAGAGCCATCTCTATACCAACAGCGAATTTTTCCGCCGCCTGCGCGAACACCATCCCGGCGCGGCGGCCAAGGTGCCGCCCGCCTGGCAACCGCTGGAAAGCGTGGCCGGTTACCCGGGCCCCGGCAAGCCGGCGGGGCGCTTGCAGCATTGGCGGCAGTGCGGTGAGCTGGCCATCATCGGCCGCCGTCTGAAGGGCTGGCGGGCGCCACACCGGGACCGCGAGCGCCTGTGGCGCAGCCTGATGGAACTGGACCGTATCGGTGAACGTCTGGCCGCCCAGGAGGGCACGCTGGCCTATCTGACTCTGCCCGACCGCCTGCTCGGCGAGCGCGAGCCGATGCCGCTGGCGCTGCTGCTCAGCGATGTGGAAATGGCCGCCCTGCGGGCGGTGCTGGCCGGTGACCAGAGCGCGCTCGAGGCCAGCCGCCTGCGCACCGGGGCGGACCCGGTGCACGCACCGCTGCGCGACAAGCCGGCGCAGTTCCAGAGCTTGCGCACTCCAGAGCAGCCGCCGTCGTTGCGCGATGACATCCCAGCCGATCTGGATCAAAGCCTGTTGCGGCTGGCGCGGCGGGCCCGCGGGTTGCGCTTCGCGGTGGGCAACCGGCTGCGCACCTTGTTGGTCGACGTGGCCGCGCTGCTGGTGCGCGACAAGCTGCTCGCCCATCCGGACGACGTCTTCTTTCTCTACTTCGACGAGCTCTGGGAACTGTGGATGCAGGGCAGGGTGCCGGCGTCCGCCTCCGGCGACGTGATCGGCCAGCGCAAGGTGCGCTACCTGGAAGACGCCCACGCCGGCGCCCCGGACTGGAAGATGGATCGCATCGGTTTCGGCTTCGGCGGCGGCGGCCGGCTCAGCCCGGTGCTGCGCGGCGCCACCCTGGTGCCCGGCACGGTGAGCGGACCGGTGCGCCGCCTGTGCAGCGCCTGGGCGCTCAACCGGCTGCAACCCGGTGATATCGTAGTGGTGGATCAGGTCGACCCGAGCTGGGCGCCCTGGCTGGTCCAGGCCGCCGGCCTGGTGATCACCGGTCGCGACCCCGCCAACGTCGCCGCCAGCCTGGCCGTCGCCTGCTCGATCCCCACGGTCTGGGACGTCAGCGACGTCATGCACAGCGTGGTTGACGGAACGCGCGCCACGCTCGACGGCGAGCGTGGCGAGTTGATAGTTGAGAGTTGACAGTTGATAGCTGCGCGGGCGACACAAGAGCAAGTTATAAAGGCCGTGCCCGCGCTTATCGGTTTTCCGCCACACCCTTAGGCCGACCCGCGAACCTCGCGGTTACGCATTGTTTTAGCTACCAACTGTCCACTATCAACTATCAACTGTCTTCAATGTATCCGAGCAAGTGCGGCACCATCTTCTCGATGTCTTTGCGCGACATGCCTTTGCGGGCCGCGTAGTCGTCCATCTGGTCCTTGCCGAGCTTGCCGGTGCCGAAGTATTTGGATTCCGGGTGCGAGAAGTACCAGCCGGACACCGCCGCCGCCGGGAACATGGCGTAGTGCTCGGTGAGGGTCATGCCGGCGTTCTTTTCCGGTTCCAGCAGTTCCCACAGCAGAGCTTTTTCGGTGTGGTCCGGGCAGGCCGGGTAGCCCGGCGCCGGGCGGATGCCGCGGTACTTTTCGGAAATGATGTCCTGGTTGCTGAGCGTTTCGTCGCTGTCGTAGCCCCAGAATTCCTTGCGCACCCGTTCGTGCAGGCGTTCCGCGAAGGCTTCGGCGAGCCGGTCCGCCAGGGCTTTGATCATGATCGACGAATAGTCGTCGTGGTCGGCTTCGAAGCGTTGCACGTGCTCGTCGATGCCGATCCCGGCGGTGACCGCGAAGCCGCCCAGCCAGTCGGTCTTGCCGCTGTCCTTCGGGGCGATGAAATCGCTCAGGCAGTAGTCCGGCTTCTGGTTCTTGCTGCGGTCCAGTTGCTGGCGCAGATGATGCAGCGTCATGAAGGGCTGGTCGTCGCCGGGCTGGCGGTACAACTGGATGTCGTCCATGTCGGAGTGGGCCGGCCAGAAGCCGATCACGCCCCGGGCGGTGAGCCATTTTTCCTTGACGATTTTATCCAGCATCTCGCGGGCGTCGTTGTAGAGCTTGGTGGCTTCCACGCCGACCACCTCGTCTTCGAGGATGCGCGGAAACTTGCCGGCCAGTTCCCAGGAACGGAAGAAGGGCGTCCAGTCGATGCGTTCCACCAGTTCGTCCAGCGGGTATTCCTCGAACACCTTGAGGCCTTTGACCTTGGGTTCCGGCGGCGTGTAGCTGTCCCAGTCCGGCTGGAAGCGGTGTTCGCGGGCCTGGTCGATGCTGATCAGTGAGCGGTCCACCTGTTGTTGCTTGCGGCGCACGCGCAGCTCTTCGTAGGTCTGTTTAATTTCCGCCACATAGTCCGCTTTCTGGGTTTTCGACAACAAGCGCGAAGCGACACCCACGGCGCGGGAGGCGTCGGCCACATGGATCACCGGGTTGTGGTAGTTGGGGTCGATTTTCACCGCGGTATGAATGCGGCTGGTGGTGGCGCCGCCGATCATCAATGGCTGCTCCATCCCCAGGCGCTCCATCTCGCTGGCCACGTGCACCATTTCGTCCAGGGACGGGGTGATCAGACCGGACAGGCCGACGATATCCACTTTTTCCTGGCGGGCGGTTTCGAGAATCTTGTCGCAGGGCACCA
>DGNT01000136.1 GCA_002389055.1 Alcanivorax sp. UBA4485
TCCGCCAGGCGCGCCACGTCCTCGCCTTCGGGCAGGCTGTTGGGGCCGTACTTCTCGTCCACCAGGTGCTCGACGATCATGTCGATAAAGCGCTCGGCGAGCTTGTCCACTTCCTGGCGCACCAGCCGCACATGGGTGAGCACCGCGTCCAGGGGCACGCCGTTTTCCACCAGCTCCTTGCCGGCGTTGTAGATGCGCGGGTAGGGCACGCGCAGGCGCATGCCCTCGGGGATCATGTAGCCCAGTGATACCGCCTTGGTCATCACCTCCGGGGTGATGTCCTCGCCGAAATCATCGATCAGGTCCTGATAGTCCTTGTAGGAGGGCACCTCCGGGTTCTGCCAGGAGGTCACCGCCACTTCCAGCCCGAGAATATCGTTCAGGTCGCGGCCCTGTTCCCAGGCGCTGAGCAGATCGCGGATATTGTTGAGCGTGTAGCCGCGCTCCAGCAGCGCGCCGATGATCTTCAGGCGGGCCAGATGCACATCGGTATAGATGCCGGTACGGCCGCGCTTTTCCGGCGGCGGCAGCAGACCCCGGTCCTGGTAGGCGCGCACGTTGCGCACCGTCGAGCCGGCTTCGCGGGCCAGCTGGTCGATGGTGAACTCCTGGCGCTTTTCCAGCTCCGGGAGTTCGCCTTTACCGTCGGGCGCGCTTTGCTTGAGGCGGCGCAGAATCGCCGCCGGGGATTTCCGTGAAGAACTCATGAGCGCGATGATAGACCGGTTGGTGCCCCGGTGCCACGGATGGCGGCGAAGCGGATCACGGCGCCACGTCCAGACGCGCCAGCCGGCGCGCCAGGCCCGGCGCCCAGCGACCGATCAGACGCATGCCGCTGGCCTCCACGCTCACCGGCACCTCGGCGCGGTTGCCCTGCACCGCGTCGACGATGGCACGGGCCACCCGGTCGGCGGTGAAGCCGCGCTTATGATAAAGCCGTTGGGCGGCGTCGCGGCGGCGGGTTTGCTCGTCGTCGTCGACGCCGACAAAACGGGCGCGCCCGGTGATCGGCGTATCGATGATGCCGGGGCAGATCGCCGACACGCCGATGCCCTGATCCGCCAGTTCCGCGCGCAGACACTCGGTCAGCATCAGCACCGCGGATTTGCTGGTGGCGTAGGCCGGCAGCGCCCGGGACGGCAGATAGGCTGACGCCGAGGACACATTCACGATATGGCCGCTCTTGGCCTGGTCGACCATCTGCCGGGCGAACAGCCGGCAACCGTGAATCACGCCCCACAGGTTCACGTCCAGCACCTGCTTCCAGTCCTGCACGGTGGTGTCCAGCAGCGGGCCGGCCAGGCCGATGCCGGCGTTATTGACCACCACGTCCGGGGCGCCCAGCTCTTTGTCCACGTAGCGCGCCAGCGCTTCCATGGAGCGGCTGTTGCCGACATCGGTCTTGCGGCTCAGGGCCGCGCCGCCGGCGTCCTGGATTTTGCGCGCGGTGCGGGCGGCGGAGTCCGGGTCGATATCGGTACACAGCACGGTGGCGCCACGGGCGCCGAACGCCAGTGCGGTCTGCTCGCCGATGCCGGAACCGGCGCCGGTGATCACCACCAGCTTGCCGCTGTCCGGGCCGTCGCCGGCGGTCACCCGGGCCCGCTGCAGGGCGGCGTCGGCGGGCGCGCCTTCGATGTGCGCGATAAAGGCTTTCAGATAGCGGGCGGTCAACGGCGCGTGGCCGAGCAGCGGGCCCCAATGGCCGGTATTCAGCTCCCGGCGCCACAGCTGGCCGGTCCAGGGCGCTACGCTGTCCAGCAATGCCGGCCCCACGTAACGGTCACGGCGCGCTACCAGCAGCTGCACCGGCACCGTGGTGCGCCGCTCCCGTGGGTTGAGTAAACGCGGCACCATATTGGCCCGGTAGAGCGCCACGCCCTGGGCGCCGTCCCGGGTCTGGGTGGCGCTGATCGGGGCGCTAACCCCCTCGGTGCGCCTGAGCAGGTCCGGCCAGGCGTCACCAAGCCCCAGTTTCCAGGCCATCGGGGCCAGGGCGGGAATATGGAAAGCGCCGATGTACCAGCTTTTCGCCAGTTGCCGCAGGCTCGCCGCCAGATCGCCGGCGCCGGTGGCGCGCAGATTGTGGCCGATGTGATCCAGGCAGGGCCCGGACAAACTGGTGTAGGACGCGATGCGTTTTTCCGCGCCCGGTTCGGTGACCGCTTCCCAGGCCTGGATCGAGCCCCAGTCGTGGCCCACCAGGTGCACCGGCCGGCCCGGGCTCAGGGCGTCGATCACCGCGAACAGGTCGTCGCGCAGTTCTTCCAGGCGGTAGGCCTGGCGGCCGCGCGGCGAGGACGAGGCGCCGGCACCGCGCACGTCATAGGTGATCAGGTGATAGTCGTCGCCGAGCGCCCTGGCCACCGCGTCCCAAACGTCGCCGTTATCCGGGTAGCCGTGGACAAACAGCACCGCCGGGCCGTCCGGATTGCCCCGCCGGCGGGTCGCCAGATTGATGCCGTCGCGAATCACGGT
Source organism: Alcanivorax sp. UBA4485 (assembly GCA_002389055.1). Lineage (GTDB taxonomy): Bacteria > Pseudomonadota > Gammaproteobacteria > Pseudomonadales > Alcanivoracaceae > Alloalcanivorax. The sequence goes on from DGNT01000136.1 coordinate 2,479, forward strand.
GCGGTGATGCCACTGTTCCATTGCTTTGTCTCTCGTCGAACGTACTTTTGGAAGGAAACGTTTACACCGTTTGATGTAACAGTCAAACGACGGCGTTGGCCCGCCTGACCCGGCCGGGGCGTAGTTTGGGTCAATCTCGTTGATTTCTTGTTATAACCCCGCCGGTACCGTCGAATCGAGGGCCGTCTTGTCGTAGTCTTCACGCATTAATGCCGTGCGACCCTTTAGCGTACGGTGGCCTCGCGCACTGATTCAAAAGGAGGAGAGCGTGCCTTTACATCGTCTCACGTCCACGGCCCTTGCCGGTCTGTTGTCCCTGGTAATGCTGCTGCTGGCGGCCCCTGCTTTCGCCCAGGAGACCGGCGCCGAGAGCGATCCCGCCTACGGTACCCTGGCGGATCTGATTGAAGACGACTCCTCGCGCAACGCTCTGATTGAAGAGCTGCGGGCCCTGCAGGCCGCCCGCGCCAGCGTCGATGAGGAAGGCCCGGTCCCCGCGGAACAGATCGCCGCCGAGTCTCCCAGCGACCAACAGCCCGAAGAGGTGTCCTTCGCCCGACGGATGGCCGCCACCACCGGCAATCTGGCCGCCAATATGGGCGACCAGTTCGCGGCCCTCGGGGCCGCCCTGGGTGGCCTGGTGGGCGCCGGGCAGGCGCGGGCCGACCAAGCCGTGGCCGGCGAGGTGGACCTGCAGGAAGTGGGCGCCGCGGCGGTGAATCTGGCGATTCTGGTGATCGCCACCTTCGTGGTGTTCTTCGTACTGCGCGCCATTGCCTCCCCGGCGTTCCGGGCGTTCAGCGCCTGGGCCCAGCGCGGCTCGGAGAAATTCGCCATGCTGCGCACCATCGTCGCGGTGGCGGTGGCCGCCCTGGTGGACGTGATCGTGGTGGGGCTGGCCTATGTGGCCGGTGGCTTTGTGTCGTCCTTGTTGGTGAACGAAGTCAACGCCGACGCCACCCGCCTGGCCCTGTTCCTGAACGCCTTCCTGGTGGTGGAACTGGTCAAGGCCGCCCTGCGGATGATGTTCTCCTCCGGTTACGAAGGCCTGCGGCTGATGCCGGTGGGCGCCGGCCAGGCCCGCTACGCCAACCGTTTCCTGGCCAATCTGACCGGCTCTATCGGGTACGGCATGCTGGTGCTGGTGCCGATTCTGAATTTCCACATGTCCACCGTGCTGGGCACCGCCGTGGGCACCCTGGTGATGCTGCTGGCGCTGCTCTACGCGGTGGTGGTGATCCTCAAGAAGCGCACCGTGATCCGTGACCGGCTGCTCGACAAAGCCGACGCGACCAGCGGCCCCGGCCGGGTGGCGCTGGGCGTCAGCGCCCGCCTCTGGCACCTGGCCGCGCTGGCCTATGCGCTGATGGTGTTCGCGGTCACCGTGATCAACCCGGAAACGGCGCTGCCCTACGTCGCCATGGCGACCCTGGAAACACTGATTTACGTCGGCGTCGGCCTGCTGGTTTCGGTGGTGCTGACGCAGTACATCGGCAAGGAAATCCAGCTCTCCGAGCGGGTGAACAAAAAGCTGCCGCGCCTGCAGGCCCGGGTGAACACCTACGTGCCCACCGGCCTTAAGGTGATCCGTGCTCTGATTCTGGCGCTGGTGGTGATTCTCTCCCTGGACGCCTGGGAGGTGTACGACCTGGCCGCCTGGTACGCCACCGCCGCCGGTGCGCAAACCGTGGCCGTGGTGCTGCATATTCTGGTGATCCTGGCGGTCGCCACGGCGGTCTGGATCGGCATCGCCAGCCTGCTGGAACACAAGCTCACCCCGGCCGAGGACGCCGACCCGGCCACCGTGGCCCGCGCCAACACCCTGATGGGCCTGTTCCACACCACCCTGGCGATCGCCATCATCATCATGACGTTGATGATCGTGCTGGCGGAGATCGGCATTAACATCGGCCCGCTGATCGCCGGCGCCGGCGTGCTCGGCCTGGCGATTGGTTTCGGCGCCCAGAAGCTGGTGCAGGACATCATCACCGGTGTGTTCATTCAATTGGAGAACGCCATGAACACCGGCGACTTCGTCGGCACCGGCAGCTACTCCGGTACCGTCGAGCGGGTCGGCATCCGTTCCGTGGCGCTGCGCGATCTGTACGGTACCTACCACATCGTGCCGTTCTCCTCGGTGGATGCGGTGTCCAATTACACCCGTGAGTACGGCAACCACGTGGGCGAGTACGGCATCGGCTACCGCGAGAGCATCGACGACGCCATCGTTCAGCTGGAAGCCGCCTTCGAGGAGCTCAAGGAAGGGCCGCACAAGGACAACATCCTGGCACCGATGACGGTGGCCGGCGTCTCCGCCCTGGCCGACAGCTCGGTGAACATCCGCGTGGTGATCAAAACCACCCCGGGCAACCAATGGGCCGTGGGCCGCGCCTACAACCGGCTGGTCAAGATCTACTTCGACAAGGCCGGCATCGAGATTCCGTTCCCGCACACCACGCTGTACTTCGGCGAGGACCGGGACGGCAACGCGCCGCCGGCCAACGTGCGCATGCTCGGCGACGAGCGTGTGGTGGACACCCAGCAGGACGGCACGTCCTCCGACCGTTCCGAGTAACCCGCTCTTGTGCGAGCGGGCCCCGCCCGCGAAAGGGTGGCGCTAGCCACCCGGCGGGATACCAGAGAGGTTGCTGTTTCGATGTCTGGTGCTCCGTATCTGAGACGCGGGCCCACCCGATCCCGGTGCGGGCTTTCTGGAGAGAAAAGTCCCTGGTATCCCGCCGGGAGCTTCGCTCCCTTTCGCGGGCAGGGCCCGCTCCTACAGTCCCGGCTCCTCGCCAAAGCAAAAAAAAGCCGGCGGGGAGCCGGCTTGAGGAATGATCGCGTCGCGATCCGGGAAGTCAGAGGGGTACGAGGCGGTCAGGCCGCCTCATCCAGAGCGTGGGCCACCAGCTCATCGAACTGTTCCAGGAACTCACGGTTGTCGTGGTCCCAGGGGTGGAAGCCGGGCTTGAACCAGTCCAGCCACGCCTTGGCGCTGTGGCGGAAAATGCCTTTCTTGCCGACGCTGTGGCGCAGCACCGCGCGCCAGCCCTTAAGGTCGGACAGGCCACCGCTGACGCGCACGTTGTGCAGGTAGAAAGGCACGACCAGGGCGAAGAACACACTGGTGGAGAACACCAACGACAAGCTGCGCAGGGCATAGGCGCCGGCCTTGTCGTCGCCGCCCACCGCTAGGCGGTAGACATCGAACGCCACCGCTTTATGCTCGGTCTCTTCCAGGGCGTGCCAGTTCCAGATGGCGCGGTAGCCCTCGTCGGAGCCCTCCATGATTTCCGGCAGGCTGAGCAGCCCGTCGGCGAGAATCGCGGTAAGGTGCTCCAGGGCCACGGTGTTGGCCAGTTGGAACGAGGCCGGGGTGTACTTCTGAACCGCTTTGAGCAGTTCATCCACCAGCCGTTCCTGGGCTTCGATGGGCACGCCCGCGTCGTTGACGAAGCCGTTGTACTCTTCGTGCTCGCGGCCGTGCATGGCTTCCTGGCCGATAAAGGCGGTCACCGCCTTCTTCAGTTCCGGGTCCTGGACGACATCGCGATACTGGCGCACGCTGTCGATGAAGAAGCGTTCGCCAACCGGGAAAAACAGGCTCAGGGTATTGAGAAACTGGCTCACGTTGCGCCCATCCTGGTGCCAGTTCAGCGCTTTGCTGGGGTCCAGCTTGAAGCGCAGGTTCCGGCGGGTGGGCAGTATGTTGATCGCCATGGTTAAGTACCTCTGATGATTGTTACATTGAACGATGATACATTCGCCCGCGCAGTGGGCAAGTGGCCCTTGGTTAAGGAAGGCATGTCGTGACGGCAAATAAACAAGAAAAGGCAAATCGTTTACTTGAGGCCCTGGTCGCCCATCTCAGCGAGTCCCTGGACCCGGACCGCGTGGACGACTGGCTGGAACAGGAGCTGGACGCCCTGCTGGCCCAGGCCGACAAGGTGCGCCTGAATGAAGTGGTGACCGCCGAGCAGATCGGCATCACGGTGCGCAAGTACGCGGTTCAGATGGAGCTGGGGGGCGGCATTCCGGAGCTGGTGGGTGAGATGGTGGACCGTCTCTATAACCACGGCATTCAGGCGGAGCGCCGGGTCGGCGAGCTGGTGGACGAGAGTACCGTGGCGGCCCTGGTCGACAAGGTGCTGGAAATCCCGCTGTCCCGGCGGGGCGTGGGCTGGCTGAGCAGCAACCCGGTATTGCTGGCGCTGCTCGCCGGCGGCGCCCATCTGGGGCTCAAGACCTGGCTGCACCAGGGTATTCCCGAAAGCCTGCGTGGTCTGGTGGGGCGGCGGTTGCCGCCGCGCTGGCGGGCCAGCCTGGAGATGCGCCTGCAGGAATGGTTGCTGGAGCGCACCGCCGCGCTGCTGTCCGACCCCTGGCTGTACAGCGACGATAACCTGGGCGAGCTGCGCGAACTGGTGCTGGTGGCCTGGCAGGACTTCGCCGAGCGTCCGGTGACCGAGTTGCGCGAGCTGCTCAGCAGCGAGGACATTCAGGAACTGTTCGTGATCGGCTACGACTTCTGGCGGGAATTCCGGCACAGCGATTATTTCGCCACCATGCTGGATACCGGCATCAATGCCTTCTTCGAAAAGTACGGCGACACCACCCTGCGCGACCTGATCGACGAAGTGGGCATTGCCCGCGACGACCTGCTGGACGACGTCCGCCGTTTCGCGCCGCCGGTGCTGCGGCTGCTGCGCGAGCGCGGTCTGCTGGACGCCTGGCTGCGCCGTCATCTGGCGCCGTTCTTCGAGAAGCCGGAAACCCTGGCGATTCTCGACGAATAGCCGGCAAGCGGAGGGTCAGGCGGGGCCGTCCCCGGCCTGGCCCTGTTGCTGCAGCGCCAGGATGTCGTGCAGTTGATCCTCCGGCACCGGCCGGCTGATCAGGTAACCCTGAATGCTGTCGCAGCCCATTTCGCGCAGGATGTTCAGGTGCTGGTCGGTTTCCACCCCTTCCGCCACCACGCTCATGGTCAGGCTGTGCGCCATCTCGATGATGGCCCGGGTGATGGCCGCGTCGTCCGGGTTGTCCGCCAGGTCGGTGATGAAGGTGCGGTCGATTTTCAGTGTGTCCACCGGGAACCGCTTCAAGTAGTTAAGCGATGAGTAACCGGTGCCGAAGTCGTCCAGGGACAGGCCCACGCCACGGGCGCGCAGCCGCTCGAGCAGGGCGATGTTCTGGTCCATGTCTTCCATGATCAGGCTTTCGGTGAGCTCCAGCTCCAGCAGTTCCGCCGGCAGGCCGGTGAGCGCCAGAATCCGGTCCACCACGTCCGCCAGGTTGCCTTTGCGGAACTGATGGGCGGACAGGTTCACCGACACGCGAATATCCCCCAGCCCCCGATCCAGCCACTGCCGGGCCTGACGGCAGGCGCGCTCCAGCACCAGTTCGCCGATCGCGGAAATCAGGCCGGATTCTTCCGCCAGGGGAATGAACTCGGACGGCGCCAGCAGGCCCATGGTCGGGTGCTGCCAGCGCACCAGCGCTTCTACCGATGAAATGCGGCTGTCCGCCAGGTCCATTTTCGGCTGGTAGTGGACCACGAACTCGTTCTTGAAGATCGCCTTGCGCAGGCTGGTCTCCAGCGCCAGCTGTTCCACCGACGCCATCTGCATGCCGGTGCGGTAGAACTGGAAATTGTTGCCGCCGCTGCGTTTCGCTTGGTGCACCGCCATTTCCGCCTGGTTGATCATCGACTGGGCTTCTTGGCCCGGGTTGGGGAACACGCTGATGCCGATGCTGGCGCCCAGCAGCAGCTCATGGCCGTCGATCAGGAAGGGCTTTTTCATCATGTTGATCAGTTTCTGGCAGAGCACGCCGATCTGCGCTTCGGCGCCGCAGTTTTCCAGCACCAGGGTGAATTCGTCACCGCCCACCCGGGCCAGGTTTTCGTCGTTGACGCCGCACCGGCAGATGCGCTCCGCGGCCAGCTTGAGCAGGCGGTCGCCGATCTCATGGCCGAGGCTTTCGTTGATCGGTTTGAAGCGGTCCAGGTCGATCATCAGCAGCGCGGCTTTTTCCCGGTTCAGCCGCGCCAGGGTCAGCGCCCGCTGCAGGCGTTCGCGGAACAGCGCCCGGTTGGGCAGGCCGGTGAGGCGGTCGTAGTTGGACAAAAACCGCACCCGCTCCTCGGCTTCCTTGCGCGAGGTGAGGTCGGACAGCATCCCCACATAGCGGATCACCCGTTGTTTCTCGTCCAGCACGCTGCTGATCTGCAGCCACTCCGGGAAGGGCTCGCCGTTGCGCCGCCGTTCGTTGATCTCGCCTTCCCAGAACCCGGTGCGGCGCAGCGCCAGGGTAATCGCGCGGTAGGTGCTGCGGTTGCGGTCGATGTGGTCGGTGTCGGCGATGGTGCGGCCGAGCACGTCCTGCTCCGGGTAGCCGGTGATCTGTTCGAAGCGGGCGTTCACCGCCAGGAACTGGAAGTTGCGGTTAAGAATGAAGATGCCTTCCGGGGCGTTCTCGAACACCGTCGCCGCCAGCCGCTGCTGTTCCTGCGCTTCGCGGGTGGCGGTGATGTCCCGGCGGGTGCCGATCATGCGCAGGGCGCGGCCCTTGTCGTTCCAGTCCACCACCCGGCCTTCGTCCTCGATCCAGCACCAGGGGCCGTCGGCGTGGCGCAGCCGGTAGATGGCGTGGTAGCGGTCGGTTTCGCCCTTGAAGTGGGCGATCATGGCGCGGCGGATGGCGGGGAAATCGTCCGGGTGGACTAGTTGCTGCAGGTCGCCGAAGAAATTACGGAAGTATTCGCTTTCGTAGCCGAGCAGCCGGTCGAAGTTGGTGTGGTAATTGGTGCCGGTGACCAGATTCCAGTCCCACAGCCCGATGTTGCTGGCGTCCAGCGCCAGTTGCAGCCGCTCGCCGGTGGCGCTTAATTCCCGGTTGGCCTGTTCCAGGGCCCGGGTGCGGTCGCTGACCATGGACTCCAACCGGTCGTTGGCTTCCTGCAGGCGCCGGCGCGCCTCCTTGCGTTCCATGATTTCGTCGGCGAGTTTTTCATTGAGTGCTTCGGCGTTGGCCCGCGCCCGGTCCAGATAGTCGATCAGCGCCGTGTTGCTGATTTGCAGATCCAGGGCCTGGTGCGTGGTCATATTGATACGGCGGGCGGCGACGAACAGAAAGGCGCCGGTGGCCACCAGCATGGCCGCCAGGGCCGGCTCGTTATCGTTGGCCAGCAGCAGCTGCACGCACGACGGCGCCAGCAGACAAATCTGGTACATGAGTACGGTGGGCAGATGGCTGCTGTACGCCGACAGCGCCAGGATGCTCAGGCCGGTGCCTAGGCTGCTCATGGTCAGCTGTGCGTACAGCATCGACTCGGAGAGCAGGGTGTCCGTGGGGTTGAACAGAAAGCCGCCGATGCCCATCGCCACCGCGGTGGCCAGCACGCTCACCGACACCTTGCGCAGATCGGCGCGGTCGCCGTTGCGCAGCGGCCGGCTCAGCAGCAGCCAGCTCACCCGGGCAAGAATCAGCGTGCTCACCGTCAGCGCCCACACCAGCAAGGTGGCGCGCGGCACCGGCGAGTCCCAGTAGGCCCAGGTCGCCGCGATCACCGCCAGGCCTTCCAGCACGTTCATGCCCTTGATCCCGGAAAGGAGATGCTGGCATTGAGCGCGGGTCACGGCCTGCTGCTGCTTGCTTGGTTGTGACTCGAATGCTGTCGACACGGATAAAGATTCCAGGCTCGGAGCCTTGGGCGCCGGTGAGTAAGTCGCTCCCGCACGGTGCTCGGGAACCCGTAGGCATAAGTGACGCCCGGCTTTTTCTTTGGCAGTTTACCCAGCCCCACCGCGAAGGGAAACCGGATCACCGGGGCTGCGTCACAACCTGCCGCGCCAAAGCGGCGGTTCTGGTAAACTCCGCCGCCATGGATGATGTGACTTCCCTTATTGAAGGCCTTAACCCGGATCAGCGCGACGCGGTGACCGCCGAAGACCGGCACCTGCTGGTGCTGGCCGGTGCCGGCTCGGGCAAGACCCGGGTGCTGGTGCACCGTATCGCCTGGCAGATCGCCACCGAACAGGCGTCGCCGTTCGGTATTCTCGCCGTGACATTCACCAACAAGGCGGCGGCGGAAATGCGCGGCCGTATCGAGCAGCTGCTCGACATGCCCGCCGGCGGCATGTGGGTGGGCACCTTCCACGGCATCGCCCACCGGCTGTTGCGCCAGCACTGGCAGGAAGCGGGCCTGCCGCAGAATTTCGAGATCATCGACGCCGACGATCAGCAGCGTCTGATCAAGCGGGTGATCCGCGAGCTGGGGCTGGATGAACAGCGCTGGCCCGCCCGCCAGGCCACCTGGTTCATCAACGGCCAGAAAGACGAGGGCCTGCGCGCCGCGCATATGGATGTGGCCGGCGGCGACCTGTTCCTGCAGACCATGCAGAAAATCTATCAGGCCTACGAACAAGCCTGCGCCCGGGGCGGTCTGGTGGACTTCAATGAGATGCTGCTGCGCGTGCTGGAGCTGTTCCGCGACAACGACGAGCTGCGCGGGCACTATCAGCGCCGCTTCCGGCACATTCTGGTGGACGAGTTCCAGGACACCAACGCCATCCAGTACGCCTGGCTGCGGCTGCTCACCAACGACGATAACGCCGCCACCATCGTCGGCGACGACGACCAGTCCATCTACGGCTGGCGCGGCGCCAAGATCGAGAACATCCACAAGTTCAGCCGTGACTTCCCCGACACCCGCACGGTGCGCCTGGAGCAGAACTACCGCTCCACCGGCACCATCCTGAACGCCGCCAACGCGGTGATCAGCGTCAACAGCGACCGGCTCGGCAAGGAGCTGTGGACCGACGGCGGCGACGGCGAGCCGATCCGCCTGTACGCCGGGTTCAACGAGGTGGACGAAGCACGCTTTATCGCCGGCAAGGTGGAAAGCCTGGGCCAGCAGGGCATGGCGCGCCGGGAAATGGCGGTGCTGTACCGTTCCAACGCCCAGTCCCGGGTGTTGGAGGAAGCCTTCCTGCAGGCCGGCATTCCGTACCGCATCTACGGCGGCCAGCGCTTCTTCGAACGGGCCGAGATCAAGAATGCCCTGGCCTATCTGCGCCTGCTCAACAACCGCCGGGCGGACGCCGCCTTCGAGCGGGTGGTCAACACGCCCACCCGGGGCATCGGCGCCAAGACCCTGGAAATCCTCCGTGATCTGGCCCGCCAGCGCGGCGTTCCCCTGTGGGACGCGGCGGCGGCGCTGATCAACGAGCAGCTGCTCACCGCCCGCGCCGGCAACGCCTTGCTCGCGTTCCTCAAGCTGGTGGACAGGCTGGCCGAGGAAACCAAGACGTTAGGGCTGGCGGAAACCGCCGAACACGTGATCGCGGCCAGTGGCCTGCTGGACTACCACGGCCAGGACAAAGGCGAGAAAGCCCAACAGCGCCTGGACAACCTGCGCGAGCTGGTCTCCGCCACCCGCCAGTTCGGTGACGAAGAGGGCGAGGAGGATCCGCTCAGCGCCTTTCTGGACCACGCCGCGCTGGAATCCGGCGAAGGCCAGGCCGACGCCCACGAAGACGCGGTGCAGATGATGACCCTGCACTCCGCCAAGGGGCTGGAATTTCCGGTGGTGTTCATCACCGGCCTGGAAGAGGGCCTGTTCCCGCACCAGATGTCCTCGGACGATCCGGTGCGTCTCGCCGAGGAGCGCCGGCTCTGCTACGTGGGGCTGACCCGGGCGATGCGCGAGCTCTACCTGACCCACGCGGAAAGCCGGCGCCTGTACGGCAACGAAACGCTCAACCCGCCCAGCCGCTTCCTGCGCGAAATTCCCGCCGAGCTGGTGGAAGAGGTGCGTCCCCGGGCCGGCTTCAGCCGTCCGCTGGGCGGTGGCGGCGGGGGGCCGCGCCAGCAGGACGCCAATGGTATTGTATTGGGGGCGCGCGTCCTGCACCCGAAATTCGGTGAGGGCACGGTGCTGCATTTCGAGGGCCAGGGCCCCAACGCGCGGCTGCAAATCAACTTCGACGGCGTCGGCACCAAATGGCTGGTCAGCCAGTACGCCCGACTCGATGTGATCTAGGGCCGCCCGGCGGCCCACTAACAATAAAACCAACGGGAGAGTTCCATGGATCGTCGTAAATTCGTCTCCGCGCTGGGCCTCGGCCTGGGCGCCGCGGCACTGGCCGGTTGTGGCCAGAACGACAGCGACAACAAGCCGGCCGCCGGCGGCGACAACGCCCCGGCCAAAGCCGCCGATAAGGAAATCCGCGAGTGGAAGCTGGTCACCGCCTGGCCGAAGAATTACCCCGGCCTGGGCACCGGCGCCAACCGCTTCGCGGAACGGGTCACCGCCATGTCCGGCGGCCGTCTGACCATCAAGGTGCACGGCGCCGGCGAGCTGGTGCCGGCCATGGGCGTATTCGACGCGGTGCGCGACGGCAGCGCCGAGATGGGCCACTCCGCCTCCTACTACTGGAAAGGCAAGCACCCGGCCACGCCCTTTTTCACCGCGGTGCCGTTCGGCCTCACCGCCCAGGAGCTCAACAGCTGGGTCAACTTCGGCGGTGGCCAGGAGCTGTGGGACGAGCTGTACGGCGAGTTCGGCATCAAGCCGCTGCCGTGCGGTAACAGCGGCACGCAGATGGCCGGCTGGTTCCGCAAGGAGATCAACAGCCTGGAAGACATCAAAGGGCTCAAGATCCGCGCCCCGGGCCTGGCCGGCGAAGTGATGCAGCGCATCGGCGCCACGCCGGTGCAGATGCCCGGCGGCGAGGTGTTCACCTCAATGCAGACCGGCGCCCTGGACGCCGCCGACTGGGTCGGTCCCTACAACGATCTGACCTTCGGCCTGCACAAGGTGGCCAAGTACTACTACTACCCCGGTTGGCAGGAGCCCGGCGCCATGCTGGAGCTGATGATCAACAAGGAGAAGTGGGACGCGCTGCCGGAAGACCTGCAGGCCATCGTCAAGAGCGCCGCCGAAGCGGAAAACCAGCACATCTACGACGAGTTCACCGCACGCAACGCGGAAGCGCTCAAGCAGCTGGTGAACGAGCACGGCGTCGAGCTGCGCCGCTTGCCGGACGAAGTGCTTCAGGCGCTGGAAAAAACCAGCCAGGAGGCGGTGGAGGATCTGGTCGCCGGCAACGAGCAGGCGCGGCGGATCTATGAGTCCTATCGCGACTTCCGGGATTCGGTGATGCCGTACATCGCGGTGGCCGAGCAGTCCGCCCTCAACGTCCGTTCCACGGTGCTGGGCCAGAAGGCGCCGTAAGGCGCCCTGCGGAGTTCAGTCCCGGGGTACCGAGCGGGTGCGTCCGTTCTCGTCGATGGCGACGA
>DGNT01000205.1 GCA_002389055.1 Alcanivorax sp. UBA4485
GACCTTGGCGGCGAGGATCGCTCTGGCTTCGTCGCCTTGCAGCAGTTCGGCGAACAGCGCCAGGTCGTGGTCGATCAGGTCGTGCAGATCCATCTGCGCGGCCTGACGCATCAGGCGCTTGCTCTCGCGCAAGGCGCGCGGCGGCTTGGCCGCCAGGGTGCGGGCGTAGTCGGTGGCGGTGGCCACCAGTTCGGCGGGGCTCACCATCTTGGCGACCAGCCCGGCCTGCAGCGCTTCCGGGGCCAGCAGCGGCTCTCCGGCGAGCAGCATGCGCGCCGCGCGCTGGTAGCCCAGCCAGGCCGGCAGCAGCTTGGCGGAGCCCGCTTCCGGCACCGCGCCCAGGTCCACGAACGGGGTCAGGAATTTAGCGTCGTCGGCGGCCACCACCAGGTCGGCATGCAGCAGCATGGTGGTGCCGACACCCACGGCGTGGCCCTGAACGCCGATGACGAGCGGCTTTTCGAAGCGGCTCACGGCGCGGATAAAGGGCGCGGCGCCGCCTTCGGTGCCCTCGCCGGCGGCCAGGAAATCGGCCAGGTCGTTGCCGGCGCTGAAGGATTTGCCGGCACCCAGGATCAGCACCGCGCGCACTTCATCGCTGTCGCCGGCGAACGCCAGCAGGTCGACCAGGTCCCGGTACATGGCGCCGGTCAGGGCGTTGAGTTTGTCCGGCCGGTTCAGGGTCAGGGTGAGCACCGCGCCGTCTTCGGCCGCCAGCACCTCGCCGCTTTGCAAAGGGGGTAAATTCACAGCTGTCTCCCGAGTGTCATTGTGCGCCAAAGCCTAGCCGTTGCGGCCCGCGCTGACCATGACAAATCCGCTTGCCGAGGAGTCCGTTTGGCCCTATAAATTCGCGGTTCGCCCGCGCGACCGTGCGCGGGCTTTTGCCTGAGGTCCGTCGGCCTTTGAAACTGATCACCTTCGACCCTTTCCGCACCCTGGGCCTGCCGGGCGTGCATTACATCAAACCGGAGCTGATGCACGACCAGCGCGCGCGGTTGCTCGACGCGGACTGGTTGCTGTTCCCGGCTTACTGGCAGCTGCACAGCCTGCACTATGTGCTCCGCCGCCCTATTTTCCCCAGCCTGGCCAGTTACCACCTGGGCCACGACAAGGTGGAAATGACCCGGGCGCTGAAGCTGGCCTGCCCGGAGCATTTGCCCGAGACCGATATTCTGCCGGCGGGGCCGCACGGTATCAGCCAGGTGTTGGACACCTGGCGCTTCCCGTTCGTGGCCAAGCAGATTCGCTCCAGCCAGGGCAGCGGCGTGTTTCTGATCGAAAGCCGCCAGCAGTTGCTGGACTACGCCGCCCACAGCGAGGTGCTGTATATCCAGAAGTTGCTGCCGATCGTGCGCGATCTGCGCGTGGTGGTGGTGGGCCGCGAGGTGATCGCCAGCTACTGGCGCGAGGGCACCAGCTTCCACAACAATCTGGCGCGCGGGGCGCGGGTGCGCACCGATCTGCCGGTGCCGGAACCGGCCCTGGCGCTGGTGGCCCGGCTCGCCCGGGAATTGCACATCGACCACGCCGGCTTCGACGTGGCCTGGGTGGACGGCCGCCCCTATATGCTGGAATTCAACCGCTTGTTCGGCAATCGGGGCATGCCGGAACTGCCCCAGTTAATCGGCGCGGCGATGCGTGGTTACTTGCTCGGCGAGGCCTCGCCGGACACCCCGGAACCGCCCATGACCTTCTCCGCCTGAGTGCGCAGCAGGGTCTGATAGCGGTGCGCGAGCTGTTCCACCGGCTGCAGCCGGATTTGCCGGTCGCCGGCCTGCACCAGTTGCGCCCGCTCGGTCTGGTAGAGGGCTTTTACGTCCAGTTCGGCACGGGTCAGTTCCGCCTCGGGCACATTGAGCCGGCCGGGCACCCCGGCCAGGCACAGCGCCCAGCTGTCCGCCTCGCCGAACTGGCCGCTGACCAGGGCCTTGAATTCCAGCGCCGGCGACTGGCCGGCTTTGCGCCGCGGCGCCTGCAGGCGCGCCACGCGCAGGAACAGCAGGCCGGCGCATAGCGCCGAAAAGGCGGTGTGCGAGAGCGGCTCGCCGGTGAAACGAATGCGCGCGCGGTCGCCGATGGCGGTGATCACCTCACCGCCGTACAGCGCCGCCACTTCGCGCAGCAGGTAGTGATAGTCCGCCAGCAGCGCTTCCAGCGCCGAGCGGGTATAACGCTGCTGGAAATGATCGAAGTTGACCACGCTGAGACGCAGCTCCACCGACACGCCATCCGGCGCCGGCGCATCGCTGTCCACCGGGCTGGCGGGACGCGCCTCGGCCGCCGCGCCCTCCTCCGCCGGAGGCGTCCGCACCACCGGCTCCCTGGGCCGCCACAGGCGGCGGCGGATCACTTCGGCCGCCGCGCGCAGCGCCAGCAAACCGAGCACCACCAGCACATAGCCGGTTTCCAGCCGCTGGCGCGGCGCGGTGTCGTGGGCGGCGGCCAGCACCACCGAGCCGGCCAGCTCGCCGTCCGGCAGGGCCACCGGCACTTCCACCTTCACCGGCAGGCTGTCGTCGCTTTTCCCGGTCACCGGGTCACGGGCCACGTCCAGGAACTGCACGCCGCCCACCGGATCCAGAGCGCGGGTTTCGCGGGCGATCACGTTCAGCCCGATCAGGTCGTCGCCGGCCAGCGACTCGGCGGAGCGCAGCGCGGTTTGTTGCGCCAGGGCCTTCAACTGCACACGTTGTTCCGCTTGAAGACGGGCGGAGAAGTGCTCCAGAAAATAGACCCCCACCACCAGCGCCACCAGCAGCATCAGGGCCAGTTCCAGCAGCAGTTGTTTTTCCCGTTGCAGCCAGGGCCGCCATTTTTCCCACACCGACATGCAGTGCCTTCCTTGCCTGTGAATGCGACGGCGGGGAGTATAACCCGTGGCGGCGGCGCTCCGCTTGGCTCTGGCGCACGCGCGCCAACCCGGCCCGGTTTTCTGGTAATCTTAGCGGCTGTTCCGCAACGTACCGACCAGCCCGAGGAATCCCCCAGCGTGCGCGAGATCATTCTCATCCAGGTGTCCGGCAACGACCGGCCCGGCCTCACCGCGGCGTTCACCCGTATTCTGGCCCGCTACCATCTGAATATTCTGGATATCGGCCAGGCGGTGATCCACGACACCCTGTCGCTGGGCATCCTGGTGGAGGTGCCGCCGGCGGCGGAAGCCTCGTCGATGCTCAAGGATCTGCTGTTCGAGGCGCACAAACGCAATATCTCGGTGCGCTTCAGACCCATCGACGAGGACCGCTACGAGCAGTGGGTGTCCGGCCAGGGCAAGGACCGCCACATCATTACCCTGCTGGCGCGCAAGATCACCGCCGAGCAGCTCGGCGACGTGACCACCGTGGTGGCCGACAACGACCTGAACATCGACAGCATCGCGCGGCTTTCAGGGCGCGTGCACCTGGAAGGCGAGGCCAGCGACCCGGACGGCCGCGCCTGCGTGGAAATTTCGGTGCGCGGCGAACCCCGCGACCCGGGCGCCATGCGCGCCGCCTTCCTGGGCATCGCCAACGAGCGCAATCTGGACATCGCCTTCCAGCGCGACAGCGCCTTCCGGCGCAACCGCCGTCTGGTGGTGTTCGATATGGACTCCACCCTGATCCGCTCGGAGGTGATCGACGAGCTGGCCGCCGAGGCCGGCGTCGGCGAACAGGTGGCGGCGATCACCGACCGGGCGATGCTCGGCGAACTGGACTTCAACGAAAGCTTCCGCGCCCGGGTGGCGCTGCTTAAAGGGCTGGACGAAAGCGCTCTGGAACGGGTGCGCGAGCGCATCCAGCTCACCGAAGGCGCCGACCGGCTGATTCCCACCCTGAAAGCGCTGGGCTACCGCACCGCGATTCTTTCCGGCGGCTTCACCTGGTTCGGTGACTGGCTGCAGAAGCTGCTGGGCATTGATTACGTCTACGCCAACACCCTGGAAATCGTCGACGGCAAGGTCACCGGCGAGGTGGCGGAGCCGATCGTCAACGGCGAGCGCAAGGCGGAGCTGTTACGCGAGATCGCCGCCCGGGAAGGCATCAACCTGGAACAGGTGATCGCGGTGGGCGACGGCGCCAACGACCTGCCGATGCTGGGCGCCGCCGGCCTGGGCATCGCTTTCCGCGCCAAGCCGCTGGTGAAGGAAAACGCCGCCCACTCGATTTCCACCCTGGGGCTGGACGGCATTCTTTATCTGATCGGCGTCCGCGACAAAGACCAACAAGAACTACTTAGGTAGTTGATAGTTGGCAATTGATAGTTGATAGCTAAAAACGAAAAGCGCGGCTTAAGCCGCGCTTCTGGGTTCGCTGTCAGCTGTCCACTATCAACTGTCAACTGACTCCGCCGTTTCGAGGCGGTCCATCGGCGCCTGCAAATAGTAGCCTTGCAGGTAGTCGACGCCGCCGAGGCTCCACAGGGTTTGCATCTGGGCGGCGGATTCGACGAAGCCGACCAGGGTGCGGCGGCCACTGTCGCGGGCCTGCTGAATGATTTCCGCGAACCGTTCCCGGCTTTCCGCTTTGCTCAGTTCCTGGGTGAAAGAGCCTTCGAACTTCACCATGGTGGCGGGGACGTGTTCGAACAGTTTGAACGGGTCCAGGCCGCCGCCGAAACGGCTGATCGACAGGCCGCAGCCCTGTTTGCGCACCGCTTCGGCGAACGCCGCCGCCTGCTTGAGGTAGTTGACCGCGTCGCCTTCGCTGAACTGGAAGATCACCTGCTCGCCGGACAACTTGGCGGCGCGCATCGCCTTGGTGAGCCATTCCGCCAGGCCCGGTTCGCCCAGTGAATAGCCGCTGAGATTCACCAGCAAGGTAATTTTCTGCTCGTGCGCGGCCGCCGCGCGCATGGCGTTGAGCACCACCCAGCGGTCCACCTTGCCGGCCAGACCCTGCTCGGCGGCGGTGGGCATGAAGTCGGCGGCGGCCAGGTCGTCGCCCTGCTTCTGGGGCATGTGCACGAACACTTCGAAGACATGTTCGTTCTCGTCTTCCAGGCTCATCAGCGGCTGGTATTTCAGGCGGAAGCTGCCTTTTTCCAGCGCCTGACGGATACTCAGCGCGATGGCTTCGGAGGAACCGGCGGCCACGTCGTCCATCGGGTCATGGATCTTGACCGCGTTGCCCTGCTCGTCGTTTTCCCGTTGCGCCTGGTTACAGCACTTGAGCGCCTTGGTGAGAATGTCCTGGCTGCTGCGCGCGTCCTCGCGGGCGAACGCCAGCCCCAGACTGGCGGTGACGTGGGCGGTGCGGCTGGCCACTTCGGGCATCAGGGTTTCGATGCCGGCGCGCAGCTCTTCCGCCAATTGCCCCGCTTCGTCCAGGTCGTTGACCGGCTTGAGCAGGGCGAAATCCTCGCCGTCCACCCGCGCCAGCTTGCCGCCGGCGCAGTGCTCACGCAGCCAGTCCGCCACCGCGCGCAGGACGTCGTCGGCGCCTTCCATGCCCAGGCTGGACTGGTGCTGTTCAAAGCCGTCCAGGCGCAGATACAGCACCGCCGCCAGCTGCCCCTGGCGGGCCGCGTCGGCCACCGCCTGGTCCAGCTGATCCATGAACCAGGTGCGGCTGTAGAGCCCGGTGACCTGATCGGTCTGGCTGATTTCGTGTAAGCGTTCCTGCAGGGCGTTTTCGTCCAGGCTGGCGGCGCGAATCACGATCTGAGTGCAGGCCTCGCCGTCGTAGGTGCTGGGGGAAAATACAAAGGTGGCGTCGAACTCGCTGTCGTCGGTGTGCACACCACGGCATTCCAGCTCGTTGGTCTGGCTGGCGTCCTCGGCGCGGCTGCGCAGCAGCTTCTTCAGGCGGTCGTGGTCACTGGCGGAGACCATGTCCATGATCGGCACGCCGGCCAGTTCCTCGGCGCTTTCGTAACCGAACATGCGCGCGTAGTTGTCATTGGCGTGGATGTGCATGCCGTCGAGCACATAAGCGATGGCGTCGCGGCTCTGATCCATCAGCAGGCTGAGCCGCTTCTCCGCTTCGTGGCGGGTGATTTCGGAGTGCTGCAGCTCCTTGCGCAGGCGCAGGAATTCCATCAGCCGGTCGACGCATTGCATCAGCAGCTCGCGGTCGTCCTTGGGCGCCACGGCCCGGGCGCCGGCCTTGTAGGCGTTGCGCACGATCTCCGCGTTGTAATCGTCGCTGAGCAGGATCACCGGCAGCGCCTTGCCGAGCCGGTTCAGGTGCGCCATGGCGCTTTCGAACGAACCGTCCCCGAAGGTGGGCCGGCACAGCATCAGTTCCCAGGCGCCGCCCTTCAACGCCCTCACCATGTCGTCCTCGCCCAGGGCCAGTTGCGCGCGGGTAGCACGACCGGCGTTACGCAGGGTGTTCATAAGCTGTTCAGCTTCGTCCTGGGAATCGTGCGCAATCAACAATCGGAGGGTATCGAGGGCGTAATTCATCGGCGCCAGTGCTCATCCGTTATTCGTAGAGCGTCTATTGTGCCTGACCGGACTGCGTTCGCCAAAGACCTTACCGCCGCGCGGCACGGGCCCTGGGGAACGCCGCCTTCAGACCGTCGGGCGCAGCATGTACTGGGCAACGTCCGGAGAGCCGGCCAGGCGCACGCCGAGCCGGGTATCCCGGGGCGGGCCATCCCACAGCGTCAACCGCGTGCCACTGCGGTAACCGGTGGTGGGCACCACCAGGGTTTCCGGGTCGTCGCCTTCCGGGGACGGTACCAGCAACGCCGGCGCCGGCCAGGCATTCGGCCCGCCGGCGCTGACCCGCACCGGCCGCAGGGTTTCGGGCAACAGCGACACGCCCAGACGCACCGAATCGCCGAGCCAGGCCACCCAGCGTATTTCGCCCACCCGCCAGTGTGGGCGCTCCGACGGAGACAGGGCCAGCAGCCCCCCGGCGCGCAGGGTGTGGGGCGTGCCGCCACGCCATTCCAGACAATAACCGCCATCGCCGTGATCAACGCGCCGCACCCGGTGCAAGGGCTCATCGTCTTCGCCCTGATCAAGGCGCCGGTGCACCGCGTCCAGGCCCAGACAGAGCAGCATTTCACCGTCCGCCGGGTGGCGTGGCGCGAGACGTTCGCGCGGGCCCAGCCAGACCCAGCGCAAATGATGGGAGAGGATGTCCGACAACGGCCGGCTGCGTTGCGAGGCCCCACCTTCGGCCAGCGCGGCAGCCAGCGGCCGGGTGTCGAAATAGCGCAGCGTCTCGCCGCCGTCCGCCGGAACCGACACCGGCTGGGGGCCGGCGTCGCCTTGCAGATCCACATGGAAGGGGGCGTCGGCGGCTTCCGCCAACAACGGCATCCAACGGGCCCAATGCGCCGCGGCCCGATAGAGCGCCATCAGCGCCGGCTGGCGGAGCTGATTGGGCTGGGCACTGGCGGTCAGTAACAGGCGGCCGTAGGCGATCGACACCGCCCCTTCCTGCCCCGGCAACTCCGGATCCGACACGGTGAGCGCCTCCAGGGCGTGGCGCTCGGCCTCGGCGTAAAGACTGTGCAGCACCCGCCAGGTCCCCGCCGGCGGCGACTTGTAGAGCAGCATATGCAGGAAAAGATCCTGGGAGCGGGCGTCCATGGCGCGTTGCAGCGCGGTGGCGGCGGCCTGCCGCCCGGGCAGGTTGAGCTTGCCCCGTAACAACGGCGTGGCCACGCTTTGATAGCCCAGGGCCAGGCCCTGGAACAAACGGTGGGTTAATGCGGCGGCCTGCAGGGCGCGCTCCGGCGGCATCAAGGGCAGATTGAGATACCGGCTTTCCAGGGTGTAAGCCATTTGCCGGACGCGGGGGCGGACCTGCTCAAGCAGGGCCAGCCGGCGGCGGTCGTCGATGCGCAACCGGGGCAGCTCTTCCAACAGGGTCAGCAACAACGGCGCGCTGCGGTGCGGGTCCCCCATCGGCAGGGCGTCCAGCCAGGCGCGCAACCGGCGCGGCTTGGCGCTGGCCAGAGACAGCTTGTCCAATTCCAGCTCTGGAATCCCCAGACGCACTTCCCACGCCGCTTCCCTTTGGCGGGCCTCTTCCATGGTTTGTCCCTCACAGGCTCGGACTCCACCCAGGACGGCGGAGACGATATTCAAATTATTGTTGTGATTCGCTTCACAAATATAACGTGAACACCCTGTGATTGTACATTATCCAGCCAATACCGTTTTCGAGCCCGCCCCCGGCTCCTCCCGCGCCAGCCTGGGCACCAGAAAGCCGGGCAGTCGATCCCGCAGGGCGGCGTGCAGGGCGCGGGCACGGGCGTCGGGCACGGCGAAATGGGCGGCCCCGGCCACCGCGTCCAGCTGGTGCAGGTAATAGGGCAGCACACCGGCTTCAAACAGCGCATCGGACAACGCCGCCAGGGCCTCCTCGTCATCATTGACGCCGGCCAGCAGCACCGATTGGTTGAGCAGGGTCACGCCCACTCGGCCCAGGGCCCGGCAGCGCTCCGCCAGGGCCGGGCTGATCTCGCGGGGGTGATTGGCGTGCAGCACCAGGGTGGCGCGCCAGCGTGGCGACGCCAGCAGACTGGCCAGGCCCTCGTCCAGACGCTCGGGGATCACCACCGGGGTGCGGCTGTGGATGCGCAGCCGGCGCAGGTGCGGCAGACGCGCCAGCGCCTCCAGCAGCTCGCCCAGGCGCCGGTTGCTGAGGGTCAGCGGGTCGCCGCCGCTGAGGATCACCTCATTGATGTCCGGGCGCTGCGCCAGCCAGTCCAGCGCCTGCTGCCAGCGTCCGCCGGAAAGGTGCTCCTGGTAAGGGAAGTGGCGGCGGAAGCAGTAGCGGCAATGCACCGCGCAGGCGCCGGTGACCACCAGCAGGGCCCGCCCGTGGTATTTGTGCAGCAGGCCGGGTACCGGGGTATGGCGGGATTCGTCCAGCGGGTCGGCGTTGTAGCCGGGCACCGTTTCGCGCTCGCGGCCGGTGGCGAGAATCTGCCGCAGCAGCGGGTCGTCGGGGTTGCCCGGTTCGATCAGGTCCAGGTAGCGGCGCGGCACCCTCAGCGGGAAGGCGCTGTCCTCATCGGCGCCGCCGGGGATCTGGTCCGGGTGCAACGACAACCGCTCGCACAGTTCCGCCACCCCGGTGACCAGATCGGCCTGCAGGCGGCGCCAGTCGGGTACCTGCCAACCGTCCGCTTCCTGCGTTATCATGGCCAGCTTCTTAAATGCCATCCGGTAATTCCCCGACACAGTGGATAGATATCTATGGCCAGCTATTCTACCAGTGAATTCAAGTCCGGCTTGAAGGTTATGCTCGACGGCGACCCGTGCGCCATCATCGAGAACGAGTTCGTAAAGCCCGGCAAAGGCCAGGCCTTCAGCCGCGTGAAACTGCGCAACCTGAAGACCGGCAAGGTGTGGGAACGCACCTTTAAATCCGGCGACAGCCTGGAAGGCGCCGACGTGCTGGACGTGCAGATGCAGTACATCTTCAGCGACGGCGAATTCTGGCATTTCATGGACACCGAGACCTTCGACCAGAAGCAGGCGGACGAAGCCGCCGTCGGCGACGCCAAGCAGTGGCTCAAGGAAGAGGACATGTGCGAAGTGACCCTCTACAACGGCGAGCCTCTCAACGTGAACCCGCCCAACTTCGTGGAGCTGGAGATCATCGAGACCGACCCGGGCCTCAAGGGCGACACCGCCGGCACCGGCGGCAAGCCGGCCACCCTGAGCACCGGCGCGGTGGTTCGCGTGCCGCTGTTCGTGCAGGTCGGGGAAATCGCCAAGGTGGACACCCGCACCGGCGAGTACGCGGGCCGCATCAAGAACTAGTGGTAACCGACTGGCGGCCCACCGCCTCCCTGGAGGCCATCAAAGCGCGCGCCGGGCTGCTGAGCGCGGTGCGCGCTTTTTTTGCGGCCCGTGGCGTGCTGGAAGTGGACACTCCGCAACTGGCGCGCCACGGCGTCAGCGATCCCCATATCCAATGCATTCCGGTGCCGGGCCACGGCTTTCTGCAGAGCTCGCCGGAATACCACATGAAGCGGCTGCTGGCCGCCGGCAGTGGCCCCATCTATCAGATCTGCAAAGCCTACCGTGACGGCGAAGCCGGCGGCCGCCATAACCCCGAGTTCTCCATGCTGGAATGGTACCGGCCCGGGTTCGGGCTGGACGATCTGGTGGACGAAGTCCTGAGCCTGTTCGGCGAACTGTTCCCCGGCGTGCCCTCACGGACTTACCGGTTCCGCGGCCTGTTCGCCGACGTCACCGGGCTGGACCCGCTGACCGCTTCGCACAGCGGCCTGATTCAGTGCGCCGAACAACACGGCGCTCCCGAAGGCCTGGAGAAAACCGCCGCCGTGGACTACCTGATGGCCACCACGGTGGAAGCCGCCCTGCCCGCCGAACAGCTTTCGGTGGTGATCGACTTTCCATCCTGGGCCGCCGCGCTGGCGCAAACCCGCCCGGACACCGACGGCGCCGAAGTGGCTTTACGGTTCGAGATTTATTATCGGGGCCTGGAGTTGGCCAACGGCTATCAGGAACTGACCGACGCGGACGAACAGCGGCGGCGTTTCGAGCGGGATAACCGGCTCCGACAGGAGCACGGCCTGAACATCGTGGACGCCGACCCTTACCTCCTCGACGCCATGCGCCATGGTTTGCCTGCCTGCAGCGGCGTGGCCATGGGTGTGGAGCGGCTGTTGATGGCTCAACAAAGCAGCGACCGCATCAGCGATGTGCTGACCTTTCCCGGCGACCGGGCCTGACTGGGAAGCCGGGCTTGTGGGAGCGGGCCCTGCCCGCGAAAGGCAAGCTCAGCTTGCCGGCAGGATCCCAGAGACTTTGTTGATGGACTGCCTTCAGGCCTCGCTGGAATCCTGCCGGCCGGCAAAGCCGGCCTTTCGCTTGCAAGGCAAGCTCCTACCAGGCTAAGCGGCGGCTTTTGAGGCGCTGCCGGCGCGGGCGCAGTTTTGCGCGACCAGTTCGATCAGGCGCGGCTGCACCGACGGTGGGAAATCGTGGCCCATGCCGTCGATAATGGCGAGCCGGGCGCCGGGCATGGCGCGCGCCGAGGCGCGGCCGCCGGCGGGTCGGATCAGGGGGTCGCTACCACCGTGGACCACCTGGGCGGGGCAGCGCACGTTTTTCAGACGTTTGCTGAGGTTACCGGTGGCCATGATCGCCATGAACTGGTTGCGAATACCGCGCGGGTTCAGGCCCCGCTCCCAGCTGCGCTGGAACATCTCGGTGAGCTCCTCGCGGCCCTGGTCCAGGGTGCCCCCCAGCTTGGCCATCATCCCCAGGCCGAACGCCACGTAGTCTTCCACGGTTTCGATTTTCACCCGGGGCGCCACCAGGGTCTTGAGCGCCGCCGGTTTCGGCGGCGGCAGGAAGGGGCTATTGGTGCTGGACATGATTGAGGTGACGCTGAGCACCCGCTGCGGGTGGGTGGCGGCGGCCAGTTGCGCGACCATGCCGCCCATGGAAGCCCCCACCAGATGGGCGCGCTCGATGCCCAGGGCGTCCAGCAGTCCCATGGTGTCAGCGACCAGGTCGTCCAGGGTGTAGGGAGCGTGGACCTTCAGGCCGACCATATAACGCAACATCGCCATCATCGGCCCGTACTTGAACGGCTCGCGAATGGCGGTGGATTTGCCGGCGTCGCGGTTATCAAAGGCGATCACCCGGTAGCCGCGGTTGGCCATGGCGTCGAGCAGACCTTCCGGCCAGAACACCAACTGCGCGGAGAGCCCCATGATAAAGACCAGCGGTTCGCCGTCTTCCGGCCCGCGGGTTTCGTAGAAGAGATCAACGCCGTTGCTGCGCACCGTGCCTGTGGCCATGCCTGTCACCTGTGTCGGGGGATTTTCGGGTTATCCGCCCAACATAGAAAAGCCCGGCGCCAACCACAAGCGCCGGGCTTCTTTTGGCCCGCACGGCCCGACCACGGACCGCTGAACAGCGGCGTCTACAGCACTTCGATGATGGTGGCGTTGGCGGTGCCCAGGCCTTCGCAGATCGCCAGCAGACCGTAGCGGCCACCGCGTCGCTTGAGCTCGTACACCAGCGTGCCCATCAGTTTGGCGCCGGTGGCGCCCAGCGGATGGCCCAGCGCCTGGGCGCCGCCGTTGACGTTGAGCTTGTCGTAGTCGGCGCCGAAGGCGTTCATCCAGGCCAGGGGCACGGAGCCGAACGCTTCGTTGACCTCGTACAGGTCAATGTCCGCCAGGGTCATGCCGGCCCGCTTGAGCACCTTTTCGGTGGCCGGGATCGGCCCTTCCAGCACCATGGTCGGGTCGGAGCCGACCACCGCCATGGCGTGGATGCGTGCCAGCGGCTTGAGCCCGAATTCTTTCACCGCCTGCTCGCTGGCCACCAGCACCGCCGAGGCGCCGTCGGTGATCTGGCTGGCGTTGGCGGCGCTGATAATGCCGTTCTCCGCCAACGGCTGCAGGCCACGGATGGAATCCAGGTCGGCGTCCCAGCGGATGCCTTCGTCCACGTCGTGAAGGGTTTCACCGCCGTCGTCCAGATCGACGCTCACCGGCAGGATTTCCTGCTTGAAGCGGCCCGCCTCGGTGGCGGCGGCGGCGCGGCGGTGGGAATCGTAGGCGAACTGGTCCAGATCGTCCTTGCTGACGCCGTACTTCTTGGCCATGCGCTCGGCGCCCACGAACTGGCTGAAATTCTCACCCGGGTAGCGGCGGCTGATCTCGCCGGTGAACGGGTTACCCAGCTCCTTCGCCACGGTGACCGGCGAGCCGATCGGCACCTGGCTCATGGATTCCACGCCACCGGCGATGACCAGATCCTGGGTGCCGCTCATCACCGCCTGGGCGGCGAAATGAATGGCCTGCTGGGAGGAACCGCACTGACGGTCGATGGACACGCCGGGCACCGATTCCGGCAGCCGTGAGCTGAGCACGGAGGTGCGCGCGATATTGAAGGTCTGTGGCCCGATCTGGCTGACGCAGCCGTAGATCACGTCGTCCACCCGGTCCGGCGCGACGCCGGTGCGCTCCAGTACCGCGTCGATCACTTTGCCGCCCAGGTCCGCCGGGTGGACCCGGCTGAGCCGGCCGTTGCGGCGGCCGCCGGCGGTGCGTACCGCTTCTACAATATATGCCGTGGTCACGATGAGTTCCTCGCCTGAAATCGAAAGAACCCCAAGACTACGCCCGGCCCGCCGCCGCGCTCAATGACCGGAATGGACCCCGCCCCTGACCCGAGTTAACCCCGATACCGGCCCACGGCGCTTACAAGGTGACCATCCGCACCTGGTATAACACCGGCCCGGTGGGCTGGCCGGTGGGCGAGCCGCCGGCCGGTTCCAGGCTCACGGCGAGGGCACGGGAACGGCGCAACACCTCGAGTTGGCGTTCACTGAGCGACGCCGTGCGCTGCCCGCCTCCGGCCGGCAGCAGGCCCACGGAGATCGCCGCGCCGGAGCGGGGCAGCAGCCACAACTCGAAATCCTTGCCGTCCACGGCTTCGACGTTCACCCCCTGCAACGACAAGCGGCGGCGCCCGTCATCGGTCAGGGTGCGCAGCACCCACAGTGGCTCCGCCTGGCTGTTCTGCACCACACCCACGAACTGTTGCGATACCGGCGGTGACGGCCAGAGCATCACCAGGGCGACCAGCAGGGACGCCGCCAGCACACTGCCGATCGGCCACCACCTGGCACTCGCCGCCGCACCTGGCCGGCGGACCCGGGCATGAATCCGGCGCCACACCACCGGTGGCGGGCGGCGCTCGGCGATCGCGCCGTTCAACGGCTGGAAACGCCGCTCCCAATACCACACCTGACGCCGCACGCGTGGCGACTCCAACATCCAGGTTTCGAAGCGGCGACGGGCGCCCCCACTGAGGGTGCCAAGCACGTACTCCGCCGCCAGGGCGTGGTTGCGTTCGTAGTGATCGGGTTTCATCGCTCCAGACACCGTCGCAGGACATCCAGGCCACGACGGACCCAGCTTTTTACCGTCCCCAGCGGCTTGCCCAGAGTGCGCGCCATCTGGCCGTGGGTCAGACCGTGAAAATAGGCCATCTGAATACTGGCCCGATGGGGGTCACTGAGCTCGCGCAGACAACGGTCCAGACTTTCTTTATCGGCGCTGGCCAGAGCCGCTTGTTGAGGCTCCACGCCATCGCTGCGCAACCACTCCTTGAGATCATCCACGTCCTGATGTCCGCGGCGCTGACGCAGCACATCCAGGCAGGCATAGCGGCCGATGGAAATCATCCAGGTGACCGGCGAGCCGCGCTCCGGGTGGTACTCACCGGCGTGGTGCCAGACTTTTATGTAGATTTCTTGTAACACGTCCTGGGCTTCGTCCTGATTCCCCAACATGCGCAGACAAAGCCCATACAAACGTGGGGAAGTGACACTATAAAGCTTCTCAAACGACGCCAGGTCACCCCTGGATGTATACGCCATTAGTTTCACCATCTCTGAAAGTCTTTCACTCATGGCGCGTTTTACTCCTTTCCCTACACGCCGCGCTCACATCAAAGGGCCGACTTTCCAAGGTTATCGGTCTCCCCTCTGATACGCGCATTACCGCCGATCGGATGCAATAAAAATTTCTTTTTCTTAAACGCATCCAAACGACTTCCCGGATCGTATTAGGTGCTGATCGCTACCCGAAATACTGGAGGTTCAAAATGCACAAAATACTAACTAAAACGCCGCTCGCCCTGGCGATGGCCTCACTGGTTCTGACCGCGCCGTCGGCGCTGGCGTCAAGCCACCGTGAAGCCCCGTTCATCGCCGGCAGCCCCAAGGTGGACGGCACCGACTTCTATATGTTCCGGAGTTACGAAACAAACCGCTCGGACTTCGTTACCCTGATCGCCAACTACCAGCCATTGCAAGACGCTTACGGCGGTCCCAATTATTTTCTTCTCGACGACAACGCCATTTACGAAATTCATATCGATAACGATGGTGACGCGGTCGAAGATCTGACATTCCAGTTCCAGTTCAACAACGAATATAAAAATCTGGCGGTGCCGGCCGGCGCGGACAGCGACACGCCGGTTCCTCTCAGCAACATCGGCCCAATCTCAGCTGGTAACACCGGTGCGCTGAACGTGGAGCAGACCTACTCCGTAAAAATGATCAGCGGCGACCGTCGTACCGGTGAAGCTCAGGCAATCACCAACGCCAACAGCAGCTCCGAAACGTTCGTGAAGCCGATGGATAATATCGGCAACAAATCAATTCCCGATTATCCCGCCTACGCCAGCGATGCCATTTACCCGATTTCGATCCCCGGATGCGCCACCGACGGCAAGGTGTTCGTCGGTCAGCGCAAGGAAGGCTTCGTGGTGAACCTGGGCGAAGTGTTCGATCTGGTGAACACCAACCCGGTCGGCCCCCGTGACGGCGAACGCAACGTTATCGGCGACAAGAACGTCACCAGCCTGGCGCTGGAGATACCGAGAAGCTGCCTGACCGCCGGTGAGAGTCCCGTGATCGGTGGCTGGACCACCGCCAGCGTGCCCCAGGCCCGCGTCATCAACCCGGCGCCGCAGGGTTCCGCGGTGACCGGTTCCGCCAACGCCCAAGCGGCCAGCGTGGAAGGCGGCGCCTTTACCCAGGTGTCCCGTCTCGGCTCGCCCCTGGTGAACGAGGTGGTAATCGGCCTGCCGGACAAAAACCGTTTCAACGCCAGCGAACCCAAGGACGACGGTCAGTTCGCGCAGTACGTGACCAACCCCAGCCTGCCGGTACTGTTGAATGTGCTGTTCGGCGACGCCGCGGTACCGCCGGAGACGCCGCGTAACGACCTGGTCACTGCTTTCCTGACCGGCTTCCCGGGCGTCAACCAGCTGCCCACCGTGACCCCCAGTGAAATGCTGCGGCTCAACACCGATATCGCGCCCACCGCCCCGGCACAGCAAAACGACCTGGGTGTGGTCGGTGGCGACAACGCCGGTTTCCCGAACGGCCGCCGTCCCTATGACGACGTGGTGGACGTCGCGTTGAACGCGGCGATGGGCAAAATCTGCGGCCAGCTGGGCGCCGGCAACTGCGGCAGCCAGTCCACGCCCCAGAACGGTTCCAACTTCTACACTGATGGTACGCGTGCCGCCGGCCCCACCGCCGCCACCTCGGTGATCAGTGGTCAGATCGACAACGATGACACCTATCTTGCCGAGTTCCCGTACCTGGCCAACCCGGTCCCCGGCTCCCCCAGTGATGCACTCTGATAAGGAGCAAACCGATGCGAGTAATCAGCCATAGTGTTCTGCTGCTGGGTCTGGTGGTCGGAATCGCCGCCTGCGGCGGCGACAGCAACGACGACCCGGTGGTGAACAACAACACCAACTTCACCGCGTTCGTGAAAGGATTGCTGGACAACGATCCCAACAGCAAGCCGGTCAACATCAACAACCGAAACTTCCGTTTCACCAACCAGGAAAACCCGGATGCCTATGACGACGTCCTGTCGAGCAACAACTAAAGGGCGGGGTATCCTGAATCAGCTCCGGCGGCTCACGCTGCCGGGGCTGTTCCTTTTTCTGGGCGGCGCTTTCGGCGGCCACGCCGTGGCGGCGCCCTACACCCCCGAATCCGATGACCAGATACTGCAGCGCTTGCCCACACCGGAGGCGCTTGAGGGCGCCGACGCGCTGCAACAGCGGCTGGCGAACGCACCACGGGATCTGGACACCGCCGAACGGCTGGCGCGCCTCTACATTCAGGCGGCGCAGCGCGAGGGCGACCCCCGTTACCTGGGTTACGCCAGCGCGACTTTAGCGCCCTGGCTGGAGAGCGCCGACGCGCCACCGACCGTCCAGGTGCTGGCCGCGACCATCGCCCAGGGGGAACACCGTTTTACCCAAGCACGCCATTTGTTGCGCCAGGCGCTGAAAGAAAACCCGCGTCTTGGCCAGGGCTGGCTGACGCTGGCGGTGGTCACCCAGGTGCAGGGGCAGTACCCGGACAGTCTCGACGCCTGCCGCAACGCCGCCAATCTGGTCCCCACCGGCGCGACGCTGACCTGCCAGGCCAGCGTGCTGGCGCTGAGTGGGCAACTGGTGCCCGCCTATACCAAGCTTCAGCGCTATGCCTCCGCCGCCACCGATACCCCCGACGACGTGGCGGTATGGATGCAAACCCGCTTGGCGGAGATGGCCTGGCAACAGGGCGCGCGGCAAGCCGCCCTGACCCACATTGAGGCCGGCCGCAATATTGATCGCGACGACCGCTACCTTCGCAATCTGTACGCGGACTGGCTGATCGCCGAGTCCCGACCCGGCGCGGCCATCGCCCTGCTCAAGCCCCACGCCGATCAGGACGGCGCCCTGCTACGGCTGGCGATTGCCGGCATTGCCGCCGAGGACCGGCGCGCGGACCTTTGGGCGCAACAGTTCCGGGACCGGATGGCGGCGGCGCAGCGCAGCGCGGAATTCGCCCACCTGCGCGAGCTGGCCCGTTTCAAACTGACCGTGGAGCAGGACCCGGAAGCAGCATTGGACCTGGCGCGCGACAACTGGCGCAGCCAGAAAGAGCCCGCCGACATGCACGTCTACCTGGCGGCCGCGCAAGCCGCCGGTGACCCGTCGGCGGCGCAGGACGTCCGTGATTTCATTCTCGAAAACGACCTTCAGGACGCCCGCTTGGCGCCGTTTCTGGACCACCGCGCGGAGGCCGGCTCATGATTCGATCCGCGATCCTACTGTTGTTGTTAATCCCGGCTCTGGCGCTGGCCCACAAGCCCAGTGACAGCTATTTGAGCCTCACCGTGGAAGATGGCGGCACCCTCTCCGGCCAATGGGACATCGCCCTGCGCGACCTGGAGCGCGCGGTGGGGGTCGACCAGAACCGCGACGCCGTCATCACCTGGGGCGAGCTCAAGGCACGCCGCGCCGAACTGCGCGACCACATTCTCAGCCGTCTGACCGTCACCGCCGGCAACGAAGACGGCGAACGCGTTTGCACGCTGGACAGCACCGGCCTGAAAGTGGACGACCATGTGGATGGCGCCTACGCGGTCTTCCCGTTGAGCGGGGACTGCGGTCTGTCGCCGTTGTCGCTGACGCTCAATTACCGGCTTCTGTTTGACCGTGATGCCAGCCACCAGGGCCTGGTGGACGTTCGCTTCGGCGACCAGACCGGCCAGGCGGTGGCGCTCAGCAACCAACACCGCGAGCAAACCCTGCGGCGCGATGGCGGAAACGGACTGGCGGCGCTGGCCACCTTCTTCCGCCAGGGTGTGCATCATATTCTGATCGGCTACGACCACATTCTGTTTCTGCTGACGCTGTTGTTCCCCGCCGTGCTGGTGTGGCGCCAGGGCGCCTGGCAGCCCAAGGAATCCATGCGTGAGGCGCTGGTCACCACCCTGGGCATCGTCACCGCCTTCACCGTGACCCATTCGCTAACGCTGGCGCTGGCGTCGCTGGGGTTGGTCAACCTGCCTTCCTGGCTGGTGGAGTCGGCAATCGCGATCACCGTGGGGCTTGGGGCATTGAGTAATCTGGTGCCACGGTATTTCCCGCGCCGCTGGGTGATGGCGCTGGTGTTCGGCCTGATCCACGGGCTCGGTTTCGCCGCCGTGCTCAGCGACCTGGGGCTGGAAGGGGGCAGTCTGGTGCTGACCTTGCTGGGCTTTAACCTGGGTGTGGAAGCGGGGCAGGCGCTGATCGTTTTGATCTTCGTGCCGGCGGCCTTCCTGGTGCGTCGCACCGCCGCCTACCGACGCTGGTTCGTGCCGATCGGCTCCATCGCGATCATCGCGGTGGCCAGTGTGTGGGCGGTAGAGCGGCTAGGCGGGGCCTGGTGACCGTGAACGCTAGCCGCCGTGGAACTCAAAGACGGCGAATCCCGTCTTGCTCAATGGCAATCCGTCCCGCCTTGTAGAGCTTGCCGATGGCCTGTTTGAAGGCGTTCTTGCTGCAGCCGAAGGCGCTGCGGATCGCCTCCGGCGCGCTTTTGTCGCCCAACGGCAAAAAACCGTCGGCGGCGTCCAGCCGGGCCAGAATGCGCTCGCCCAGCTGGTCGCTCTTAGCGGCGCCGGGCGGATCCAGCGTCAGGCTGAGGCGACCGTCGGCGCGCAGGCGCTGCACATAGCCGGTGAACCGCTGGCCGGGGCGCGGCGGGGTGGCGCCGGGCGGTGCCTGCAGCAGCCCCCAGTAGCGGTTGTCCACCGCCACCTTGTAGCCCAGGTCGGTGCTTTGCACCACCATCAGCGGCACCGCGTCGCCCTGGCGGTAGGCATCGCAGGTGTCTTCCAGGTGGCGGTCCAGCAGGGCGCTGGCGAACGGCCGGCCCTCGCGGTCGCGCACCACCTTGACCAGTTGCCAGCGGCCCACTTCCGGGCGGTTGCCCTGCTCGGCGAACGGCAGCAGCAGGTCCTTGGGCAGGCCCCAGTCCAGAAACGCGCCCACCCGGCTGGTGTCCACCACGCGCAGGCGCGCCACTTCGCCGGGCATCGCCTTGGGGCGGCCCAGGGTGGCGCGGGGTCGGCCGTCGCCGTCCTCATAGAGAAACACTTCCAACGCCGGCACCTCGTCGGCGTCGTCGGCCAGCTCGCGGGCGGGCAGCAGTACTTCGCCAAGATCCCCGCCGTCCAGCAACAGGCCGGCGGGGATGCGTTTCAGCACCGACAGGGTGCACAGGGTACCTAGGAGCGTGCCGGGGGCGGTCATCGCATTACCACATCAGGTCGTCGGGGATCGGATAATCCGCGTAGGGGTCGTCTTCGTCCTGGACGCTGCGGTCGTTGAGCAACACCACGGCGGCCTCGTCGCGCTGGCGAATCTTCTCCGCCACCGTGGTGGGCACCAGCTCATGGCCCTCGCCCAGGGCAACGATGGCGATCTGGCCGCGCG
>DGNT01000045.1 GCA_002389055.1 Alcanivorax sp. UBA4485
GCATCACCGCCGAGACCCTCGGTCACAGTCTGCTGAGCCAGTTCGGCGGCATCAAATTCGACCAGGTGACGATTCCCTATGTGGCCTCGGATGACCTGACCCGGGAAGCGGTGGCCCGAATTGACCGGACGGCGCAGACCGACGGCGCCAAACCCATCGTCTTTTCCACCCTGGTCAACGACGACCACCGCGCCATCCTGCACACCTGCAAGGGCAAGGTGCTGGATCTGTTCACCGCCTTCCAGAAGCCGCTGGAAGACGAGCTCGGCGTCACCGCCAACCACAAGGTCGGGCAGAGCCACGCGATCCGCGATCAGCAGGCGTACCGCATCCGCATCAACGCGGTGCACTTCGCGCTGGACAACGACGACGGCGCGCGCACCCGCTATTACGACCAGGCGGATCTGATTCTGGTGGGGGTGTCACGCTCCGGCAAGACGCCGACCTGCCTCTATCTGGCGCTGCAGTTCGGCCTGTTCGCGGCCAACTATCCGCTCACCGAGGACGATTTCGACGATCTGCGCTTGCCCGATGCGCTGGCCCCGCACAAACACAAGCTGTTCGGCCTGACCATCAACGCCGACCGGCTCAGCGCCATTCGCAGCGAACGCAAGGCGGGCAGCCGCTACGCGTCACCGCGCCAGTGCGATATGGAAGTGCGCGCCCTGCAGGCGCTCTACAACAAGTTCAATATTCCCCACCTGGACGCCACCGAGCTGTCCATCGAGGAAATCAGCACCCGCATCCTCGCCACCACCGGGCTGCAGCGCCGGCTGCAATAACCGGCGCCGCCGGCGGCCGGTTCAGATCACGAACCGGTCCATGAACTCGTTGACCGGCGTGTCGTTGAGCCGCGCCGGGTCCAGACACAGGTCCATGATCTCCGCCACTCGGGCGGCCGGGAAACGGGTGGCCAGGTTGCGTTTGAACTTCTGCTCCAGCACCGGAATGCCCTCTTCCCGGCGCCGGCGGTGGCCGATGGGGTACTCCACCGCGACTTGGTCGGTGCTTGAGCCGTCCTTGAAGAACACCTGGATGGCGTTGGCGATGGAGCGCTTTTCCGGGTCGTGATAGTCCTTGGAATAGCGCTCGTCCTCGA
Source organism: Alcanivorax sp. UBA4485 (assembly GCA_002389055.1). Taxonomy (GTDB): domain Bacteria; phylum Pseudomonadota; class Gammaproteobacteria; order Pseudomonadales; family Alcanivoracaceae; genus Alloalcanivorax. The sequence continues at coordinate 1,100 of DGNT01000045.1, forward strand.
CGATCTCCATCTTGTCGCGCAGCTCGTCGATCAGCGGGTGCGCCTCGTGGAACTCGTCCTCGTAGTGCTCCGCCACCAGGTTGCCGAAAATCAGCGGCACCGCCGTCATGTACTGGATGCAGTGGTCCCGGTCCGCCGGGTTGGCGAGCGGCCCCTGCTTGGAAATGATGCGGATCGCCGAGTCGTGGGTCGTGATCACGATGCGGTCGATCTCATCGAGGCGGTCCTTCACCTGCGGGTGCAGGGTGACCGCCGCTTCGCAGGCGGTCTGGCTGTGGAACTCCGCCGGGAAGCTGATCTTGAAGAGGATGTTCTCCATCACGTAACTGCCGTAGTCACGCTGGAATTTGAACTTGCGGTCTTCCTCGGGCTTGAGCTTCTGGTCCTTGTTGGTCTTGGAAAACAGGACGTCGTAGAAGCCCCACTGGGGCGCGGACAGCGCCCCGGGGATGCCCATCTCGCCGCGCAGGGCGATGTCCGCCAGGCGCACCGCCCGGCTGGTGGCGTCGCCGGCGGCCCAGGATTTGCGCGAGCCGGCGTTGGGAGCGTGCCGGTAGGTGCGCAGCGCCTGGCCGTCCACCCAGGCGTGGGAGACCGCCGACAGCAGCTGCTCCCGGTTGGCCCCCATCATCCGCGCCACCACCGCGGTGGAAGCCACCTTGACCAGCAGCACATGGTCCAGGCCCACTCGGTTAAAGGAGTTTTCCAGCGCCAGCACGCCCTGGATCTCGTGGGCCATGATCATGGCCTCGAGCACGTCCTTGATGGTCAGCGGCGCCTTGCCGTTGGCGAGGTTTTTCTGTGACAGGTAGTCGGCCACTGCGAGAATGCCGCCGAGATTGTCCGAGGGGTGGCCCCACTCCGCCGCCAGCCAGGTGTCGTTGTAATCCAGCCAGCGCACGATGCAGCCGATGTCCCAGGCCGCCTTCACCGGGTCGAGCCGGTGCGGCGTGCCCGGCACTCGGGCGCCGTGGGGCACCTGGGTGCCCTCCACGAGCGGCCCCAGATGTTTGCTGCACTCCGGGAAACGCAGTGCCAGCAAACCGCAGCCCAGGGTGTCGATCAGGCAGTTGCGGGCGGTGTCCCAGGCCTCCTCGGAGTCGATCCGATAGTCGAGGACATAGTCCACGATGGCCTGGATTTCCGGATCGTAATCCGGGCGCAGGTTCTGGTCGACGTTGCTGCTCATGGGGCCTCCTTTCTGTCTAGAATGCGTCTCCGGGTACGCGCACCCAGCCTTCCATCAAGACGCGGGCGCTGCGGCTCATGCTGGCCTTGGTGACCACCCATTCGCCGTCCTGCTGGTGGGCTTCGCCGCCCACGCGCAGGGTGCCGGACGGGTGCCCGAAACGCACCGCGTCCCGTTCGCCGCCGCCGGCGGCCAGGTTCACCAGGGTGCCGGGAATCGCCGCCGCGGTGCCGATGGCCACCGCCGCCGTGCCCATCATGGCATGGTGCAGCTTGCCCATGGACAGCGCCCGCACCAGCAGGTCCACGTCGCCGGCGGCCACTTTTTTACCGCTGGACGCCACATAGTCGCGCGGGCCGGCCACGAACGCCACCTTGGGCGTGTGTTGCCGCTGCTCCGCCTCTTCCAGGGACTGGATCAGGCCCATGCGCAGGGCGCCGTGGGCGCGCAGGGTTTCGAACATGGCCAGGGCGCGGGCGTCCTCGTTGATGTCGCCCTGCAGCTCGGCGCCGGTGTAGCCCACGTCCTCGGCGTTGACGAACACGGTGGGGATACCGGCGTTGATCATGGTCGCCTTGATGGTGCCGATACCGGGCACGTCCAGGTCGTCCACCGGGTTGCCGGTGGGGAACATGGCGCCGTCGCCGTCCGCCGGGTCCATGAAATCGATCACCACTTCCGCCGCCGGAAAGGTCACCCCGTCCAGCTCGAAGTCGCCGGTTTCCTGAACCCGGCCGTCGGTGATCGGCACATGGGCGACGATGGTCTTTTCGATATTGGCCTGCCAGATACGCACCACCGCCACCCCGTTATCGGGGATGCGGTCGGCGGCCACCAGGCCGTTGCTGATGGCGAAGGCGCCCACCGCCGCGGTCAGGTTGCCGCAGTTACCGCTCCAGTCGATGAACGGCTTGTCGATGGAGACCTGGCCGAACAGGTAGTCCACGTCGTGATCCGGGCTGTCGCTTTTCGACAGGATCACCGTCTTGCTGGTGCTGGACGTGGCGCCGCCCATGCCGTCGGTGTGCTTGCCGTAGGGGTCGGGGCTGCCGATCACCCGCAGCAGCAGCGCGTCCCGGGCGGGCCCGGGGACGCGTGCCGCTTCCGGCAGATCGTTAAGGCTGAAGAACACGCCCTTGCTGGTGCCGCCACGCATGTAGGTGGCGGGGATTTTGATCTGGGCTGCGTGAGCCATGGTACGGATCCTCGCAATTGCGTTAGCTGGCGGCCTGCATGAAGTCCTTGGCGAAGCGCTGCAGGATGCCGCCGGCGGAATACACGGAGACTTCCTCGGCGGTGTCCAGACGGCAGATCACCGGAATGCGCTCCACGTCGCCGTTGGCCCGGTGCATCACCAGGGTCAGCTCGGCGCGCGGCGACGGCTCGCCTTCCACGTCGAACACCTCGGTGCCGTCGATGCCCAGGGTGTGGCGAGTGGTGCCCTCCTGGAACTGCAGCGGCATCACGCCCATGCCGATCAGGTTGGTGCGGTGAATGCGCTCGAAGCCTTCCGCCACGATCGCTTCCACGCCGGCCAGCGCCACGCCCTTGGCGGCCCAGTCGCGGGACGAACCCTGACCGTAGTCGGCGCCGGCGATGATGATCAGCGGCTGCTTGCGCTCCATGTAGGTTTCGATCGCTTCCCACATGCGCATCACTTCGCCTTCCGGCTCCACCCGGGCCAGCGAGCCCTGGATCACATTGCCGTCTTCGTCGCGCACCATTTCATTGAACAGTTTCGGGTTGGCGAGCGTGGCCCGTTGGGCGGTGAGGTGGTCACCGCGATGGGTGGCGTAGGAGTTAAAGTCCTCCTCCGGCAGGCCCATCTTGTGCAGGTAGGCGCCGGCGGCGCTGTCCAGCAGGATGGCGTTGGACGGCGACAGGTGGTCGGTGGTGATGTTGTCCGGCAACACCGCCAGGGGCCGCATGTTCTTGAGCGCGCGGGCCTCCGCCATGGTGCCTTCCCAGTACGGCGGACGGCGGATGTAGGTGGACTGCGGGCGCCAGTCGTACAGCGGGCTCACCGCCTTCGCGCCGCCCTCTTTCTTCTCGAACATGGGAATGTAGGTGCGGCGGAACTGCTCCGGCTTGACGCTGGATTTAACGATGGCGTCGATCTCGCTGTCGTCCGGCCAGATGTCCTTGAGCATGATCGGCTTGCCGTCCGCGTCATGGCCGAGCACGTCCTTCTCGATATCGAAACGGATGGTGCCGGCGATGGCGTAGGCCACCACCAGCGGCGGCGAGGCCAGGAACGCCTGCTTCGCGTAGGGGTGGATACGGCCGTCGAAGTTACGGTTGCCGGACAGCACCGCGGTGGCGTACAGATCCCGGTCGATCACTTCTTTCTGGATTTCCGGGTCCAGGGCGCCGCTCATGCCGTTGCAGGTGGTGCAGGCGAACGCCACCACATCGAAGCCGAGCTGCTGCAGCTCCGGCAGCAGTTCCGCTTCCTCCAGGTACATCTTCACGGTCTTGGAACCCGGCGCCAGGGACGACTTCACCCACGGCTTGCGGATCAGGCCCAGCCGGTTGGCGTTACGGGCGATCAGACCGGCGGCGATCATGTTGCGCGGGTTGCTGGTGTTGGTGCAGGAGGTGATGGCGGCGATGATCACCGCGCCGTCGGGCATTTCGCCCTCTTTCTCTTCCCAGGCACCGGCCACGCCGCGCGCCGCCAGGTCCGACGCCGGCAGCAGCGCGTGCGGGTTGGACGGGCCGGCCAGGTTACGGCCCACCGAGGACAGGTCGAACCGGAGCACGCGCTCGTAGTCCGCGCCCTTGAGGGCGTCCGCCCACAGGCCGGTCTCCTTGGCGTACTTCTCCACCAGGGCCACCTGCTCGTCTTCGCGACCGGTCAGTCTCAGGTAATCCAGGGTGTTGTCGTCGATAAAGAACATGCCGGCGGTGGCGCCGTATTCCGGGGTCATGTTGGCGATGGTGGCGCGGTCGCCCACGGACAGGCTGTCCGCCCCTTCGCCGAAGAACTCCAGATAGGCGCCGACCACTCGCTCCTTACGCAGGAACTCGGTGATCGCCAGCACCAGGTCGGTGCCGGTGATGCCGGGCTTGAGCTTGCCGGTGAGCTCCACGCCGACGATGTCGGGCAGACGCATCATGGACGGGTTGCCCAGCATCACGTTTTCCGCTTCCAGGCCACCCACGCCCACGGAGATCACGCCCAGCGCGTCCACCATCGGCGTGTGGCTGTCGGTGCCCACGCAGGTGTCCGGGTAGGCCACGCCTTCGCGTACCTGCACCACCGGCGACATCTTCTCCAGGTTGATCTGGTGCATGATGCCGTTGCCCGGCGGGATCACGTCGACGTTATCAAAGGCGGTCTTGGTCCAGTTGATAAAGTGGAAGCGGTCCTCGTTGCGGCGGTCTTCCACCGCCCGGTTCTTCTCGAAGGCGTTCTCCTCGAAGCCCGGGTGTTCCACCGCCAGGGAGTGGTCGACGATCAGCTGGGTGGGCACCACCGGGTTGATCTTGGACGGGTCGCCGCCCTGCTCGGCGATGGTGTCACGCAAACCAGCCAGATCCACCAGGGCAGTCTGGCCGAGAATGTCGTGGCACACCACGCGCGCCGGGTACCAGGGGAAATCCAGATCCCGCTTACGCTCGATCAGCTGTTTCAGGGCATCCGTCAGCGCCGCGGGCTCGCAGCGGCGCACCAGCTGCTCGGCGAGAATGCGGGAGGTGTACGGCAGCGTGTCGTAGGCGCCGGGCTGGATCGCGTCCACCGCGGCTCGGGTATCGAAGTAGTCCAGATCCGTGCCTGGAAGGCGTTTGCGGTATTCGGTGTTCATGCCTGGGAGTACCTGAGTAGAAAATGGGGAGTGCGGGGCGAGCACGGCGGACGTTCGACGACGCGAACGCCCGTCCGTTCTCGTTCAAGGCGTGCCTTATCGCTCGGCGATCGGCGTGACCTTGCGCAGTTCCGGGCCGGTGTAGTCGGCGCTGGGACGGATAATGCGGTTGTCCGCGCGCTGCTCGAACACATGGGCGGCCCAGCCGGTCAGGCGGCTCATCACGAAGATGGGCGTGAACAGCTTGGTGGGGATGCCCATGAAGTGGTAGGCGGACGCGTGGAAGAAGTCGGCGTTACAGAACAGCTTCTTCTCGCGCCACATCACTTCCTCGCAACGTACCGACACCGGGTACAGGGTGGTGTCGCCCACGTCCTCGGCCAGCTTCTCGGCCCAGTGCTTGATGATCGCGTTGCGCGGGTCGGACTCGGTGTAAATGGCGTGGCCGAAGCCCATGATCTTCTCTTTGCGCTCGAGCATGCCGAGCATGCCTTTCTCGGCGTCGTCGGCGTCGCTGAACTTCTCAATCATGGCCATCGCCGCTTCGTTGGCGCCGCCGTGCAGCGGGCCGCGCAGGCTGCCGATGGCGCCGGTGACACAGCTGTGGATATCGCTGAGCGTGGACGCGCAGACGCGGGCCGTGAAGGTGGACGCGTTGAACTCGTGCTCCGCGTACAGGATCAGCGATACGTTCATCACCGTCTCATGCAGCTGGTTGGGCTTCTCGCCGCGCAGCATGTGCAGGAAGTGGGCGCCGATGGAATCGTCGTCGGTCTCGGTGTCCACGCGCACGCCGTCGTGGCTGAACCGGTACCAGTAGCAGATGATGCTCGGGAACGCGGCCAGCATGCGGTCGGCCTGGTCGTCCTGCTGGTCGAAGCTGGTTTCGGTTTCCAGGTTGCCGAGCATGGAGCAGCCGGTGCGCATCACATCCATGGGATGGGCGTCCTTGGGGATCCGCTCGAGCACTTCCTTGAGCGCCTGGGGCAGCCCGCGAAGGCCTTTCAGCTTGGTTTTGTAGGCGTCCAGCTCGCTCTGGTCGGGCAGCTCGCCCTTGAGGATCAGGTACGCCACCTCTTCGAACTGGCAGTTCTCCGCCAGATCCTTCACGTCGTAGCCGCGATAGGTCAGGCCGGAGCCGGATTTGCCCACCGTGGAGAGCGCGGTCTTGCCCGCTACCTGGCCACGCAGCCCGGCGCCGCCAACTTTCTTCTCTGCCATCGTCGTTTTCCTCTGCTCAAGAAGTGAAACACTGCCGGCCCGGCGTGACCGGGCACCAGGTGCCGTCACCGGCCGGCAGCGGGTTGATTTATTCGCCGCGTTGCTGGGCGAACAGTTCGTCAAGCTTGCGTTCGTAGTCGTGGTAGCCCAGGAAGTCGTACAGTTCCATGCGCGTCTGCATGGTGTCCACCACGTTTTTCTGGGTGCCCTCTTCGCGAATCGTGCGGTACACGTTCAGCGCCGCCTGGTTCATGGCGCGGAACGCGGACAGCGGATAAAGGATCATGCTGGCGCCGGCGTCGCTGAGCTCCTCGCGGGTGAACAGCGGCGTGGCACCGAATTCGGTGATATTGGCCAGCAGCGGCGCGCCGCCGAGGCCTTCGGCGAACGCCTTGTAGTCTTCCAGGGTGTGCACCGCCTCGGCGAAGATGCCGTCGGCGCCCGCTTCCAGGCAGGCGCGGGCGCGATCGACCGCCGCGTCCAGGCCCTCTTTCTGGAACGCGTCGGTGCGCGCGATGATAAAGAAGTCCTGGTCGGTGCGGGCGTCGGCGGCGGCCTTGATGCGGTCCACCATCTCCGCCTTGGAGACGATTTCCTTATTGGGGCGGTGGCCGCAGCGCTTCTGCGCCACCTGGTCTTCCAGGTGCACGGCGCCGGCGCCGGCGCGGATCATTTCCTTCACCGTGCGGCCGATGTTGAAGGCGCCGCCCCAGCCGGTGTCGATGTCCACCAGCAACGGCACGTCGGTGGCGGCGCTGATGCGGCGCACGTCCTCGAGCACATCGTTCATGGTGGTCATGCCCAGGTCCGGCAGCCCGTAGGAGGCGTTGGCCACGCCGCCGCCGGACAGGTAGATGGCGCGGTAACCGACCTGCTCGGCCATCATTGCCGTGTAGGCGTTAATCGTGCCCATGATCTGCAGGGGCTGTTCCTCGGCCAGGGCGCGCCGGAAACGGGCGCCGGCACTGTTCGACTGGGTCATTGTGGACTCCTTTGCTGGGCCTGCTGTTCGATGTTTTCCCGTGCCCGGCTGATATGCCGGCGCATCAGCAGCTCGGCCATTTCGGCGTCACGCGCCTCAATGGCTTCGACAATGCGGCGGTGCTCGTGCAGGGCTTTTTGCGGCCGGTTGGCCACGGTGCTGAATTGGTACCGGTACATGCGCACCAGGTGGTAGAGCTCGCCGATCAGCATGCGGATCAGCGTGCGATTGTGGCTGCCCTGGATGATGCGGTAATGAAAATCCAGGTCGCCCTCGCGTTGAAAATAGGCGGTGTCGTGGCGCAGGTCCTGCTGCTGCTCGTGCTGGCCGAGCAGCTCGGTGAGGCCGGCCACCTCCTCGGCGGTCATCAGCCGGGCGGCGAGGCCGGCGGCCAGCCCTTCCAGGGCCTCGCGCACATGGTAGATTTCGATCAGGTCGTCGAAGCTGAGCGACGCCACGCGGGTGCCGACGTGCACCTCGCGCTCCAGCAGCTTGCGCGATTCCAGGCGGCGGATCGCCTCGCGCAGCGGCCCCCGGCTGACCCCGTAGCGGCCGGCCAGGTCGGTTTCGCTGACCTTGCTGCCCGGGGCGATCACGCCGCGCACGATATCGTCCTGGAGCCGGCTGAAGACCCGATCCGCCAGGGTGCGCGAGCTGTCTGCCAAGACTTCGTTCATGGGGGCACTCGTTCCGGTAGGCCGGTTTGCCGTTTGGCGGAGGCCATTGTCGACAATTGTTCCAAGTGGCGGGCACTCTACCCGCACCGGCCCCACCTTTCAATGCTTATTGTCGACAATGGCGCCAGGCTCGCGGGCCGCCGCCCCGGACGCTACACTACGCGCTCCCCGCGGCGGGGCGCCCGCCCCGCCGCCATCGCTCAGAGAATTCAGGGTCGAAAGCGTGCAACCTGTGCAAGTTGTGGTGACTCGAAACGGTGAGCTCCAGGCCCTGGGGCCGCCGGCGCTGACGCTGCGCGCCGACAACGCGGCGGACATCCAGGCTCTGCCCGCCCGCGTCGAGCAGGCTCTGGCCGAAGGCTGCCGGTTCGCCTGCGGCCTGTTGCCCTACGAAGCCGGTGCCCTGCTGCACGGTCTGCCGGTGACCGCGGAGCGCGCCGCCGTCACCGTGCACCTGTTCGACCACCCGCCCGGCCCGTTAGCCGAGCAGACCCGGCCCTTTGATCTGCGCCAGGAGTTCGAGGCCCAGCAAAGCGGCGCCGACTACCTGCGGGCACTGGCCCGGATCCAGCACTATCTGCGCGCCGGCGACTGCTATCAGGTCAACTACGCGCAACGCTTCGAAGCGCGCTGGGACGGCGACGCCCTGGGCGGCTTTCAGAGGCTGGTGGCCGCGCACCCGGCGCCCCACGCTTGCTTCTTCCGGGACGGTGAGAACGCAGTGTTCGGGGTATCGCCGGAGCGCTTTCTGAGTATTCAGGGGCGCGACGTGGTGACTGAGCCGATCAAGGGCTCACGGCCCCGGGGCGCCACTGAGGTGGAGGACCAGGCGCTGGGCCGCGCCCTGCTCCGCCACCCCAAGGACCGCGCCGAAAACCTGATGATCGTGGACCTGCTGCGCAACGACCTGGGCCGCTTCTGCGAGGCCGGCTCGATCCAGGCGGACCCGCTGTTCGAACTGCGCCGCTTCAGCAACGTGCAGCACCTGGTGTCCACCGTGCGCGGCCGGTTGCGCGACGGTGTCACTCCGCTGGCCGCGCTGATCAGCGCCTTCCCCGGCGGCAGCATCACCGGCGCGCCCAAGAAACGCGCCATGCAGATCATTCAGGAACTGGAACCCGCTCCCCGTGGCGCCTATTGCGGCAGCCTGTTCTGGCAGGACGACCAGGGCCACTTCGACAGCAACATCCTGATCCGCACCCTGCAAACCGACGGCGACCGACTCTATTGCCACGGCGGCGGCGGCATCGTGTTCGACTCCGACCCGGACGAGGAATACGCGGAAAGCCGGTTCAAGGTCCGAAAACTAATGGAATCAGTTGACAGTTGATAGTGGACAGTTGACAGCTAAAACAGAACGAACCCGAAAGGCTTGCGTATTAGCAGACCAAATTTGCAACAGCGCAATGAGCGCGGGCACGGCCTTTCAGACAAGCTCCTGCTTCCCCCGCGCCGCTATCAACTGTCAACTATCAACTGTCAACTAACCCACCGCCGTCTCAACGAAGCCTCTAGCTAAGCGGAATATCCCTATCGCTCGCCTTAATGATCTCCCCTTTCAAAGCGTCATAGCTTTGTACTGAGGGGAATTGGGGGAATTCGGCGATGACGTTGTCGGGGGCGTGGAACAGAATGCCCTGGTCCGCTTCGCTGAGCATGGTGGTGTCGTTGTAGGAGTCGCCGGCGGCGATGATGCGGTAGTTGAGCGTGTGCAGCGCTTTCACGGAGGCGCGCTTGGGGTCTTTCTGGCGCAGGATGTAGTCGGTGATGCGGCCGTTGTCATCCACCGCCAGGCGGTGGCACAGCAGGGTCGGCGAGCCCAGCTTGCGCATCAACGGGCGGGCGAACTCGTAGAAGGTATCCGAGAGAATAATCAGCTGGAAATGCTCGCGGGCCCATTCGACGAATTCCACCGCGCCGTCCAGCGGCTCCAGGGTATCGATCACCTTCTGGATGTCCGGCAGGCCGTAGCCGTGCTGGTCGAGGATGCCGAGCCGCATTTTCATCAGCTCGTCGTAGTCGGGAATGTCCCGGGTGGTGGCGCGCAGCTCGTCGATACCGGTGCGCTCGGCGAAGTTGATCCAGATTTCCGGAATCAGCACCCCTTCCAAATCGAGACAAAGCAATTCCACGATGATCCCCTAGGTCGTTGACGGCGGGCACAATGTAGCCGCGCGCCCGGCGCTTTGCAACGGCCAGAGGCCTCCGCCGGGCGTTCTAACGCACCGGCAGGTCGAGGTCGGCGAACAGCGTTTCCCGTTCCTCCCGGGTGGTGGCACGAACCGCCGCGTCCACCCGCTCACGGGTGAGGTGGGGGGCGAAGGTCTGCAGGAACTCATACATAAAGCCGCGCAGGAAGGTGCCCTTGCGAAAGCCGATGCGGGTGGTGCTGGGCTCGAACAAATGGCCGGCATCCAAATTGACCAGCCCTTTGTCTTGCACCGGGTCCACCGCCATGTGCGCCACGATGCCCACCCCCATGCCCAGACGCACATAGGTTTTGATCACGTCGGCGTCGGCGGCGGTGAACACCACCCGGGGTTCCAGGCCTTTACGGGCGAAGGCGTCGTCGAGCTTGCTGCGCCCGGTGAAGCCGAACACATAGGTGACCAGGGGGTAATCCGCCAGTGCTTCCAGAGTGAGCGGCTTGACCTGGGTCAGAGGGTGCCCTTCGGGCACCACCACGGTCCGGTTCCAGCGATAGCAAGGCATCATCACCAGGTCCGAGAACAAATCCAGAGCCTCGGTGGCGATGGCGAAATCGACGCTGCCGTCGGCGGCCATCTCGGCGATCTGCATCGGTGTGCCTTGATTCATATGCAGCGACACGTCAGGGAAGCGCTTGGTGAATTGCTGGATCACCGGCGGCAACGCGTAACGCGCCTGGGTGTGGGTGGTCGCGATGCTCAGGTCACCCTTGGTTTCATCGCGGAATTCCTGAGCCACCCGCTTGATCGACTCGGTCTGCTGCAGGATATCCCCGGCGATACGCAGAATCGCCTCGCCGGCGGGCGTCACATGGGTAAGGTGCTTGCCGCTGCGGGCAAACACTTCCACGCCCAGTTCATCTTCCAGCATGCGTATCTGCTTGCTGATACCCGGCTGCGACGTATACAGCGCCTGGGCGGTGGCGGATACGTTCAGATCATGACGCGCCACTTCCCAAATGTAGCGTAGCTGCTGCAGCTTCATCGAATGCTCCTTGCCGGCGACGCCCGCCGTCTACGCGGGGTTATAAGAATAGCCGAAATTATGCATTCCAAGCATAGAGGCAAGCAATAACGCTGGCAACGGCAGCCGCCCGGAGGCGTCAGGCGTCTTCCGGACGCGGGTTGGAAATGCCGTGGGGCACATGGCCGGCGGCCACGTGTTCCCGGGCGGACTCGCAATGGCCCTGCTGGTCGTCGAAGAACACATCGGCGCCGAACGCCTTGAGGAAAGGCCCCTTGGGCAGCCCGCCGAGGAACAGGCTTTCATCCAGGCGAATGCCCCAGCCACGCAGGGTGCGCACCACCCTTTCATGGGCCGGGGCGGAACGGGCAGTAACCAGCGCGGTGCGGATCGGGCAGCGTTGCGGGGAGAACTCCCGCTGGATCTGGTGCAGCGCCTCCAGAAACGCCTTAAACGGACCGTCACTGAGCGGCTGCCGGGCGGCCTGCTTTTCGCTGGCGGTGAAGGCTTCCAGCCCGCTGCTCTGGAACACCTGCTCGGACTCGTCGGAGAACAGCACCGCGTCGCCGTCGAAGGCGATGCGCAGCAGGTCATCGTTATGTTGCAGGCCGGCGCCGGAAAGAATGGTGGCGGCGGCGTAGCCGGCGTCGAGCACCTGGCGCACGTCCTCGGGATCGGTGGACAGGAACAGATGGGCGCCGAAAGCGGACACATAGCGGTGCGGGCTTTCACCGCCGGCGAACGCCGCGCGGGTGATCGGCAGACGGTAATGCTCAATGGAATTGAACACTCGCAGCCCGGTGTCGGAACTGTTCCTTGATAGCAGGATCACCTCCACCCGACCGGCGCCCTCTTCCAGCTCGTTGATCGCCAGCAGTTTAGTCACCAAGGGAAAGGCATCGCCGGGAGGCAGCACATCGTCCTCATGGGCGACCTGGTAATCCTGGTAAGCGTCCAGGCCTTCCTTTTCGAACACCCGGTGGCTGTCGCTGAGATCGAACAGGGCTCGGGAGCTGATCGCCACCACCAATTTTCCATCAAAGGACGCCGGCATAGCCCACCTTTTTCGACCGTAATTCAATTGGGCGCAGTATCACCGCTGACCGTTAAAACCACAACACGCCCCCCGTGTTACAGGAATTGACCAGAAAGCCGGCAAAGCCGACCCCCTTGACGGTTGTCCAGGTTAAAAATGTGACATACAGTTTCTCGGGAGCCTCTGAGCCCCTTCGCGTCCTGTAAGCCCGAGCACGCAAGGGTCCAGCAGAGTCTCCCGACGTCCGCACCGCGGACCCAAATCAGCACGGGGAAAGGGAGTCATCCATGGCCGTTAATAAGGTAAGAGGTCGTCTCGACGAACTGCAGGCGCAGATTCGCAAACTCGCCGAGCGCTTCGACAATGAACGCGACAAGCAAATCGCCCAGCTTGAATCCCAGCTGGAGAAGGCCCGCCAACGGGTCAGCGAGGAAATGAAGCGCCGCCGCGACAGCCTCAACCGGCTGGAAAAACTGCAGAACGAGTACCGGGACAAAGCCAACGCCACGGTACAGCGCCAGCTTGACCGCGCCCGCAAGGCGGTGGACGACGCCCGCAAACGGGTGGACGACTCCGAAGCCCGCAAGCGCTTCCTGGAGACCGAAGTGAAGGTACTCAAGGCCACCGCCAAGCAGGCCAACAGCCTGGCCAAGGTGATCAACCAGTACCAGAAGGATCTGGAAAAGCGCGCCAAGGACATCGAGAAACGGGTCAGCCCTTCCGCCCGCAAGGCTCCGGCCAAGAAAGCCGCCGCCAAGAAAAGCGCGGCCAAAAAGAGCCCCGCCAAGAAAACTGCGACCAAGAAAAGCACCGCGAAAAAGAGCGCCGCCAAGAAGAGCGCGGTGAAGAAAGCCCCTGCCAAGAAGAAAGCGGCCCGCAAAGCGCCGGCCAAAAAGGCGGCAAGCACCGGAGACTCCGGCGGCGCCACCCCCTCAAGCTGAACGCAAAGCGGCCCGGGCATCACACCCGGGCCGCTTCGCTTCACACCGGCTGACCGTGGTTACGGTTGCAGCAGCAACGACTCGAAGTACGCCACCACCGGTTTCTGGTGGGCCTTTTCCATCGCCGGAATGCCCTTTTCCACCGAGGACGCGGACGCCTTCTTGATGGTGGCGCGGGCGCCGGACACCAGCCCTCGATTGATACGCCCCAGCTCCAGGTTGCCCACGGTTTTATCCAGGTAGTTCTCGATGGCGCCGGCGCTGATGCCGTCCATCACTTCCACCAGGCGCGGCATCTGACCGTTGCCGTCGGCGAATTCCTGGAACACCAGCGAGGCACGCTCGGCCAGCGCCGGCGACAGCGGATAGCCAATGTAAACCTGACCGTCTTTCTCCAGGCGCAGGTTGTGGAAATGCTCGGCGAGGGCGCGCTGTTCCTCGACGCTGGTTTTGCGCATCAGGCGCCCGGCCAGGCCGTGGGCGGCTTTACTGATCACCTTCATGGCGCCAAGGATCACGTTCACCGCGGTGCCCTTGGCGTTGACCGCATCAATGGGCCCGGTGAAGTAGGTGTGCAGCACCTCGTTGAGGAAGGGATCCATGATCGCTTCCAGTTCCTGCACATGGTTGCTGTCCGGTTGTTCGCGGGTGACATCCAGGAAGGCGTCGATCCGGTCGCGCAACTCGTCGGAGGCCGGAAAGGCCACATAAAGGGTGGGTTGGCTCATAGTTATCGGCTCGGCTTACTGCGATTCAGAAGCCGCGGATGATAATTGAAGCCCGCGCCGGAAACGTCCGCCTTCGCGACTGCGGGCCTTGTCTGTGGGGTCAGTCCGGGTGGCTCACACCGCCACCCTCGCCCGCCAGGCGTCGAGCACACCGGCCAGGCGCTCGGCGGCGGCACGCACCGCCGCGCCCTGCTCGTCCTCGAGACGCAGCCGCGCCACGTCCTGACGGTTGCGCTCCGCCGGCGCCAGTTCGCGGCGCTGCTCGCCACGGGTGAACTCGCCGCACTCTTCCGCCAGACGGTGGATCGCCGCCAGGTCCACTTTCGGTTCGATGCCCTGCGGCAGGCAATCCAGCAGCACGCTGATGCGAATGCTGGCCTCGGCGCTGTCCACCTGCTCCTGCAGCAGCGCGCGGCAAAGAATGCTCAGGTTATCCAACACATCCAGATGCCGGGCCGCCTGCCGGCGCCGCTCTTCACGTTGACGCGAAGCGCGCAGGATCAGCATTCCCAGCAGCGCGCCTATGGCCAGCCCCATCAGGGCCACGAGTACCAACTTCCAAGCCATCCCGGTGCATCCTTAAAGCGATTGATTTGCGACCTTCAAGCCACCATTGTACGGCACGTGGCATCAGCAACCCATGAACAGCCGAACCCGAAGAGGCAACGCCTTTGGACCTGAACCTCCAGCGCGACTGGCAACCCCTGCTTGAGCAGCTCCAGCCGCTGCTGCCGATTCTCACCGTTACCGGCGTGGTCATGGCACTGGCGTCGATGATGGCGATTCCCTGGCTGCTGGTGCGCATGCCCCGGGATTACTTCAACACCCCCAGCCGCCCGCTTCATTACCGGGGCCCGCTGGCCTGGGTTGTCTGGGTGGTACGCAACGTCCTGGCGCTGGTGCTGCTGGCCGCCGGCGTGCTGATGCTGATACTGCCCGGGCAAGGCATTCTGACCATTCTGATCGCGCTCATGGTCAGCACTTTCCCGGGGAAATACCGCATGGAACGCGCTATCATGCGCCGCCCGAGGGTGCTGCGCGCGGCCAACTGGATTCGCCGCCGCTATCACCAGCCCGAGCTCAACCCACCCCGCGACACCGAGAGGCCCTGAATGCCCATTGATAGTCCCGCCATCCGCTGGCTCGACGATCATTTGCTGCTGCTGGATCAACGTCATCTGCCGTCACGCACCGAGTGGCTGGCGATCCACGACGCCGCCGGCGCCGCCACCGCGATCCGCGACATGGCGGTACGTGGGGCGCCCGCGATTGGCATCACCGCCGCCTACGGCCTGGCCCTGGAAGCCCTGCGCCTGGGCCGGCAGGCGTCCATCGACAGCCTGCGTCCGGCGGTACAGGCGCTGGCCGCCAGCCGGCCGACGGCGGTCAATCTGTTCTGGGCACTGGAACGCCTGCAGCGGCTCGGCGCGGACCTGGAAGGCGACGCCCTGGGGCGTCGTCTGGCCCGCGAAGCGGAAACCATTCACCAGGAAGACCAGGCCGCCAATCTGCGCCTGGGCGAGCTGGGCGCCGCCCTGCTGCCCCACGACGCCCGCGTTTATACACACTGCAATACCGGCGCGCTGGCCACCGGCGGCCACGGCACCGCCCTGGGCATTATTCGTTCCGCCTGGCGCGCCGGCCATTTGCGTGAAGTGGTCGCCGGCGAGACCCGCCCCTGGCTGCAGGGCGCCCGTCTCACCACCTGGGAACTGATGCAGGAAAACATCCCCGTGACCCTGGTGGCGGACAGCGCCGCCGGCATGTTGATGGCGGCGGGCCGCGTCGACGCGGTGGTGGTGGGCGCGGATCGCATCGCCGCCAACGGCGACACCGCCAACAAGATCGGCACCTATGGCCTTGCCGTGCTGGCCCGCCACCACGGCTTACCATTTATTGTCGCCGCGCCGGATTCCACCCTGGACCCGGCCATGGCCGACGGCGGCGGCATCGTTATCGAGGAGCGCGCCGCCGACGAAGTGCGCCAGGTGGCCGGCCACCCGCTGGCGCCGGCGCAATGCCCGGTGTACAACCCGGCGTTCGATGTGACGCCGGCGGCGTTGATCACCGCCATTGTCACCGAGAGCGGCGTGGTGCGCTCACCGTGTACCGCCAACCTCGCCGAGCATCTGTCCCGCCTGAACCGGAGGTCCTGATGAGTCACCGCCCCTACTCCACCAGCGCCTACCGGGAGGCGGCCCGCACCCTGGCCGCCACCGGCCGCCGTATCTACGGCCACGGCTGGTCGCCGGCCACCAGCAGCAACTATTCACTGCGCCTGAACGACGACCACGCGGCGATCACCCGCTCCGGCCGCGATAAGGGCCTGCTGGAAGAAACCGACATCATGGTGGTGGATATGGAAGGCGCCGCCGTCGGCGACGGCACGCCGTCCGCGGAAACCCTGCTGCACACCCAGCTGTACCGGCGGCTGCCGGACTGCGGCGCGGTGCTGCACACCCACAGCCACGCCTCCACCGTGCTCACCATGCACTGGCCCGCCGACCACCTCACCCTGGAAGGCTACGAGCTGCTCAAGGCCCTGGACGGCGTGCAAACCCATGACACGCGGCTTACCATTCCGGTGTTTGAGAACAGCCAGGACATCGCCGCGCTGGCGGCCGAGGTGGACCGGGCCATGGACGCCGGCAACACCGGCCATGCCTACCTGATTCGCGGCCACGGTCTGTACACCTGGGCGGCGGACATCGGCGCCTGCTATCGCCAGTTGGAAGCGCTGGAAACCCTGCTGGCCGTGGAACTGGACCGGCGCCGCCTGGGCTGACCGGCGACGACCTGAGGAGGAGCAACCCATGAGTAATTTGAAAGTGTTTCGCGACGGGCATCCCGAGCAACCCGAACAGATCATCAACGACAAGCTGGCCATGGCCGAAGAGCTGGGCCGGGTCGGCATTCGCTACGAACAGTGGCAGGCGGTGGGCGCGCTCACCGAGCAACCCAGTCAGGAAGAAGTTCTGGACGTCTACCGCCGCGAGATCGACCGGCTGATCGACGAGGAAGGCTACCAGACCGTGGACGTGGTCAGCATGACGCCCGACCACCCGCAAAAGCAGGCCGCCCGGCAGAAGTTTCTCGAGGAACACAGCCACAGCGAGGACGAAGTGCGCTTCTTCGTCGACGGCCAGGGGCTGTTCAGCCTGCACCTCGGCGAGCGCATCTACGAAGTGCTGTGCACCAAGGGCGACCTGATCTCCGTGCCGGCCAACACGCCGCACTGGTTCGACATGGGGCCCAACCCCAACTTCACCGCCATCCGGTTGTTCAATAACCCGGAAGGCTGGGTCGCCAACTTCACCGGCAGCGACATTGCCCAGCGTTTCAATCGCCTGGAGAATTGATGATCCGCGCCATCCTCACCGACATCGAAGGCACCACCAGCAGCATCCGCTTCGTCAAGGAGGTGCTGTTTCCCTACGCCGCCGAACAGATGGGCGACTTCCTGGCGCGCCACTGGGACGAGCCCGCCGTGGCGGAACAGGTGTCGGCGGCCCGGCGCGACAGCGGTGAAGCGCTGGATACCCCGGAACAGGCCGCCGCCCTGATGCGCGCCTGGATCGACCAGGACCGCAAAGCCACGCCGCTGAAAACGCTGCAAGGCATGATCTGGGAAAGCGGTTACCGCAACGGCGATTACCAGGCGCACCTTTATCCGGACACCGCCCCGCGGCTGCGCGACTGGCGCGACCAGGGATTCCCGCTGTACGTCTACTCCTCCGGCTCGGTGGCCGCCCAGAAGCTGTTCTTCGGCTACTCGGAAGCCGGCGACCTGACGCCGCTATTCCAGGGTTACTTCGACACCACCAGCGGCGGCAAGAAAGAGTCGGCCAGTTACCGGCGCATCAGCGAGTCCATCGGCCTGCCCGGCAATGAGATTCTGTTTCTCTCCGACGTGGAAGCCGAACTCGACGCCGCCCGCGACGCCGGCCTCAAGACCGTGCTGCTGGATCGGGAAGACGCCATAGCGAGCAGCCACCACCCCAAAGTCGCCGACTTCGACGCCATCGACCCCGCTGCCTTCTGAAGATTCATCCGTTGATCTCTCCAGAAGGACGCGTCTCTGGCAGTGCGACTTGTGGGAGCGGGCCCCGCCCGCGAAAGGCCGGTGTAACCGGCCGGCAGGATCACAGAGACTTTTCTCTCCAGAAAGCCCGTCTCTCCAGAAAGCCCGCACCG
>DGNT01000142.1 GCA_002389055.1 Alcanivorax sp. UBA4485
TCGGACTGCAGCTGCGGGATGGCCTGGGCCAGGGTGTCGGCCACCTCGTGCAGGTCGAGCACCGTGTCCTGCCCGTTCAGAATCGTGCCGGTGTCTTCGCGCACCTGATCCCACAAGGCCTGCAGCCGCTGTTTGACCTGCTCGTCCGCCACCGGCTCCTGCTTGAGGCCGTCCCAGGCCGACTGGAAGTCGGCGCGCGAGGCTTCCAGCAGCTCGAAGGCGTCGGCGTTACCGGACGCCGCCTCCAGGGCGTTTTTGGCGATTTGCTGCGAGACCACGCGCAATTCCGAGGCTTCGGTGATGTTTTCCTGCGCCTGGTTCGCGGTGGTGGCCGACAACAGGAAGTTGGCCAGCGCTAGGGCAACAAAAACGGCCAGCCCGATATAAAGCGCAATATTCAACGGGTTGCTACCCGCGCCCCCACGCACCTTGCTGAACACGTTTCCCGGTTTGAACTTCATAACTGGCTCCTGGCCTGGCTCTGTTCTTATCTCCCCTGCGCGGCACGCCGCTCAGCCCGTGCGGGCCGCCTGCATGAAGCGCGGGTCCTGTGCCAGCCGGGAAAGGCTGAACACGGACCAGAATTCCCCGTCCCTCTGATAACCGCCGCGCAGGTACGGACCCACGTCCTCCTCCGCGAGCGGCGAGTGTTCCTGATACGCCTCGATGGGAAAATGCTGCATCCCCAGCACTTCGTCCACGATTACGCCGGTGTACAGATCGTCCTGATCCAGCACCAGCAAACGGCGCCGCTTCTCCTGCAATTCCGAGGCCTTGCCGAGAAAGCGGCTCAGATCCATCACCGTCATCAGGCGCCCGCGCACATTGGCGACGCCCTTCATCCAGTTCAGTACCCCCGGTACCCGGGTATAGGCCGGCACCGAAAGAATTTCCGAGACTTCATCCATGGGCGCCACGTAATAGCGCTCGTCCAGCGTGAAGCCGACGCCGCTCCAATAATGGACCGCGTCTTCCTGCATCGGCAGGTTGGCGGCCTGCTGACGACAGCGGACGAAGTAGTCCGCCAGCTTGATGAAAGCGGCGGAGGCGGCTGCGCTCATGACACCTCTGTGTTCATTGGTCGGCCAGTTGCCGATCCACGGTTTTTAGCAGTACATCTTCGTGTACCGGCTTGGTCAGATAATCCTTGGCGCCCTGGCGCTTGCCCCACACCCGGTCGGTTTCTTGATCCTTGGTGGTCACGATAATGATCGGAATATGGGCGGTATCGGCGCCTTTGGTGAGCTGCCGGGTGGCCTGGAAGCCGTTCAGCCCCGGCATCACCACGTCCATCAACACCAGATCCGGCAGCTCCGAGCGTGCCATGGCCACGCCGTCGGCGCCATTGGCGGCCTCCAATACGTGGTGGCCGTGCTTTTCCAGAATCTCCCGCAGTTTGTAACACTCAGTGGGAGAGTCATCGACAATAAGAATGCGTGCCATCTTTTCCTCTTCAGGTTGAGCACCGCGACCGGCCGTGGGGGACGTCCCCGCGGCAAGCGCTAGACGTGCTGGCGAATCGCCCCCAACAGCTCGTCTTTGGAAAACGGCTTGGTCAGGTACTCGTCGGAGCCCACGATTCGACCCTTGGCCTTGTCAAACAGACCGTCCTTGGAAGAGAGCATAATGACAGGGGTCGCCTTGAACGCGCTGTTGTTCTTGATCAGCGCGCAGGTCTGGTAGCCATCCAGTCGCGGCATCATGATGTCCACGAAGATAATACTGGGTTTGCTGTCGGCGATCTTGGCCAGGGCATCGAACCCGTCAGTGGCGGTGATCACTTCGCAACCCGCTTTTTTCAACAAGGTCTCGGCGGTGCGACGAATGGTCTTGGAGTCGTCGATCACCATCACCTTGAGGTCTTGGAAATTGTCAGTCATGGAGAACTGCCTTTAAACCGTGAACCGTTACAGGCCGCTACGTTTTTTAGTTATGCGCCTTTGTCGTCATGCGATAGGCAGGGCCGCGATCCTTCGTGTTCCCCCCACACATGCCACCGCCCCTTTCCTAAGGGGTTCTTCCTAGGACCTAATGGGTGAAACAGCCCAAGCGAGGTTTTAACACAGATTCTACATTCAATCTATAAGGCCCTGTGAGACCTGAGAAAAGCGTCCCGTAGCGGGGCGGACGACGCACTGCTAACATTGCCGGGCTACCCCTTCCTTGGTCGTCCTGGAGCACCCATGAGCCTCAACATCGGCGTGGTGATGGATCCCATCGCCCATATCAAGCCCTGGAAAGACACCACCCTGGCGATGCTGCTGGAAGCGCAGCGACGCGGGTGGACCCTGCATTACATGGAGCCCGCCGACCTTTACGTCCGCGATGGCCGGGTATTCGCGGTGACCCGCGACCTGACAGTGCGCGACGACAACCAGGACTGGTTTACCCTGGGCGAGCCGGCCCCCCGGGACCTCACCGGCCTGGATATGATCCTGATGCGCCAGGATCCGCCCTTCAACGCCGCCTACCTGTACGCCACCTATCTGCTCGAGAAGGTGGAGCGCGAAGGGGTGCTGGTGGCGAACCGCCCGGCCAGTGTCCGCGACAGCAACGAAAAGCTGTTCGCCACGGACTTCCCCCAGTGCTGCGTGCCCACCCTGGTGTCCGGCCGCGCCGCCCTGCTGCGGGAGTTTGTAAAGGAGCAGGGTGACACCGTGATGAAACCGCTCGACGCCATGGGCGGCACCAATGTGTTCCGCATCGAGCCGGGCAGCTCCAACCTGAGCGTGATCATCGACGTGCTCACCGAGGACGGCAAAACCCCGATCATGGCCCAGCGCTTCGTACCCGAGATTAAGCAGGGCGACAAGCGCATCCTGATGATCAACGGCGAGCCGCTGCCCTACGCCCTGGCGCGCATTCCCAAGGAAGGCGAATTCCGTGGCAACCTGGCCGCCGGTGGCACCGGCGAGGGCCGCGAGCTCACCGACCGTGACCGCTGGATTTGTGAACAGGTGGGCCCCACACTCAAGCGCAAGGGCTTATACTTCGTGGGCCTGGACGTGATTGGTGACTACCTCACCGAGATCAACGTCACCAGCCCCACCTGCGTGCGCGAGCTGGACCAGATCTTCGGCATCAACATCGCCGGACAGTTGTTCGACGCCCTGCTGGAACTAAAATAACGACACCATGGCAGCACCTCAGGTAACCGCCGGCGACCGGCTTGGCTTCACATTGTTTCTCGCCCTGGCGGTACACGGCGTGCTGCTGTTCGGTGTCGGCTTCGCGCCGGAAAAGCCCCGCGCCGCCCCCAACAGCCTGGATGTGACCCTGGCCATGCACCGTGCCGACGACGCCCCCGAAGAGGCGGATTTCATCGCCCAGGCGAACCAGGTCGGCTCCGGCACCGAAGAGGACAAAAGCGAGCTGACCACCACCGAGGAAGCGCCCTTCAGCGACCCGGACAGCCGCCAGGTGCAGCTCCAGGAGCCCACCGCGCGCCAGCCGACGCCGGTCACCCGGCAGAAAATCATCGTTACCCGGGCGCGCAGCGAGCGCGACCAGGCCAGCGAGCAGCAGGACCGCAATCAGGACGACCCGCGCCGCAAGGCGGACCGGGACAACATGGACGAGCTCAGCCGTGAGATCGCCAGCCTGCAGGCGCGCCTGGACAAGCAGAAACAGGCCTACGCCAAACGGCCCCGGGTGCGCCGGCTCACCTCGGTGTCCGCCAAGGCGCATTACGAGGCCGCCTATATCGAGGCGTTCCGCCGCAAGGTGGAAGCCACCGGCACCCGCCATTTCCCGCGCCGGGCCCTGGACAGCAACACCTTCGGCGGTGTGCGGCTGATGGTGGCGCTGCGCCGCGACGGCGGCATCGAGGAGGTCAAGGTGCTGCAGTCCTCCGGCCATGACTTCCTTGATCAGGCGGCGGTGCAGAGCGTGCGCCTGGCGGCGCCGTTCGAGCCGTTCACCCAGGACATGCGCGAACGCATGGACGTGCTGGAAATCATCCGCACCTGGAAATTCGACGCCAACCGGCGGGTTTCCTCCAAGTAAGCGCCGTCAGGGCCACTTCACCGCCGCCTGTCCCTTGCCCTCGCCGGGCCGCCCCCGGATACTGTGGCCATGGATAACGCCAGCCTCAAACATCAGCTTTTGATCGCCATGCCACAGATGGACGATCCCAACTTCGAGCACACCGTCACCTATGTGGTGGAGCACGGCGGCGACGGCGCCATGGGCCTGACGCTCAACCGCCCGGTGTCGCTCAGCCTGCTGGATATCCTGGTGGATATGGACATTGAGGTGGAGGTGCCGCCCTCCGAGCAGCACCAGGTGGTGGCCGGCGGACCGATCCAACAGGACGCCGGTTTCGTGTTGCACCGCGCCACCGCCCGCCACTGGGACAGCACCGTGACGCTGGCGGACGGCCTGTGCCTGACCACCTCCCGGGACATCATGGAAGCCATCGCCATCGGCGAGGGCCCCGAGGCCACCCTGGTGTGCCTGGGCTACGCCGGTTGGGACGACGGCCAGCTGGAACAGGAGCTGGCGGATAACGTCTGGCTGAGCGTGGCCAGCACCCCGGAGCTGGTTCTCGACACCCCGTTCGATCAGCGCTGGCACGCCGCCGCCGCCCGCCTGGGCGTGGATATGAGCCTGATCGCCACCCAGGTCGGCCACGGCTGATGGCGAGGCCCGCTTGACCCTGCTCTCGTTCGACCATGGTACCCGCAAGATCGGCGTCGCCAGCGGCAACGCCATCACCGGCACGGCCACGCCGTTACCCGCCCTGGCCTGCCGTGACGGCCAGCCGGATTGGGACCGGGTGACCGCCCTGATGGAGGAATGGCGTCCGGAGACGCTGGTGGTGGGGCTGCCGCTGAACATGGACGGCAGTGAAAGCGAATCCAGCCAGCGGGCGCGCAAGTTCGCCCGCCGGCTGCACGGCCGCTTCGGCATCCGGGTATGGATGATCGACGAACGGCTCTCCACCCGGGAAGCCCGGGAGCGCACCGGCACCCGCCGCGCCGACCCCAAGGTGGATTCGATGGCGGCGGCGGTGATCGCCGAGGGCTACCTCGGCGGCGCCACGCCGGTGGCGCCTTAGTTAGCTATTGGTCCCCGCGGTTATTGGCGCACGCCTTCCACGGAAATAATGATCTCCACGGTTTCGGAGGCCGGGCCCAGGTCCTTGGTGATGCCGAAGTCCGCCAGTTTCAGCGTGGTGCTGGCTTCCAGACCCATGCGGTAACCGCCCCAGGGATCGTCGCCGTAACCGATCATCTTCGCGTCCAGGGTCACCGGCTTGGTGACGCCATGCAGGGTGAAATCACCGGTGATCTTGGCGGTGCGTTCGCCGGTCTGTTCAATACCGGTGCTCTCGAAGGTGGCGGTGGGGTATTCGCTCACATCCAGAAAGTCGTCGCTGCGCAGGTGCTTGTCGCGCTCGGCGTGGTTGCTGTCGATGCTGGCGGTTTTGATCTCCGCGCGTACCTTGCTGTTCTCCGGGTTGTCCTCGTCGACGGTGAAGCTGCCGGTGAATTCGTTGAAGTTGCCGTACAGCCAGCTGTAGCCCAGGTGGGAAATCTTGAACAGGATGAACTGGTGTTGCCCTTCGGTATCGAACTGGTAGGTGCCGCCGGGCTTGTCGGCGAAGGCCGGGGTGCTCAACAGTACCGCCAGCAGCGGGATCAGAATCCGGTGTTTCAGCATGGGTGTTCTCCTTTCGGTCTGGGTCGCAGGATTACGGGCGCAACATCCGTTTGAGTGTCGCATCCCGGTCAATAAAGTGATGTTTCAGCGCCGCCAGGCCGTGCAGCCCGGCCAGAACCACCAGCGCCCAGGTGCTCCAGTAATGCACCAGGCCGGCGCTGTCTTCCAGGCCGTTTTGGCGTCCGGTCACCGACGGCACCTCGAACAGCCCGAACACATCGATGCCGCTGCCGTCGGCGGTGCTGATCAGATAGCCGCTGATCATCGCCGCGAACAGCAGCACCAGCAGCCCCCAGTGCGCCAGCCGCGCGCCGGTTTTCTCCCAACGGTGATGATCGCCGGGTGGCGCCGGCGGCGGTGACAGGGCGCGCCAGGCCAGGCGGATCAGCGCCACCGCCAGCAGGGTCAGGCCGACGCCGCGGTGCAGGTCCGGGGCGGATTGGTACCAGGGGTCGTAGTAACCCAGCTCCACCATGTACAGCCCCAGGCCGAACAGCCCGAACACCGCCAGCGCCACCAGCCAGTGCAGGCCAATCGCGACCCAGCCGTAGCGAGCCTTGTCGTTGCGTAATTTCATAACCGGAGAATGGCTCAGTGAGCGTGAACAGGCCAGCACGGTGATTAGTGCCGTTAGATCGAAAAAACTGTAGTGTTGCCCACTCCGGGGCGCCTGATATTCTGTCGCTCTGAATCCCTGGGGAGAACCGCGTTGCGCTGGAACCAAGCACAAATAGACAGCCTGCTGGACGGCATGGCCGAGGCGCTGGCCCTGGACAACGGCGAGCCCCCGCCGTCTTTGGTGGGCATTCAGTCTGGCGGCGCCTGGGTGGCGGAAGCGCTCAATCAGCGTCTGGCGACGCCGCTGCCGCTGGGGCGTTTGGACGTGAGCTTCTACCGGGACGACTTCGACACCCGCGGCCTGAAGCGTTCGGTGAAGCCTTCCGACCTGCCGTTCGATGTGGACAGCGCCAATCTGATCCTGGTCGATGACGTGCTGATGACCGGCCGCACCATCCGCGCCGCCATGAACGAGTTGTTCGATTTCGGCCGTCCGGCCTCCATCCGGCTCGCCGTACTTTTTGACATTGGCCACCG
Organism: Alcanivorax sp. UBA4485; assembly: GCA_002389055.1. GTDB lineage: Bacteria > Pseudomonadota > Gammaproteobacteria > Pseudomonadales > Alcanivoracaceae > Alloalcanivorax. The sequence goes on from DGNT01000142.1 coordinate 6,760, forward strand.
GCAATTGCCGATCCGCGCCGATATTTGCGGCGAAACTTTGGCATTGCCGCCCC
>DGNT01000066.1 GCA_002389055.1 Alcanivorax sp. UBA4485
TTGCCCTGCGCCTGCTCCACCACGTCCACGATGGGGCCGGCGTCGATCTCGGCTTGCAGTCCGGCCGGATCGATCGGCCGCCAACCGCCGACGGGCGGTCGTCCGCCGTAGAGCCCCAGCGAATGCTTGCTCATGTACCAGCCCACGCCGCTGACCAATCCAGTGGCGCTTCGGTCGGCGCGGATGCGGTTCATGATCTCGGCGATGGCGTGGGTGCAATAGTTGTTGCCGGGCCCGCCATGGTAAGCCAGCCCGCCCGTGACGGTCAGCGGCCGGGGATCATGCGCGGCGATGCCCAGCGCGTCGCGCGCCATCTGCACAGCGCTGGGGAAACAGCTGTACAGGTCCAGGTGATCGATCCCGTCGATCCCCAGTCCGCTGGCCGCGGCCAGCCGCTCGCCGCAGGCGGTGATCGCCGGCGAGCGGGACAGATCCGCCCGCTGGGAGACGAACCAGTGATCGTGGCCGTTTGCCGCGGCCAGGGGGTACACCCAGCGTTCAGGGTCGATGCCCAGCCGCCGGGCCTTGGCCGCCGACATCATCACCAGCGCGGCGGCCTGATCCACCGCGATGAGGGCGTTCATGTGCTTGGTGTAGGGCGCGCCGACCATGCGATTTTTGGGTGAGCGCTCGGCGATGTCGGCCGCCGATAAGGGTTCGCGGCGCCAGGCTCGCGGATTGTCGACCGCGACGGCGTTGAATCGGGCATAGAATTCGCCCAGCATTCGTCGGTGCTCGACTGGGTTAAGGCCGTAGCGGCCCCGCAGCGCCTGCTCGAACAACGGATAAATCTGGATGGGCAGATTGAGTCCGTGGCGTTGTTCCGCCGAATTGGTCGGCTCGCGGTCATCGCCGAGCAGTCGCGGGCCCTCGCCGGTGGCGGTGTCCAGCACTCCGGACAGGCCGGCGCCCTTGCCGCGCATCTGCGTGGCCAGCGCCTCGCCGCCCGCGATCAAGATACAATCGAGACCGCCGGCGGCGATGCGATCGGCGTAGTAACCGACCAGCCATTGACCCATGTTCCCGCCTATCGGGGTATAGAAGCGCTCGCCGGGGTCGATGCCCAGGTGCCGCGCCAGGGTGGACGGGGCATCGGAATAAGACGGCGCCAATATGTTGAGACACGTTAACGACTGGATCTGACCCAGCACCCCGGTCACACCGCAGTCCGCGGCCGCGGCCCGGGCAGCCTCGGCGACCAAACCGATGGGGGTGCGCTCGGGATCCGGTTCGCGCGCGGTGATCTGGCCGGCGCCGACCAGCACCGGTGTTGTTTCCTCATGAGTCGTCATCGGCGAGTAGCCTCCGCAACGGGATCATCACCGGAAAAACGCCTGCTGCTGGACGTCAGCCTTGAGTCACCTGATAGCCATCCTGCCGGATAGGCCTTTTTGAAATGGTAATGAGCCATGGGCAGGTGCTTCGCTCTCCAAAGCATCTCGAAAGAGGTAGACGGTCGCAGCATGGGCGCGTCGCCGTGGCGGTCGAAGTAATAGCTGTTCGAGGTCGCGCAGTTGTGGTTCAGGAACACGGTCCCCTGTTGGCGCTTCTGGATGTTCTGGAAGTAGCGATCGTGCACGTCCTGGCGGATCTCCACGCAGGTCGCGTCACGCTCGTGGGCGGCCTCGATACAGCGCACCACGTGAATCGCGTTGCCCTCGACCATTTTGAAATAGGACGAACCGATCAGCGCGTACGGTCCCAGCATGATGTAGAAGTTGGGGTAGCCGGGCACCGTGAGACCCTCGTAGGCCTGGTACCGGTTTTCTTCCCAGAACTCGCCCAGATCCGTGCCGTTACGTCCCGCGACTTCGTAGGACGGCAGGTTGCCCTTCTCGAAAACCTTGTAGCCAGTCGCCAGGATCAGCACGTCGATCTCGCGCTCGGCGCCGTCGGAGGTCTCGATGCCCCCGGCCGTGATGCGCCGGATGGGCGTGGTGACCAGATCGACGTTATCCCTGGCGAAAGTGGCGAAGTACTCGTTGGAGAAGGTGGGCCGCTTGCAGCCGAAACCGTATTGGGGCGTTAACTTGTCCCACAGCTCCGGGTTGTCCGGCAACTGCTCGCGCATGTTGCTCACGCCGGCGCGCTCGGCCCAACGTACCAGCCAGGGCATGTGCCGGTAGTATACCGCCGCGATGATCATCAAGGATTCGGTCAGGGCATCGGTGGTGGCGCGCACCCCCTGCTGGGCCAGCCCCGACCAGCGGAACACGGTGCGCAGCCAGCCAGGCAGGCGGGCGTCCGGTTTCTTGAGGACCCAGATGGGCGTGCGCTGATAGACATCAAGATGCGCCACCTTCGGGGCGATCTCGGGAATGAGCTGCACCGCCGTGGCGCCGGTGCCGATCACCGCCACGCGCTTGCCGGTGAGATCCACATTGTAGTCCCAGCGCGCGGTGTGCATACGCTCGCCCTGAAAATCCTCGACACCGTCGATATCCGGCAGCTTGGGCGAGATCAATCCGCCGGTGGCGGACACCAGATGGCGGGCGGTGACCAGCCCCTTGTCGGTTGTCACCCGCC
>DGNT01000065.1 GCA_002389055.1 Alcanivorax sp. UBA4485
GTTCCGCTGCCAAGTGAGCGGGGCAATGGTGGTGCCTGGAGGGACCTATTTGGCCAGGGACGGCCAAATGAGAGCGCCCAGGGACGGCTTGAGCGATCCCGGAAGGCACCACCATTGCCCCGCGTCCCGGATACGGAGCCCCGCCCGCATCCGGGATCGCTTATTTCTGGGTCAGCGCGTCGAGCAGCAGCAGGCTGTTGGCTTTCACGGCGGTGGTGATGGCCAGGCGCGGGTTGATGATCTCGAACTTGGGGTTGTGGTTCATCGGCGGCAGCTCGCCGGTGGCCATGTAGTTTTTCATCACGTCCGGGGCGCCGCCGCCCACTTCCATAAACAGCGTTTGCGTGTCCTCGATGCCGGCCACCAGCATGGGGAAGTCCTCGGACCCCATCACCGGCGGGAAGCCGGGCATCAGCGCCTCTTTGCCGAGGCCGCCGGCGAGGGTCTGCTGGGCCTGCTGGGCCAGGGCCTCGTCGTTGTAGACCGGTTCGGAGTACCCCTTGAGGGTGTATTCCGGCATCTTGTCGTCGGCGACGCCGGCGGCCCGGGCGATGCCGTTGGTTTCCCGTTTGATCGCCTCGAGCATCTGTTCGCGCACCGGCTTTTCGTACCAGCGCAGGTTGAGCTTGAGGGTGCCGCTTTCCGGGATCACGTTGTTGGCTTCGCCGATCTGGCTGGCGCCCACGGTGAGCACCGCCGGTTTCTGCGGGTCCACGTTGCGGCTGACGATGGTCTGGTAGGCCATCACCGAGCGCGCGCCCATTACCACCGGGTCGATGGTGTTGTGCGGCGCGGAGCCGTGGCCGCCGATGCCGTGCAGGGTAACGTCGAGCTGGTCACTGCCGGCCATGCGGCGTCCGGCGCGCACCGCCACGGTGCCGGCGGGCCACACCGGGAACACATGGGCGCTGATCAGCAGCTGCGGCTTGGGCACCCGGTCGTAGAGGCCGTCGTCGACCATCGCCTGGGCGCCCTGGATCAGTTCTTCCGCCGGCTGGGCGATCAGCACCAGGGTGCCGGCCCAGGCGTCGCGGGTGTCGCGCATCACCTCGGCGATGCCCAGCAGCCAGCTGACGTGGGCGTCGTGGCCGCAGGCGTGGGTTACATAGGTTTTGCTGCCGTCGTCCAGGGTCACCTGCTTGCGGCTGGCGTAGTCCAGGCCGGTGTCTTCTTTCACCGGCAGGCCGTCCATGTCGCTGCGGAACATCACTACCGGGCCGTCGCCGTTTTTCAGCACCGCCGCCACGCCGGTGCCGCCGATGCCGGCGTGCACCTCGTAGCCCAGTTTCTTAAGGCGCTTGCTCACCAGCTTGGCGGTTTCGGTTTCCTGGAAGCCCAGTTCCGGGTTGGCGTGCAGGTGCTTGAAGGTGCTCACCAGGCGGTCGGCCTGGGCTTCTGCCAGTTCGGTGACGCGTTGGGTGGTGTCGGCCAGGGCGGGGGTGGTCGCGGCGGTTAGTGCGATGGCCGCCGCGAGTACCACGCGGTGTAGGCTTTTTAGCATTTTTGGTCTCTCCCGATGGGTCGTTGTTGTTGGGTCAGCGCGCCCTTTTGGCGAGGGCGCGGCGGTAGCCGAGCCAGGCCATGGCGCCGGCGAGGGCGTTGCCGAGGGCGGCGCCGATCGCCAGGCCGGTGAGGCCGCCGAGCCAGGCGCCCAGGGACAGCAGCGGCAGGTAGCAGGCGAACAGGCGCAGGAAGGAAATGGTCATGGCGCGTACGGGCCAGCCCAGGGCGTTGCTGGCGGACACCACCAGCATGCACACGCCCAGCAGGCCGTAGCTGGGTGGCAGGAAGCGGATCAGCACGGTGAGGTGGTCACGCACGGCGCCGTCTTCCACCAGCAGGGCGGCCAGGGGCGCGGCCAGTACCGCGAACACCAGCCCCAGACCCAGTTGCCACACCACCACCATGCGCGCGGCGGTGGCCATCACCCGTTCCACTTCCTGCCAGCGGCCGCCGCCGTAGCAGCGCCCCAGCCAGGGCGGCAGGGCCATGGTCATGCCCAGCACCAGCACGATGGAGAAGCTCTCCAGGCGACTGGTCAGGCCCCAGGCGGCCACCGCGGATTCGCCCAGCCGCGCCACCAGGCCGGTAGCGAGCATGGCGGCCAGCGGCGGCATCAGCTGGCTGATCATGGCCGGCCCGGCAATGCCGGCGAACGGGCCGGCGGATTCGCGTACTTCGCGAAGTACATCGTCGCGCTCCAGCCAGCCGCGCCCGCGCAGCGCCAGGGCGGTGATCAAGCCGCCGCTGGAGAACGCCGCCAGGGAGGCCCAGGCGGCGCCTTCCAGGCCGAGGGCCGGCACCGGTCCCAGGCCGAAGATCAGAATCGGGTCGAGCACCAGGTTCACCAGGCTGGTGACCATCATCATGGTGCCAGGGAAGCGGGTGTTGCCGTGGGCCCGGAACAGGCTGTAGCCGAAGTAGGCCATCGCCCCCACCCAGGAGGCGCACACCTGCACCGTCCAGAACGGGCGGATCACCGCACGGATTTTTTCGCTGGCGCCGAGCAGTGCGAAGGCCGGCTCCTGCACCGCCCACAGCAGCAGCGCGAGCACCGCCATCACCGCGCCGCCGCCGGTGAGCACCAGCACACCCAGGCGCCCGGCGCGCTCTTCCTGGCCGGCGCCAATGGCGCGGGAAATCAGCGCCGCGATGGCAATGCCCATGCCCACCTGAATGCCGATGGTGAGAAACACCAGCGGGAAGGTGAACGACTGGGCCGCCAGCGGCTCGGTGCCCAGCCGTGCCACGAACACGCTGTCGACCAGATTGAAACCCAGCAAGGACATAACCCCAAGGGTCATGGGCCAAGTCTGTCGCCATATTTGCCGCGCCAGCGGCGGTTGCTCAGTCACGGTTACTCGGCCTTGTCCTGGACGTCGCCGGGGGTGCGTCCCTTGGCGCGCTCATAGGCGACAATGGCCGCGCCGATGCTGCCCAGCAGCATGCCGGCGGAGCCGATAATGAACAGCCACACGCCGGCCGGTTTCAGCGACTCCCACAGGAAGAACACGCTGCCGACCACGAAAGCGGTGTTGCCCAGCAAGCCCATGGCCAGGTGGAACCACTGGTACTCATGCACGAACGCCCGGGTGAGCGCCCAGGTGGAGTGGGCGCGCCGGGCGCCGTGGCGAACGCTTTGCGTTTTGCTCATGCTGTTGATCCTCGTTTCCAAGGGACGGCGGAGCGGGAGACTAACACAACGCCGCTACGACCCGGCTTCCCGCCGCTAGAAGGTCTGCAGCCGGGCCGCCAGGGCGCCGCCGCCGTCACGGCCGCGCTCCACCAGCTCGAGAAATTCGTCGCCCAGGCGGCGGCTCTCGTCGATGGCCCGGTGCCAGTACCGCTCGCGGCCTTCGTCGTCGCCCAGATAGGTTTTGAAATCGGTGCGGTCGGGCAGCTTGCCGTGGGGCAGCCGCGCCAGGTAATCGGCGGACGGCGCCACCAGCAGGGTGCGCGCCAGCCGCCCGGCGTTGCCGTTACGCCAGCGCAGCGGCTTGTCGAACCAGCCGGGGATCACCCGGTTGGTGAAGTGCGGGTACAACACCAGATCGTCGTCGGTGCGATACGGCAGGTCCAGGTGGTAATCGAGCAGGCCGCCGTCCCGGTAGACGCCGGCGGGGCCGCCGGGCAGGTCGCGCACGCCCTCCAGCACCATGGGGATGGCGGCGCTGGCCAGCAGGGCGGCGCGCAGGTTCTCGCCGCTCAGGCCGATGTGGTGGGTGGCGAAATCATCGAGGTCCGACAGCGGCAGCGGCGCCTCGCCGGGGTACACCAGGCCGCGCTCCATAAACACGCCCAGGGCGCGGCGGCTGAGCAGGTTGCCGCCGATCACGCCGGCCAGCCCCAGGCCGAGGCCCAGGCGGCCTTCGCCGCTGATCGGACGGCGGCTGCGGATCACCACCACCACCAGCCGGTAGTCCGGGTTGTCGAGCACCGCCGGATCGCTGTCGCCGAGCAGGTCATCAAGCATCAGGGCGCAGCGGCGGGTGACTTCACGGGGCTTAATGCCTTTGGGAAACCGCTGGGCGCTGTAGAGCTCCGCCAGGCGGCGCAGGCGGTCGGCGGCGTCCTCGCCGTCGGCGGCGCCGGCCACGGCGGCGAACCGCCAGCTGCCGATGGAGGCGCCGATCAGCGTGCGCGGGCGCGGCGCTTCGGGCAGGAACCGCCCGAAAATGGCCTGGTCCAGGCCGCTGATGCCCACGGCCTTGGGGCCGCCGGCCGCGCCGGGCACCACACTGATATCCTCGGCGCGCAGGCCGTGTTCAACAAGGTGTTGCCGGGCCTGGGCCCCGGCGCGCAGAACCAGAGCCGGTTCGCGGGTATGAATGGCAGGCAAGGTGATCCCCCGGAGTTCGTAACCCGGGGAATGCTAACCGTTGGGACAGGAAACAAAAAGTCGCGGAGACGCTAAATCAGGTGCGCTCGTGAGGATGGCAGTAGAGCACCAACTCGCCGTCTGCGGCATCGATGTCGGTGGGCACATCGAGCGGGTCGTTGACGGCGAGAATCACGTCGTAGGCGCGTCCACCGTTCAGCGAGCAGTCCACCCGATCAATCTCTTCCTCCGGATCGGAGTTATTGCGCACCACCACGATATTAAGGCTGCCGGCGTCGGTGGTCTGGTAGTCCGTGGCGTCGCCCAGGCCCAGATCGGTGGCGAAATAGGTGCCGTCGTCGGCGTCGTTATAGCGCACATCCAGGGAGAACACGTCGCTGATGATGTCGGTGTCCACGGTGTTGATCAGCCGGAAACGGGCGCTGCCGGTCTCTACCTCGCTCTGATCCTGCTGGAACACGCCCAGATCCTCGGAGCCGGTGGACGTATCGCCATAGGAGACCGCGGTATAGCTGACGTCGTTGTTCAGCCGCGCCTGGTCGGTGAACAACGGCGCGCCGTTCTGGTTCACACCACGAAACTGAACCGCGTTTTCCTCGTTGTTCTCGCTGTCGTCGATGCGGACATTGAGCTCCGGCGCTTCGTCCTCGCGGGAATAGCCCACGTCATTGACGCTGTCGGATTCGTCGCCCTCGACGGTGAAATCCACGGTCAGGTTGCTCTGATCGGCGGCGCCCTGGCTGGTGATCTGGTTGTAGTAATAGACCGAGCTTTCCGAGCGCAGCGAGTCGAACAGGCCGCCCTCGTCATCGCAGCTGGACGCCAGGGCGGCGGCCACCACCACCGGCACGAAGAATCCCACGTTCATGTTGTTCTCCTGGTTCGTTCCTTGAGGTATGGACCCGTCAGCCGGGCCCCGGTTCCACGTTGAATTCCTGGATGAAGATTTGCCAGAAGGCGACGAACAGGCCCGCCAGCAACGGCCCCAGCGCGAAACCGGTGATTCCGAACAGCGCCAGCCCTCCAAGCGTGGAGAACAGCACCAGATAATCCGGCAGCTTGGTGTCCCGGCCGACCAGAATCGGCCGCAGTACGTTATCCACCAAACCGATCACGATGGCGCCGAACGCGGTGAGAATCACCGCGTCGACAATTTCGCCCACTGCGTACAAATACAACGCCACGGGGATCCAGATCAAGCTGGCGCCCACCGCCGGGATCAGCGACAGCACCGCCATCACCACGGCCCACAGCACCGCCGCCGGAATACCCAGGAACCAGAAAATCAAACCGCCCAGCATCCCCTGCACGGCGGCCACCACCAGGTTGCCCTTGATGGTGGCGCGGGTGATTTCGGCGAACTTGTTGAACAGCATGCGCTCGCGGTCGTCGCCCAAGGGCAGCGCGCGGATCAGCATCTGGATCAGCTTGTTGCCGTCGCGGAGCAGGAAGAAGGTCAGATAGAGCATCAGACCCAGATCGATAACGAAGCGGAAGGTGTTCTGGCCCACCGCCAGGGCACGCTTGCCGAGGAACTGGCCGGCGCTTTTCAGGCCCGCCATCACCTGGTCACCCAGGTTGGCGAAATCCACGCCGAACCGTTCCAGCCAGTGGTACGCCAGCGGAAAGCCTTCGCGGAAGGTGGCGATGTACTCACTGGGGTCGAGCTGGCCTTCCTGGAGCTTCTGGTAGGCGGACAAACCTTCGGTGATGAACGACGCCGCCACCAGCAGCACCGGAATCACCACCATCACCGTGCACACCAGCAACGTGACCAGCGCCATCAGGGTAGGGCGGTTGGGCCATTTGGCCAGCAGCCGCTGCTGCATGGGGTAGAAGATCACCGCCACCGCGCAGGCCCAGAAAATGGGCGCGTAGAACGGCTTGAGCAGCACGAAGAAGCCCAGCGTGACCAGGACCAGCAGCGCCAGAAACGAGTTCTGCTGTAACGGGGGGCGATGCATGTGTGACTCCTGTCAGCCGGACGGCACCAGGGTGGACACCAGGTAACCGGTATAGCCCAGATAAATGGCCAGCAAAATGGCGCCTTCGAGGCGGTTAATACGTCCGGTACCGGCACCCCGGAACCCGTAGCCCATCAGGAACAGCGCCACGGTGAGCACCGTCATCACCACCCAGTCCCGATAAAACACGGCGGGCTCCGCCGGCACCGGCGTGATGGCACCGGCGATGCCCACCACCGCCAGGGTATTGAACAGATTCGAGCCTAGCACATTGCCCAGCGCCAGATCGTGCTCGTTCTTGCGCACCGCCGCCAGCGCCGAGGCCAACTCCGGCAGCGAGGTACCCACCGCCACCACGGTCAGGCCGATGATCAGATCGCTGACGCCCAGGCCCTCGGCGATGCTCACCGCGCCCCACACCAGCACGCGCGAGCTGGCCACCAGCAGCACCAGCCCGAAAACCAGCCAGAATATCGCTCGCCCCAGGGGCATGGGCTGCTCGGCGGCGGCGTCCAGATCGCCGACCATGGGGTCGCCTTTGCCGGTCATGCCCTGGTAGATCGACCAGCCCATCAGCAGAAAAAACACCGCCAGCAGAACCATGGCGTCGGCGTGGCTGATCTGGCCGTCGTAGAGCTGGTAGCCGGCCAACAGCATGATCACCGCCAGCACCGGCAGCTCGCGGCGCAGCACCGAAGAGTGCACCGCGATCGGGCTGATCAATGCCACCACACCCAGGATCAGCGCGATATTGGTGATGTTGGAACCATAGGCGTTACCCAGGGCCAGCCCCGGATTACCATCCAGGGAGGCCAGCGCCGAGACCACCATCTCCGGCGCGGAGGTGCCGAAGCCGATCACCAGCATGCCGATCAGCAGCGTGGGCATGCCCGCGTGTTTGGCGGTGGCTGAAGCGCCGTCGACGAAGCGGTCGGCGCTCCATACCAGAACCAACAGACCGGCGATCACCGCCCCCAAAGCAAGCCACACAAGACACCTCCTGAATTTAAAAGCGGCCTGACGGCCGCCATCGCTACTCTTTTAGGTACAGCTGGGCGCGCACGTCGCCGCCGTCCTTCTCGCGCAGCCGCCGCCAGGACGCCGGCACCGCCGGCGCCGCATCGTGACGGCGCGATTCCACGTAAATTCTTGCCTCGGGCTTGAGCAGCCCGAGCTCTTCCAGCACCCGGCAAGCGGGTGCCGCCAGCCCCAGATCGTAGGGCGGGTCGATGAACACCAGGTCAAAACGCTCGGTGCGGCGCTCCAGCCACTTGAGCGCGTCGGCGCATTGTACGTGTATTCGATCACCGAACAGCGGCGTCAATTGCCGCGTCAGGTCCGCGCAGCGGTCGCGCTTTTTCTCCACCAGCACGGCGTGGGCCGCGCCGCGGCTCAGTGCCTCGGCGCCCAGGGCGCCGGAGCCGGCGAACAGGTCCAGCACCCGGGCGCCGGGCAGCTCCGCCTGCAGCCAGTTGAACAGGGTTTCGCGCATGCGATCCGAGGACGGGCGCAGGTCGCCGCGCTGATCGACGAAATGCAGCCGGTGACCACGCCGCTCGCCACCGATGATACGCACCTGCCCCTTGCTGGTTTTGCCTCTTGCCTTCATTGCCCGTCCGCTTCCGGGGCCCGGGGGCCGATGCTGACGATCGCCAGCCGGTCGGCGTCCAGCGCGCACTGGAACGCCGCGCGGATGTCCTCCACGGTCACCGCTTCCACGCGCCGGTTAAAGCGCTGCAGGTAGTCCAGCGGCAAATCATAGAAGCCGATGGCGCCAAGCTGGCCGATGATATCGCTGTTGTCGGCGGTTTCCAGTGCCCGGCTGCCAAGAATGTTCGCCTTGGCGGCCTCCAACTGGGCCTCGGTGGGACCGTTTTTGATGAAATCGCGGACGATGCCCATGGTCAGCGCCAGGGCCTGGTCGGCGTTCTCGTTGGCGGTTTGCAGCTGCAGAATGAAGGGCCCGCCCGCGGCCATTGGTTTGAAGTAGCTGGATATCCCGTAGACAAAGCCTTTTTGCTCGCGGACTTCCTGCGTCAGCAGCGAGGCGAAACCGCCACCGCCGAGGATGTAATTGCCCACGTACAGCGGCACATGATCCGGGTTACCGCGCCAGGTGGCCTGGTTGCCGATCAGGATGTGGGTCTGGTTGGACGGGAAATCCACGTGTTCGGTGACACGCTCTTTCAGGCGCTCGGCGCGGGCCAGCTCCGGCGCCGCGTCACCGCGCGGCAAGGCGCCGCTGAGTTTCTCGGCAATGGCTTCGGCCTGCTCACGGCTGACATCACCGACCAGGGCGATCACCGCGTTGCCGGCGGCGTAATAACGCTGGTGGAACGCCACCAGATCGGCGCGCTCGATGGCGGGCAGGCTGTCCAGGGTGCCGGACTGCGGGTGGCCATAGGGATGATCGCCGAACAGGGTGCTCTGGAACGTCTTATTGACCTGCGGGCCGGGCACCTGCTTTTCCATCTTCAGGCCCTGCAGGGCGCTGGTGCGTATCCGCTCCAGGGCGCCCTGAGGGAAGGTCGGCGTGCCGATCACCCGCGCCAGCAGGTCCACGGCGTCCTCACGCCAGCGGGGGCGTGACAGGGTGCGCAGGCTGATCACGCCCATGTCCTGGTAGCTGCCGGTGGAGAAGCTGGCGCCGCGATCCTCGAAGCCACGGGCGATCTCGTCCACGCTCAGCCCCTCGGCGCCCTCGCCCAGCAGAGCGCTGGTCAGCGCGGCGACGCCGGGCAGGTCGCCGTCCCGGGCGCTGCCTGCGTCCATCACCAGGCGCACGTCGAGCATCGGCAGCGCCGGTGAAGGCACGAACAACACCTTGGCGCCCTGTTCGGTACGCCAGGATTGGATCGCCAATTCCGGCGCCGCCGGTTTCGCCTCGCGCACCTGGTCAGCGGTGGTGGGAAAGCCGGCGCAGCCGGCCAGAAGCAGGGCCGCCAGCACGGCGGGAAACAGTTTCATTGGGTCCATCACTCTTCGCCCTCCGGAATCACATGGGCCACGGCGCTGCGTTCCGCCACCAGCCAGTCCCGTGCCGCTTGCTGAACCTGCTCGGGGGTCACCGCTTCCAGGTTGTCATCGAATTGTTGCGCCAGCCGCCAGTCCAGACCCAGCACGGACAAGGTACCCAGCTCCATGGCCTGGCCCATCACCGAATCGCGCTGGTAAATCTGCGACGCCAGCACGCCGGCCCGTACCCGGTCCATTTCCGCCTCGCTGGGCGGCTGTTGGGCGATCTTTTCGATCTCCGCCTTGATCGCCGTTTCCAGCGCGTCGAGGCTCACCTCCGGGTTGGGCGTGGCGGTGATGGTAAAGGTGCCGTTACCGCGCTGCAGCCCGTCATAACCCGCGCCGACACCGGCGGCGACGCGCTGGCCACGCACCAGGTTGCTCTCCATGCGGGCGCTGATGCCGCCGTCCAGCACGCCGCCCAGCATGGTCAGGGCGTAGAAGTCGTCCTGGTGGTCGGCGGTGGTCAGCGACGGCACGTTATAACTCATATACAGCGCCGGCACCCGCACCGGCAGGCGCAAGGTCAGGCGCCGCTCGCCGGGGGGCGGGTTGAGCGTGGTCTCGGGACGCGGCGGGGTTTCGCCCTGGGGCAGATCGGCGAAGAATTTTTCCACCAGCGGCCGCACCTGCTCCGGCGTCACGTCCCCGGCGATCACCAAAGTGGCGTTGCCGGGCACGTAGAAGCGCTGGTACCAGCTGCGCGCCTGCTCCGGCTGCAACTGGGCCAGTTGGTCGCGCCAGCCGATGATCGGATGGGCATAACCGGTGCCGGGCCGGGCCACCGCCTGGAATTTCTCCCAGGCCAGCGCGGTGGGCTTGTCGTCGGTGCGCTGACGGCGCTCTTCCATGACCACCTGCAGCTCGCGGCGGAAGGACTCATCGTCGATCTTCAGGTTCTTCAGGCGTTCCGCCTCCAGCTCCAGGGCCAGCGGCAGCCGGGACGCCTCGTACTGCTGAAAATAGGCGGTGAAATCGTAGCTGGTGAAGGCGTTGTCGCTGCCACCGAAGCGGGCCACCGTGCGTGAGAACTCGCCGGCATCGAGCCGTTTGCTGCCCTTGAACATCATGTGTTCCAGCACGTGGGCCAGGCCGGTTTCATAGGGCGCCTCATCGATGCTGCCCGCCTTGAACCAGACCATGACGGTGATCACCGGCGCCCGGTGGTCCTCGCGCACCAGCACGTCGAGGCCGTTATCGAGCTGGAACTCGTGGGTGGGCAGCTCGGCGTGGGCGGTGAGCGTCATCAGGCTCAACCCCAGGGCGATCAACAGTGGTTTCATCCGCATTCCTCTAAGCTGTTTATGGCGAGCGGCAATGACAATGGTAGGATAGCCGCGCGCCCGTGATGAGCGGGCAAGGCATTTCCGGGCTCCCACCCTAACCCATCAGGGCGGCGGGTGGCTCCCAACCCGATGGATACGACTGACCATGAACGATGAAGTTTCACGCGACGATGATCGCGACCCGGCCGAGGACAGCGCCCGCTCCCCAGGTGGCGACGAGCCGCGCGGCGGCGAAAAGAAGGCCGGCCTGTTTTCGCGCATGTTCGGCAAGCAGCCGCAACCGTCCGACCCCGAGCCCGATAACGCCGAGCCGGCGGCGGCGGAGACGCCGGCACAGCCCGAGCGCCCGGCCAGCGAGCCGGTAACCGCGCCCGAAACGCCCGCCGAGTCCGACGGCGGCTTCTGGACGCGCATGAAACAGGGCATGAGCAAAACCAGCAAGAACCTGGGCAAGGGCCTGGCGGATCTGCTGGTGGGCGCCAAGGAGATCGACGACGAGATCTTCGAGGAGATCGAGACCCAGTTGCTGGTGGCGGACGTGGGCGTGGAAGCCACCGACACCATCATCGGCAACCTCACCGAGCGGGTCGGCCGCCAGGAACTGGTGCACGCGGACGCCTTGTACGAAGCGCTGCAGGAAGAGCTGCGCAACCTGCTGGTGCCGGTGGACCGGCCGCTGGAAATCGACACGTCCAAGAAACCCTATGTGATTCTGATGGTGGGCGTGAACGGGGTCGGCAAGACCACCACCATCGGCAAGCTGGCCTGCCGCTTCAAGGCCGAGGGCAAGAGCGTGATGCTGGCCGCCGGCGACACCTTCCGGGCCGCCGCGGTGGAGCAGCTGCAGGTGTGGGGCGAGCGCAACAGCATTCCGGTGGTCGCTCAGCACACCGGTTCGGATTCCGCCAGCGTGGTCTACGACGCGGTGCAGGCGGCCCAGTCTCGGGGCGCCGACGTGCTGATCGCCGACACCGCCGGGCGCCTGCACACCCGGGGCAACCTGATGGAAGAGCTGTCCAAGGTCACCCGGGTGATGAAGAAGCTGTCACCGGAGGCGCCCCACGAAGTGCTGCTGGTGCTGGACGCCGGCACCGGCCAGAACGCCATCAACCAGGCCGAGGAATTCCGCGACACCGCCGGGGTCACCGGCCTGGTGCTGACCAAACTGGACGGCACCGCCAAGGGCGGCATTCTGTTCGCCCTGGCCAAGCGCACCGGCCTGCCGATCCGCTTTATCGGCGTCGGCGAACAGCTCGAGGACCTGCGCCCGTTCAACGCCGAGGAATTCGTGCAGGCGCTGTTCGAGGACGTGGCCCGATGAAGGACTCCCATGATCAAGTTTGATCGGGTCAGTAAACGCTACCCGAACGGCAAGGACGCCCTGCGTCGCATCCACTTCGAGCTGCCCGCCGGCCAGTTGACCTTTTTGACCGGCCATTCCGGCGCCGGCAAGTCGACGCTGCTCAAGCTGATCATGATGATCGAACGCCCGACCCAGGGGCAGGTGTTCGTGGAAGGCCAGAACCTGAACGGCTTCAGCACCCGCCAGGTGCCCTTCCTGCGCCGCAAGATCGGCATGGTGCACCAGAACCACCAGTTACTGTTCGACCGCAGCGTGTTCGACAACGTGGCGCTGCCGCTGGTGATCGCCGGCTTCGCCCGCGCCGACATCGGCAAGCGGGTACGCGCGGCCCTGGATAAGGTGGGCCTGCTGAGCAAGGAAAAGCTCAACCCGATCATGCTGTCCGGCGGTGAGCAGCAGCGCGTGGGCATCGCCCGGGCGGTGGTCAACAAGCCGCCGCTGCTGCTCGCCGACGAGCCCACCGGCAACCTGGACCCGGCGCTCAGTGCCGAGATCATGGACCTGTTCCATGACTTCGCCCGGGTCGGCGTGGCGGTGCTGATCGCCACCCACGACCTGTCGCTGATCGCCCGCCACCGGCACCGCCTGCTGACGCTGCGCGAAGGCCGCCTGATTCACGACGGCGAGGACGACGACCATGGCGCCTAACAGCCCCCGCGCCCGCCGGCCCGCCGGCGCCCGCAGCGCGCGCACCTCCCTGGGCGACCGCCTGCGGGCCTGGCGCCACCACCACCGGGACTCCCTGCGCGACGCGCTCAACCGGATGCGCGCCGCGCCGTCCAGCGCCCTGATGACGGTGCTGGTGATCGCCATCGCCCTGGCGTTGCCCGCCGGCCTGGCGGTGCTGCTGGACAACGCCCGCGTGATCACCAAGGGCTGGGACGGCAACGCCCACCTGTCCGTGTTCCTGGAAATGGAGGTGGACGAAAACCGGCAACGGCAGTTGGCCGACGACTGGGCCGGCTTCGACACGGTGAAACGCACCGAGGTGGTCACCCGCGCCCAGGCCCTGGACGAGTTCAAGGCCATGTCCGGCTTCGGGGAAGTGCTTGAAGCCCTGCCGGACAACCCCCTGCCGCCGCTGATCGTGGTCTATCCGGACAATGCCGCCCCCGGCCAGGTGGAAGCGCTGCAAACCCGCCTCAACGCCCTGCCGGAAGTGGACAACGCCCAGTTGGACGTGGCCTGGGTGCGTCGCCTGCACGCGATTATCGAGCTGGGCGACCGGCTGATCGGCGTGCTCACCCTGGGCCTGGCCGCCGCCGTGGTGCTGGTGGTGGTGAATACCATCCGCCTGGCGATAGAGAGCCGGCGCGAGGAAATCGTGGTGATCAAGATCGTCGGCGGCACCGACGGCTTCGTGCGCCGCCCCTTCCTGTACAGCGGTTTCTGCTTCGGTTTCGCCGGCGGTGTGCTGTCCCTGGTACTGGTGGGCACGGCGCTCTGGTGGCTGGGCGGGCCCATCGACGAGTTGCTCGACCTTTATGAGAGTGAGCACTCGCTGACCGGGATGAGCCCCTCCACCGTGCTGGTCCTGCCCCTGTTCAGCGGCACCCTGGGCCTGCTGGGCGCCTGGCTGGCGGTCAGCCGTCACCTGGGCGATGTGGAGCCGCAGTTCTGAGCCGGTTTTTTTCGTTTCTTTACCCTTCACGATGGAAATCTCTCCTAGCATTCGAGGTCTGAGACATGGCCGGCCCCGCCATTGAGAGGATGAATGGCGGGGAACCAATCCGGCTATTAGCACTCCAAGAAACCGAGTGCTAATATCGTGCCCAACCCAATAAGGGAGAAGGGAAAGATGAAAACACAACTGCAACAGGCTCACGCTTTACCGCTGGCGGTCCCGGGTCACGACCTGGATGCCTATATCCGCGCGGTGAACAGCGTGCCCGTGCTCAGCGTCGACGAAGAACGTCAGCTGACCGAGCGGTTGTACTTCGACGAAGATCTGGACGCCGCCCGTAATCTGGTGCTCGCCCACCTGCGCTTCGTGGTGCACATCGCCCGCAGTTACACCGGTTATGGCCTGCCCCTGGGTGACCTGATCCAGGAAGGCAACGTCGGCCTGATGAAGGCCGTCAAACGGTTCGACCCGTCCAAAGGTGTGCGGCTGGTGAGCTTCGCCGTGCACTGGATCAAGGCCGAAATCCACGAATACGTGATCAAAAACTGGCGCATCGTCAAAGTGGCCACCACCAAGGCCCAGCGCAAGCTGTTCTTCAACCTGCGTGGCCAGAAGAAGCGCCTCGGTCGTCTGACCACCGAGGAGGCACAGCGCGTCGCCGACGATCTGGGCGTGACCGCCACTCAGGTTAAGGAAATGGAAGGCCGTCTGGGCGCCTTCGACGCCAGCTTCGACGGCCCCACCAGCGACGACGAGGACAGCCCGATTCCGTCGCCGGCAGCCTATCTGCACAGCGACAACAGCGACCCGGCCGACCTGGTCGCCGCCCAGGACGACCAGCAGCGCAGTTCGCGCCAGCTGGGCTCGGCGATCATGACCCTGGATGAGCGCAGCCGCGACATTCTCGAACGCCGCTGGCTGGCCGATCAGAAATCCACCCTTCAGGAACTGGCTGACGAATACGGCGTGTCCGCCGAGCGTATCCGCCAGCTCGAGAACAACGCGCTGAAGAAGTTGCGTAACGCCATCGCCGCCTGATTTGGCGGCGGGCGACCCCCGATCCATCTGCCTTGCAAGCAAGCCCCGCCGTCTCCCGGCGGGGCTTTTTTATGGGCGGGGCGGGGTTGAGGACGCCCCCTTTTGGCTCCACATCTTTTATACTGCCGCCCACACTCACTACACACTGCCGATTATGAAACTGCTGCTGATTCTGGGCGCGCTCAACGGCGCCCTGGCCGTGCTGCTCGGCGCGTTCGGCGCCCACGGGCTGAAGGCCCGGGTGGACGCGCCGATGCTGGAAATCTGGGGCACCGCCAGCCAGTACCACTTCTACCATGCGCTGGCGTTGCTGCTCACCGGACTGCTGGCGAAGCAGTTCGGCGCGTCCGGGCTGGTCACCGCCGGCTGGATTCTGTTCGCCGGCATGCTGGTGTTCAGCGGCAGTCTCTACGTGCTGGTGCTGAGCGGCCAGAAGTGGCTCGGCGCGGTGACCCCGCTGGGCGGCCTGGCACTGATTATCGGCTGGCTGTGGCTGACCTGGTCCCTGGTGAAAGCGCTATGAATCTGATCGTTAACGGCGACCCATACACCTTCAACGGCTCCGCCGATACCGTGACCGTGGCGGACCTGGTGGCGGAACTGGATCTCACCGGCCGGCGGCTGGCGGTGGAGGTGAACCGGGAGATCGTGCCAAAAAGCGAACACGGCACCCACACCCTGCAGGAGGGCGACACCGTTGAAGTCGTCCATGCGATAGGAGGGGGGTGAACCCGCCCCGAACCCCAACACGGAATCAATCATGAGCGAAGACCTACTCACC
>DGNT01000064.1:0-41871 GCA_002389055.1 Alcanivorax sp. UBA4485
GCCCTTGAGCGCATACTCACGGTTTGTCACCGGCTGATTGTTGCGCATTCCCCCTCTCCCCGATTGCCCGGACCCGGCGGCGGTTGTCGCCCGTTTCGGGCGGTTATTCGCCGGCCTCTTCCACCAGCGCCATCTCTTCGCTGGTGAGCATTTTTTCGATGTCCACCAGCACCAGCATGCGCTCGTCCAGATTGCCCAGCCCGCTGATGTAATCGAGCGGCAGGCTGAGGCCGAATTCCGGCGCCGGCTTGCGCTGCTCGGCGGTGAGCGTCATCACATCGGAGACCCGGTCGACCACGATCCCCACCACGCGGTCGGCGATGTTGACCACGATCACCACGGTCTGGTCGTCGTAGTCGGCCCGCTCGAGACGGAATTTGATGCGCAGATCGACGATCGGCACGATCACGCCGCGCAGGTTGGCCACGCCCTTGATGAAGTCCGGGGCGTTGGCGATGCGCGTGACGTTTTCGTAGCCACGGATTTCCTGAACCTTGAGGATATCGATGGCGTATTCCTCGTCGCCCAGGGAGAACACCAGGAATTCCTGGCTGCCCGCTTCCACGGCGGCGGCGGTTTGCAAAGCAGTAGCGTGACTCATGATGGTTCTACCTCCTCAACAGGCCGGGCCCGGGTCGGGGCGCCGAAGACAGGGTTTTCTTTTTTGCTCTGGCCGAGGCGATGCATGTCCGCCACATCCAGAATCAGCGCCACGCTGCCGTCGCCCAGAATGGTGGCGGCGGACACGCCCGGCACTTTGCGGTAGTTGGTTTCCAGGTTCTTGACCACCACCTGTTGCTGGCCGACCAGTTCGTCCACCAGCAAGGCGTAGCGACGCCCTTCGCCCTGCACGATCACGGCGATGGCACGGGTCGGATCGGTGATCGCGTCGGCCACGTCCAGCGCGTGATGGACCGCCACCACCGGCAGGTAGTCCTCGCGCACCTTGAGCAGCACATCGCCGCCGGCCATGGAATAGAGATCCTCGGCACGCGGCTGCAGGGATTCGATCACCGCGCTCACCGGCAGGATGAACATCTCCTGGCCCACCTTGATCGACATGCCGTCGAGGATCGCCAGGGTGAGCGGCAGCACGATGCGGGTAGTGGTGCCGTGGCCGGGCTTGGAGAGAATTTCCACGTGCCCGCCCATGGCCTGGATGTTGCGCTTGACCACGTCCATGCCGACGCCGCGCCCGGACACATCGCTGACCGCCTCGGCGGTGGAAAAGCCCGGCGCGAAGATAAGCTGCCAGACTTCGTCATCGCTCATCGAATCGGACACGGCCAGGCCGTTGTAGCGCGCCTTGTCGAGAATCTTTTCCCGGTTGAGGCCACCGCCGTCGTCGATCACCTCAATCAGAATATTGCCGCCCTGGTGCTGGGCGGAGAGCGTCAGCTGGCCGGTGCGCGGCTTGCCCGCGGCTTCGCGCCGGTCCGGCGTTTCAATGCCGTGGTCGAGACTGTTGCGCACCAGGTGGGTGAGCGGGTCGATGATCCGTTCGGTGAGGCCCTTGTCCAGCTCCGTGGATTTGCCCTCGGTGACCAGCTCTACGTCTTTATCGAGCTTGCCGGCCAGGTCGCGGACCAGGCGCGGGAAGCGGCTGAACACATAGTCCATCGGCACCATGCGCACGGACATCACCGCTTCCTGGAGATCCCGGGCGGTGCGCTGCAGCAGGTTGAGGCCGGTGACCAGGGCGCCATCGTTAACGGTTTCGGAGTCCTCGGCCACCTGGTTGAGCATGGACTGGGTAATGATCAGTTCGCCGACCAGGTTGATGATCTGGTCGACCTTGGCCACCGGTACCCGGATGGACGTGGACTCGCCGCCTTTCTTGCCGCCGTCGCCGCTCTTGGGCGCGGACTCGGTTTTCGCCGGCGCCGCGGCCTTGGCCGGGGCGGGCTCCGGCGCTGCTTCAGTCTCTGCTTCGGGTTCCGCTTCGGGCTTGCTTTCGGTGGCGACGGCCGCCGGCGGCTCGGCGGCAACCAGACCACGCACCTCCAACTGCTCCGGCTCGACGATAAAGCACATCACCGCTTCGATATCATCGCCGCTTAACGACGACGTGAGCACCACCCGGTGGCGTTCGCCGTCAGCCTGTTGCTCGTCGATCTCGCCCAGCTGCGCGAGTTCCTCGATCAACAGATCCCGGTCCTTTTCGGCGACGCCGATCAGCGTCACCTCGAAGCGGGCACCGTTGCTTTGCGCCCCGTCATCGGCGGCGGGCGCACTGGCTTGGGACGCGCCGCCCACGGGCGGCTCGGGGTCGGCGGCGCCGGCCGGGGTGGCGCCGGCCACCTCGGCGCCGGCGTCCTCGCCCAGCTCTTCCAGGGCGAGACGGCGCAGGGTCTCGCAGATGCGTTCCAGGGCTTCCGGGTCCGGTTCACCACCCTGACGATAAGCGTCCAGTTGATCGTTTAGCATGTCTTTGGCTTCCAGAAAGGTGTCGACGATATCCCGTCGCAGCGCCAGCTCGCCGCGTCGCGTGTGGTCGAGCAGGTTTTCCAGCAGATGCGTGGTGCGTTGCAGCGCCTCGAAACCGAAGGTCCCGGCGCCGCCCTTGATCGAATGCGCGGCCCGGAAGATGGCGTTGAGCCGTTCCACGTCCGGGTTGTCCACGTCCAGTTCCAGGAGATGGGATTCCATCTCCGCCAGCAGTTCGTCCGCCTCTTCGAAAAACGTGTCGTAGAATTCGGTAATATCCATGTTCACTCCCGCGCGGGTTGAGGGGCGTCGCTCAGATCGCCGGGGCGGCTGGCGGCGCGCAGCCGCTCCACCGCCTGTCGGGTCAGCACCACCAGGGTGATACGCCGGTTGACCGGGTCACCCGGGTTACTGTCGGGCACCGGCACGCGGTCCCCCATGCCGGTGACCCGCAGCAGCTTTTCACTGTCCAGGCCACCGGCCACCAGTTCACGGCGCGAGGCGTTGGCCCGGTCGCTGGACAGCTCCCAGTTGCTGTAGCCACTGTCACCGCCGGAATAACGCAGGCTGTCGGTATGCCCACTGATGCTGAGCGGATTGGGCATGTCGTTGAGCAGCGGCGCCATAGTGCGCAGCAGGTGACGCATATAAGGGGCAACGCGATCACTGCCGAGCCGGAACATGGGCCGCTGGTCGGTATCCACCAGCTGGATGCGCAGGCCCTCCGGCGTCATTTCAAAGCGCATCTGGTCACGCAGTTCGCGCAGCTGCGGATCGGCCTGGATCGCCTGCTCAATGCGCCGCCGCAGATTGATGAACCGCTGGCGCTCGTCCGCCGGCAGTGTCTGGCGGCGCAGATCGATACGCGCCTGCTCGCCGTCGGAATGGACCGGGTCGGCGCCGCCGCCGGGAATCGCGTTGGTGCTCGATGAATTCCGGTCGCCATCCGCCAGTGCCACCTTCAACGGCGTGCGGAAGTATTCCGCCAACCCTTGCAGTTCCGCCGGCGACGCGGTGGAGATAATCCAAAGCACCAGAAACAACGCCATCAGCGCGGTCATGAAATCCGCCAGAGCGATTTTCCAGGCGCCGCCGTGATGCGTCACATGCGCACGACGGCGACGCCGGATGACGATGGGCCGGTGCTGCTCGCTCATGCCTGTTTGGCACCCATGGGCCGGGCCGCGCGCACGTGCTCTTCCAGTTCGGTGAACGTGGGCCGTTCGGCGGTATGCAATGCCTTACGTCCGAATTCCACCGCCAGTTGCGGCGCGTAACCGTTGAGGTTGGCGAGCAGGGTGACGCGGATGCACTGCAGCATCTTCACCGCCTCGGCCACTTGCCGGTCGATGCGGCTGGCCACCGGATTAACAAAGCCGTAAGCGAGCAGGATGCCGAGGAAGGTGCCCACCAGGGCGTGGGCGATCATCAGCCCCATCTGTTCGGCACCGGCGTCGGCGGACGCCAGGGCCTTCACCACCCCGAGCACCGCCGCCACGATACCGAACGCGGGCAGGCCGTCGCCGACCTTGGCGAGGGCGTCGGCGGGAATATGCGCTTCGTGTTCGAACGCCTCGATTTCATGGCTCATCAGCTCATCGAGTTCCATGGGATCGACGCTGCCGCTGATCATCAGCCGCAGGTAGTCGGTGATGAAGCCCATGATCATCGGATCGTTGGCGATTCTCGGGTATTCACTGAACAGCGCGCTTTCGGTGGGGTTTTCAATGTCCTTTTCCACACCCAGCACGCCCTCGCGGCGCATCTTGGAGAGCAGGTTGTACTGCAGCGACATCAGCTGCATGTAGATCTCTTTGTCGTACTTCTTGGTGCGCTTGAGGCTGCTGGCGGTACGCAGCGTGGCTTTGATCGCCTTGCCGTTATTGGCGGCCACGAACGACCCCATCGCGGCCCCGACGATCATCAGGATTTCGGTGGGCTGGTAGAGCGGGCCCAGGTGTCCGCCGGCCATGGTGAAGCCGCCGAACACGGAAAGGGTGACAATAATGAAGCCAAGAGGTATCAGCACAACCGGTATCCTTCAGAACAGCGTGGATAGCATTACCATCTGTATCGGCAGGACGAGGTCGGGCTTGAGGGAAAAATTGCTAAATTAAACGCCTACCGCCTGTCGGCCATCGCCGGCGGACCGGGCTTCTTCGCTGGCGGCGCTTTGACGTTTGCGGGTCTTGCCGGCCCGCGAAGGCGGCTGACAAATACCGCAGACAAACCGCTGGCTGGGCGTATGGGCATGGTTGACGAAGTGGCCGTGACAGCTGGTGCATTCCGACAGCTCGAACATCTCGCTTTCGAAGAAGCGCACCAGCGTCCAGGCCCGCGTCAGGCCAAGCACCGGCTCGGCACCGTCGAGCGCGATCTGCTCCAGGTACAGGCGGTAGGATTTCACGAAGCCTTCCATGCGGGTGCAGCCGTGCTCACCGGTCAGTTGCCGGTAGAAGCTGTAGAACAAGGAAGAATGGATGTTGGGCAACCAGGTGATGAACCAGTCGGTGGAAAACGGCAGCATCCCCTTTGGCGGCGACATGCCGCGCACTTCCTTATAAAGCCGGATCAGCCGGCCCCGGCTGAGCTCGGTTTCCGACTCCAGCACCTGCAGCCGTGCCCCCAACTCAATCAATTCGATCGCCAACTGCACTTGGTGCATTTCGCCGACCAGACTCTTCTCGGACATCGGACCTCTCCCCCCGATCAGCTCGCGCAGGACGCCATCAGCAAAGCCGCATGGGTTTGCCCCAACCCCTGTTCACGCTTGTTGTTGGTCAACGTGGTGACCTGGTCCGCATCGTCGAAATGCAGACGGAACAACAATTGATTGGTGCGGGCCATCTGGCTGAGCTGCTTCGCCGACAGGGAAATCAGCACTTCCGCCATCGCCTGGTCGATCTTCAACCGGAACATGGCGGTGGCGTAATCTTCCTTAAGAAGACGCTGTGCCAGCAGCAGGTAGGTGAGATTGATATCCTGGATTTCGTTTAACACGCTATCGATTTTCATTGTTGCTTTGCTCCTTCGGCACCCCTTTACCGAGGTCTCCCCGGCGCGCAGCGGCGCCGGACCCTTCACATCCCCAAAAGCCAATACTTTATCATTAGATTTGTTGCACTATTAAGTCGTTAAGCATCGGCGTTTTGTAGTGGCAACGTACCACAATCCTCACAAGTCGCTCACACTTTTATGTGAACAAACTCACATTAGCAGTATTTTTTGTGACGCTATTCACAAATATGCATTCGATCCAAAACGAGCGTTTCAATAGCGGGAATTCGTGGCCAGGCAGGCCACTGAAACCGGGGGACATCAAGCAGTAAGAACTTTTTTATCTTTTAATTCAATAACTTAAAATTAACACCCCTGTTTACAAATTTCAGAATATTGTTTCATTAAAAGAAAAAAGCAAAATCAACAGCGCCCCTAAAGGGCAAAAATATGCAAAGACCTAATAGACAAGGAACCCAATCACAAAACGCACAAAATACAAATTGTTGCACATATTACTAATACTTTATTCTTATCTTCTTTTCCCGCGCCCTTCCTCGTTCATCGCCTGCAACCAGACCAGCAACTCGGCGATAACCTGATACAGGCGAACCGGGATGCGCTGGTCCAGATCCAATTGCATTAGCAGCCCCACCAGCTCCGGGGCGTCATGCACGAACACGTCCTGGCGGCGGGCCTCGGCGATAATCCGTTCGGCCAGGTCGCCATAGCCCCGCGCCAATACCCGGGGGGCTTCGCCTTCCTGGTAGGCCAGCGCCACGGCCTGGCGGCGGCTGCTGGCTTCAGGGTCTTTCATCAGCGGCTACTCGCAGTCGTACCTGTTCGAAACCACACCCCTGGAGGCTGGCGGTAAGGCGCTGGCTGTCGGCGCGCAGCTGCTCGGCCACCTGCTCGGAGCGGGCATCCAGATCAATGCTTAGGTCGTCGCCGCGCAGGTCCAGGCGTACCCGCACCGGGCCCAGCGCCGCCAGTTCCACGGTCAGTTCGGAGCGCCAGGTGCCCGCCTCTTCGTCCGGCTCGTCGCCGCCCTGCCCCGCTTCACCGTCGCCGCGCGGCTGGCGGGACGCCTCGGCGGGCACCTGGATCACCAGAGCCATGAAAATGCCGGACCAGACATCCCCTTCCCAGCGCAGCACCGGCGTCGCCAGCGTCTCCAGCTGGTGGCGGAGAATCCCCTGCAACGCCTGGTTGGCGTCGTCGGACAGTGGGCGCGGCGCGGGCCTGGGGGCCTCTTCGCCGTCCGTCACCGGGCGACCCTCTACGGTGGCGGCCGCCGGTGCCGGTGTGGATCGCTCGGCCGTCGGGGCGCCCGCCGCCCGAGCCTGCGCCTCGGCACCGGCCGGGGCCGGACCTTTAGCGCCGTCCGCGCGGGCGGCGGTCGGTGTTTCGGCCGGTCGGGACAGGCGCATCTGCGGTTCCTGGGCGAGCCGCGCGCCGCTCACTTCGCCCCGGTACCAGCTTTGCAGGTGCGATTCATAAAACAGCCCGCTCTGGCTGACACTGGTCTGCAAACGGTTGGCCAGGGTCGGGGCCTCGGCGTCGGCGGCGGTCATCAAGGGCAAGGCGGGCCGCACCGCCGAGGGCGGCGCTGGGTACCGCGCCAGGATATCGGCGATGGTGCGGGCGGCGGCGCTGAAATGGGTTTGCGTGGAGCCGGGTGCCGCGTCCGGATGCGGGGTTAGGGTTTGCTGCGGTGCGCGGGTGCGCTGCTGGGTGGCCGGCAGATCCGGCAAGGACGCACTGCGCGGGTCGAGACGCGAATCACTGCGCACCGCCGGCGGTGCGTCAGCGGGGCTGAGCGGGCGTACCGGCTCGGGGGTCTGCCGGGCCACGGGCACGTCCACCCGTTTGCCCAGCACTTGATGCAGCAGTGTATCCAGGATCGGCGTGATGCCGCTCACGGCGTGTCTTCGTCCAGGTGGAAGGCGGTGTCCCTGGACGCCGCTTCCTGGGGCCCGTAGGAGCGCCGCAGATCACGCTTGCGCTTGGATGTGCCGATCAGCGCCGCCAACTCTTCCCGGCGCGCCACCAGACAACGCCGGATTTCCAGGTCGCGCTCGAGTATCCGCTCCAGCAATTGCGCTTTGCGGGCCCGCTGCGGGGCATCAAGAACAGTGTCCTGTTCCCGGCTGGAAAGCTGCTCAACGTCCACCAGGTAATGCGCCTCCTCTTCCACCAGGGCGTCCCAGTCATGGTGCCGCACGTGATCCAGCATACGCCCGGAGCGCGCCAGCAAGGCCTCATAGGCCAGTAAGACCTGCTCCGCGGTCAGCGCCCGGCGCCGGGCTTCGATCTCAGTCATTCAGCCCCCTGATGCGCGGCGGGTTTGATCTGGTTCCAGGCTTCGCCCAGGTCGGCCAGCAGGCGGCCGGCTTCGTCCAGGCTGTCCGGATCATTGCGCAGGTTGGCGTTAAGCAGCAAGCGGGCGATGTAGTCATAAAGGGACGCCATGCGGTCGGCCAGCTCGCCGCCCTTCTCCCGGTCCAGGGCCGCCAGCAAACCGTTGTTGACGATATCCAGCGCTTTCGAAATGGCTTTGCCTTTCTCCGCCACCTGGCCTTCGCGCATGTGCAACGCGGCCGCGCGGATCGCCGTGCCGGCGCCGTCGAACAGCATACAGATCAACTGATGGGGGCTGGCCGACATCACGCCGCTTTCCACCCCTACCCGGGCATAGGCCCCCGCGCCCCGGGCGTACCCGGCGGCGCCTCGCGTCATTGTCATGAGTATTACCCTCTGCTGATTACCTTTCTTGGCTTACTGGTTCAATTGCGCGTTGAGCGAATCGAACTGCTGGGTCAGGTAGCTGCTGGTGGAATTCATTTCCGCGATCATCGCGTCGAGCTTGCTGAACTGCTCGCGATACCGGGCGATGGTGCTGTCGATGCGCTCCTCGGTGCGCAGGTAGCGCTCGCCGAGGCCCTCGATACGGTCCTCAAGACCGCTGGTGGCGTTATCCAGCGTGCCGTTGTCACCGAGCATCTTGCCGAGCGTGGTATCCAGCCGCCCGGCCAGACCCTCCGACTCACCCGCGCCGGAGAAGAAATCCGCCAGGTCCCCGAGGTTGTCCGCCACCACCGCGTCGAGCTTTTCCTCGTCCACCTCCAGGGTGCCGTCGATGGTGAGATCCACGCCAATGTCGGCGAGCGCGCCAAACTCGCCACCGGAAACCACCCCGCCCATGACGCCACGAATACGGGATTCAATACCGCGCAGGGTAGTGTCGCCGAGCAGCTGGCCGCGGGTACCGGTTTCCTGATCGTAGCGGGTGAGGCTGTCGATGCTTTCCTGGAGGCTGTTGTAGCTCTCCACGAAGCTGGTCACCGCTTTCGTGATGCCGGCGGTATCGCGGGTCACGGAAATGGTGGAGGTGCCCTCTTCCTTGAGATTGAGCGTGAGCCCTTGAACCGCGCCTTCGACGCGGTTGCTCTGGCTCTCGATATCGATGCCGTTAACGCTCAAGGACGCATTGACGGCCATGACTTCGGTGCCGGCGTCAACGGCGAGGGCGTCGCCGAGACCGCCGGTGCCGAAGTCGACGCTGGCGATCGCCGCGTCGGTGCCGGTCTCGGCGGCGGACAGCACCAGCCGGTGCGGCTGGCCGCTGCCGTCGTTAACCAGCGAGGCCTGAACGCCTTTGCCCGCCTCGTTGATGGCATCGCGGATGCCTTCCAGGGAGCTTTGTTCCTCGCCCACTTCAACACTGAAGTTGTCGCCGTTACCCAGCGTGAAACTGATCGCCCCGGCACCCAGGGGCTCGCTTTTATCGGCGACGCCCTGGGTGGCGATGCTGTAGGCGCGAGCCTTGTTGTTGACCACGATGTCGTGGGTGCCGGGCAGCGCCTCTTCGCCGACCACGGCGCTCAGGGCATCACCGGACACGCTGCTCTTTACCGCATCGAACTGCTGGCTGTCGCTCAGCTTGGCGGCCGCCTCACGGAAGGCGGTGAGTTTGTTCTCCAGCGTGCCGTAAGCGGAGATCTTCGCCTGATAGCTTTTCTGTTGCTGGGTGATCGGCGTCAACTGCTGACGCTCCGCCGATTCCATCTGGTCGAGCAGGCCATTGAGGTCGAGCCCGGAACCAATACCCAAAGAAGAAATAGAAGCCATGGTCTTTCCTTGCAAAGTACCTTCGTATTGTGCGCCGCCCGGGTGCCGCCGCAGCGGCGAATAAGGACGACCATTTACCGCTATTTCATGCTATCGGCGGCAAACGCCATGACTTTAGAGCTAGCCGGGTGCGGCCACCGACGACAACGGCTCGCCAAGCCGTTCCAGCGCGCCGCCCTCCAACAGCTGATCGGGATCGGCGCCGGGGAAGGCACTGCCCCGGGATATCTGCACCTGCACGGGCACGCCCTGGTCGTCCAGCCGCCGCACCCAGGCCAGCAGCCCGCCCGGGTAACGGACCAGGCTGCCCACCGGCCAGCGCCCGAAATGCGCCCGGTGGCGCGCCACCCAGCGGCGGTCGAACTGATGGGGGCAATCGTGCAGGTGATCGTGGACCGCCTCGGCGGACCAGGGCCGCCGGCCCGGGCGCACCCGCGCCATCACATCGGACACATCCACCACCGACGCCAGCCGTGCCAGCTCCGGCAGGTCGCCGGCGCCGCGCCCATGGGGGTAGCCGTGGCCGTCAAGCCGCTCGTTGACGTCGCGCACCACCGCTTCCACCACCGAGGACGCCAACCAACGGCAGCTTTCCAGTCGCTGCAGAATCAGCGCCACGTGGCCTTGCAGCCAGCGGTACTGGCTGGCGTTGAGAAACTGCATTTCCAGCAAATCGCGGGGCAACAACGCCTTGCCCAGATCGTGCACCAGCCCGGCGGCGGCCAGCGCCTTGCACAGCTCATGGGGCATTTTTTCGCTTCTGGCGAAATCCAGCAGATGGACCGACACGCCCAGGGAATGCCGCACCAGCAGCGTTTCCTTATCCAGGCACTGCACCGCGAACAACAGCGCCTCGCGGTCCTCGTCCTGCAGCGCCAGCAGGCGGTCCGCATGGCGCGACAACTGCACCGCGTCCACCATGCCGCCCTGGCGCAACGCCAGAATCTGGTTGTCCAGATAGGCGGCGGTGGGCGCCAGCCTGCGGGTCATGGCGGTGGCGTAATCGTGCGTCTGGCGGCGGCCCACGGTGCCGTGCTCTTCGTTTTTCTTGCCCTGGAACAACAGCGAGGGCGCCAGCGTCGTGCGCGAGGTGCCCGCCATCCGCGCCGCCTCGCGCTCGATCTCGCGGACCATGAACCACAAGCGCCGGTCGTCCTCGGCACTGCGCTCGGCGAAAAGAAACCCCACTTTGACCAGCCCCCGCTGGGCATCCGCCTTCTGATGTCGCGGGCTGCCACGCACCACGAAACGGGTGCCGTTGGGAAAGAACAACTCCAGCTCGAACAACGCCGCGTTGGACATCAGCGCGGTCATGGCACTGGCGGACAATTCCACCAGACAGCCCTGCAAAGACAGGTCACGCAGATCCCCCTGGGCGGACAGGCCGCTGTCCCGGTCGCGCAGCACCACGCCCACTTCCATGCCCAGCCGCAACTCGGCACGGAAGGCATCCCGGCGCTGCATGATTTGCATTTCCGGCGGGTAATCGCAGCGACACAGCATTCTGTCGTCACGCTCGAAGCACATATCCGCGCTTAATAAAGGCGTGCGCAGCACCCCGCCACGGGCCTGCCCCATCAACCGGAAGCCGGCGCCGCGCCGCAGATCCGCGGCGACGTGGCGGATCGCGCTGATATCCAGCAACAGCGACTCCCCGGGCACGGCTTCGAACACCACCACCGGCATCGGCTCGCCGCCATTGTTATCCAGCGCCAGAGACGCCGCCCCCGGCTGGCTCAGATGTTCCAGTAATTCTTGTATTTCCGGGGGATGATCCACCCGGCTGAACGCGTCATCCTGCGACGTCATGCCAATGGCCCTCGCCTTTCGGTCACTACGGCCTTTTCTATCGGCAGGGCGCGGTCGGCCTTTAACAGGCTGTTAATAGCAAAACTTTTTGTCGCCAACCCTAAAGCGGGACGGCAATCCGCCGAAAGACGGTGTAACGGCCAGCGCCGTTGCTCTCAAACCAAACGGTGAATCACAAAAGGACATTTGCTATGTCAGTTATCAACACCAACATCACGGCCATGATCGGCCAACAGAACCTGGGCAAATCCCAGAGTGCTCTGCAGACCTCCATGGAGCGTCTGTCCTCCGGCCTGCGCATCAACAGCGCCGCCGACGACGCCGCCGGCCAGGCCATCGCCAACCGCATGACCGCCCAGACCACCGGTCTGGCACAGGCCCAGCGTAACGCCAACGACGGTATCTCCGTGGCGCAGACCGCTGAAGGCGCGCTCAACCAGGTGAACGACAACCTGCAGCGCATCCGTGAACTGACGGTTCAGGCCCAGAACGACACCAACTCTCCGGATGATCTTTCCTCCATCCAGGACGAAATCACCCAGCGTCTCGGCGAGATCGATCGGATCTCCCAGGAGACCAACTTCAACGGCGTGAAGGTACTGGCTGAAGACCAGGCATTCTCCATCCAGGTGGGCGCCAACGATGGTGAGAAGATCACCATGAACCTGAAGGAAATCAACGCCGAAACGCTGAAACTCGATAATTTCGACGTCTCCAAAGGTGTAGTGCTGACCGAATCTCTGGGCTCCTCTCTCGCCAACGGCGATAACGTCACTCTTAAGTCGGACAGCTTCACTCTGAGCGCGGACACTGACACCGATGGCACCGATCCGGTAACCACCGACGGTGAGCTGTACCAGGACGATGACGGCAACTACTTTGTCCAGGATGCCGCAAACTCCGGTGACTTCTACGCAGCAACCGTCGACTCCAGCGACCCCGACGCTATTGCTATCACTTTCGACAGTGACAGTGGTACCGCCACTCCTACCGGAACTCCTGTAGAAGCAAGTGAAGTCGAATACACCCAAGCCGTTTCCGGCCTGGGTACGGATGAGAGCCTGGTAGCCATTCAGGATGACGAAGGTAACGCAACCGGCGAGTACGTTGTCCAAGGTCAGGACGCCAACGGTAACGCTACCTACTCCGCCGCCACCATGGGCACTGATGGCTCCGTGACCAAGGGCGAAGAACTG
The DNA here is from genome assembly GCA_002389055.1 of Alcanivorax sp. UBA4485. Classification (GTDB taxonomy): domain Bacteria; phylum Pseudomonadota; class Gammaproteobacteria; order Pseudomonadales; family Alcanivoracaceae; genus Alloalcanivorax. Next base: position 12,561 of record DGNT01000064.1, read on the forward strand.
GTCGCTGACCCGCTTGCTTCCCTGGACTCCGCACTGAGCGACGTGGACAGCCTGCGCTCCGAGCTGGGTGCCATGCAGAACCGCTTCGATTCCGCGATCACCAACCTGAGCACCACCGAAACCAACCTGTCCGCGGCCCGTTCGCGCATCGAAGATGCCGACTACGCGGTGGAAGTGTCCAACATGACCCGCGCGCAGATCCTGCAGCAGGCCGGCACCTCCGTACTGGCCCAGGCCAACCAGGTACCGCAGAGCGTCCTGTCCCTGCTCGGCTAACCGCCAAACCAATAGGGGCGCCCAGCGCCCCGCTTGGGACAACCGAAGGCCCCCACAAGGGGCCTTTTTTATAACTATCGGCTAAGAGGCCCGCCCATGACCACGCCCGTGGATAACAACAGCGTTTCATCGCTGCCTTCGCAGTTCTCCTACCAGGCCGCGCGTCAGCGGGTGGAAAAGGTGCTGGCACAGCTGCCCGCCGCCGGCGGCGCGGTGCAGGACAGCGATTCGGAAGGTCGCATGGTGCAAAGGGAGGCGCTGGTCAAACCGATCCAGCAAATCAACGAAGTGCTGCGCCGCTACGGGGTGGAGTTTCAACTGAGCGAGGATTCCGGGCGCACCGTCATCCGCCTGATCGACCGGGAAAACGGCGAGCTGATCCGCCAGATCCCCCCGGAAGAGGCCCTAAACGCCGCCCAACGCCTAGAAGAAATGAAAGGCCGCCTCTTCAGCCTAGAGGTTTAAGCCCAGGCCGCGCCACCGGCACGGCCCGCTCTTTCAGCTATCAACTATCAACTATCAACTGTTAACTGCTCTTTCTAGACTTGCATATTCATTATGTCTTTATAGGCGGACACCAACCGGTTACGCGTCTGCACCGTCATCTCGAACGCGATGCTGGCTTTCTGCCCGGTGATCATGGTGTCGTGCAGCGACACACCGGGCTCGCCGGCTTGAAACGCCTTGGCTTTGGCGCCGGATTCCGCCTGCATCTGGTTGACCCGCTCCAGGCTGGATTGCAGGGCATCGGCGAAGCCGCCGGTGCCCACGGTGGTATCCAGGTTTTGCCCGTCGGCGCGCGGCACGGCGGCGCCCGCCGCCTGCCCGGCGAGGTCCTGCATCTGGTTGAGCGCGGCCTGCATGGCCGGATTGATGGTCGGTATGCTCATAACGTCTGGCTCTGGGTTACCCGTTATCTGAACCGCAAGATTACCAGCCCCCGCCATGACCCAAGCGGTCAAATGACGGCAAAAAGGCGGGCTTTTCTTTCCTTTGTGTGTTCCGGCGCTGCTCATAATGGCATGCGTCGCAATACCACCGGAAAGCAGCAATGCCTTTTCAACACTATTCCCGTCTCCCCGGGGGGCCCGCATGAGCAACGGCGAGACCCGCCCGGACAACAACGGCATCGAGCAGATGCTGGCGCGTCTGCGTGCCAACCCGCTGGTGCCGTTGCTGGTGGCCGGGGCGGCGGTGATCGCCCTGGTCGCCGCCATGCTGATGTGGGCCAGCTCACCGGAATACCGCGTGCTCTACAGCAACCTCAGCGAATCCGACGGCGGCCGCATCATCAGTGAACTGGAAAGCCGCGCGGTGCCCTACCAATTCAGCCAGGGCGGCCGCGCCCTGATGGTGCCCGGCGATCAGGTGCACAAACTGCGTCTGCAGCTCGCCGAGCAGGGGCTGCCGGAAGGCGGCAACGTGGGCTTTCAGATCATGGACGAGCAGGCGTTCGGGATCAGCCAATTCGCCGAGCAGGTCAATTTTCAGCGTGGTTTACAGGGTGAGCTGGCCAGCTCCATCGAAGCGCTCGGCCCGGTATCACGGGCCCGGGTGCATCTGGCCATGGCCAAGCCGTCGGTGTTTATCCGCGACCGCGAGCCGGCCAAGGCGTCCGTGGTGCTGACCCTGGAAGCGGGCCGCGCACTGGGTGACGGCCAGGTCGATGCCATCGTGCACATGGTGTCCAGCAGCGTGCCCGAGCTGGCCCTGGAAGACGTCACCGTGGTGGATCAGGCCGGCCGCCTGTTGTCGCGCCCGTCCGGCAGCGGCGGCGGCCTGGACGGCACCCAGCTGGAATACGTGCGCGAAGTGGAGCGCGTCTACCGCCAGCGCATCGAAAGCATTCTGGCACCGATTCTGGGCGCCGAGAACGTACGCGCCCAGGTCACCGCGGAAGTGAATTTCGCCCGCCGCGAGGAAACCAACGAACGCTACGGGCCCAACCAGGGCGGCAACCCGGCGGCGGTGCGCAGCAGCCAGACCCGGGCGGTCTACAGCGGCGGCGAGGATCTCGCCCAAGGCGTGCCCGGCGCGCTGACCAATACGCCCCCCGGCACGGCGGCCTCACCGGTGCAGCAAGGTGACGATCAGCAGGACGGTGAAAACACCCAGGACGACGACAACGCCACCAAACGCCTCAACCACGAAGACGTGATCAATTATGAGGTGGACCGCAACATCACCCATGTTCAGCACGAGCGCGGCCAGGTGGAACGGCTGTCCGTGGCGGTGGTGGTGGACTACCGCCAGGGCGTCGACGACAACGGCCAACCGACGGCGGAGCCGCTCAGCGAGGAACAACTGACGCGCATCAACCAACTGGCCCGTCAGGCGATGGGCTTCTCCGCGGAGCGCGGCGACGGCCTGGAAGTGGTCAACAGCCCCTTCACCCGGGTGGAACCCGAAGACCAACAGCGCGCCTGGTGGCAGGACCCGTTCTGGCAGGACTTCCTGTTCTCCATGGGCCGCTGGTTGCTGGTGGGGCTGGCCGCCTTGCTGCTCTACCTGCTGGTGCTGCGCCCGATGCTCAAGCGCTACACGAGCCAGGCCCCGGCGCCGGCGGCACGACCGGCCCAGGCGCCCGCGCCGGCACCGCCCGCCGCCCGCGACGAGGACGACCCGGAGCCGGCCGAGCCGCGCCGCCGCCGGCGCCGCTCCTCGGCCTACGAACAAAACCGCCAGGATCTGCAGGACATGGCCCAGGAGGATCCGGCCATGGTGGCAATGATCGTGCGCAACTGGATGAACCGGAATGACTGAGCTCACCCACACCACACGGGCCGCCGTTCTGTTGCTGGCTCTGGATGAAGACAGCGCCGCCGAGGTGTTCAAGCATCTGTCCGCCCGCGAAGTGCAGGAGATCAGCCAGGAGATGGCGTCGCTGGGCAATGTGTCCCACGACCAGATGCGCCAGGTGCTGGACGATTTCTATGACGAGTCGGAACAGTTCGCCGCCCTGAATCTGTATTCCAGCGACCACATCCGTTCAGTGCTGACCAAGGCGTTGGGCAATGAGCGCGCCTCCAGCCTGCTCGAGGACATCCTGGAGCAGAACGGCGCCAATTCCGGCATCGACGCGCTCAACCTGATGGAAGCCAACATGGTTTCCGAGATGATCCGCGACGAACACCCGCAGATCATCGCCACCATCCTGGTGCACCTGGAACGGCGCCAGGCCGCCGACGTGCTGGAATACTTCGACGACAAGCTGCGCAACGACGTGGTGCTGCGCATCGCGACCTTCAGTGGCGTGCAACCCGCCGCCCTGCAGGAGCTCACCGAAGTGCTGGGCGGCATGCTCGACGGCCAGAACCTCAAGCGCAGCAAGATGGGCGGCGCCCGCACCGCCGCCGAGATTCTCAACCTGATGAACTCCAGCGCCGAGGAAACCGTGATCGAAACGGTGCGCGCGCACAGCGAGGATCTGGCGCAGAAGATCATCGACGAAATGTTCCTGTTCGAGAATCTGCTCGACGTGGACGACCGCGGCATCCAGCTGCTGCTCAAAGAGATCAACACCAACGCCCTGATGGTGGCGCTGAAAGGCTCCGACGAAAAACTCAAAGAGAAATTCCTGCGCAACATGTCCACCCGCGCCGCCACCCTGCTGCGCGAGGACATGGAAGCCAGCGGCCCGATCCGGGTATCGCAGGTGGAGAGCGAACAGAAGGCCATTCTGCAGGTGGTGCGCCGCCTGGCGGACAACGGCGAAATCGTCTTGAGCGGCGGGGACGACGCCTATGTCTAGCGCCCACTCAAGCTGGCGCCGCTGGCGGATGGGCGAACTGGACGGCGCCCGCGACCCGCGCGCCAACCGCCCCGCCAACGTCGATGCGGAACAGCGCAAGGCGTTCCAGCATCAGGCCGAGCTGCAGGCGTTGCGCGATAAAGCCCGTGAGGAAGCCCGCCGTGAAGGCCACCGGGAAGGCTTCGAGGCAGGCCGCCAGGAAGGCCACGCCCAGGGGCTGGAAGAAGGCCGCCGCGCCGGCGAGCACGAAACCGCCCGCCAGCGCCAGGACGCCCTGGCGCCACTGGCCGAGCTGGTGGACCAGTTCCGTCTGGCGCTGGCCGACCTGGACCACGCCATTGCCGAGGATCTGGTGGATCTGGCCCTGGCCACCGGCCGCCAACTGGCCGGCGATGCCCTGCGCGAACAGCCCGACGAGATTCTCAACCTGGTGCGCACCCTGATCCATGAAGAACCCGCGCTCAACGGCAAGACCCGCCTGTGGCTGCACCCCGACGACCTGGCCCTGGTGGAGCAGGAACTGCACGCGGAATTCCAGGCCGCCGGCTGGAAGCTGCACCCGGACGACCAGCTCAGCCGTGGCGGCTGCCGGGTGACCAGCCCCAGCGGCGAGCTCGACGCCACGCTGGAAAGCCGCTGGGAAAACCTGGCGGCGCGGGTGCGCCGGCGCAGCCGCCGGCCGCAAGCCGCCGGGAACGACGGCGGGGAGCAACCATGAACAGCGCCGACAACCTCCATCAGGCGCAGTGGCGTCGCACGCTGCACAGCGTCACCCGGCGCGTGGCCACCGCGCCCCACTACCAGGCCAGCGGCCGGGTGGTGCGCGCCACCGGGCTTGTGTTGGAGGCGGTGGGCCTGCGCACGCCGCTGGGCAGCGCCTGCCGCATCGAGATCACGGCGCCGGGCAGCGCCCGCCCGGACTTCGCCGAAGCGGAAGTGGTGGGCTTCTCCGGGGACAAGCTGTTTCTGATGCCGCTGGCGGAAATCAGCGGCCTGGTGCCGGGCGCCCGGGTGTTCCCGCTGGGCGACGGCGACGACACCGGCGCCCGCCGGTTTCCGCTCGGCGACGCCCTGCTGGGCCGGGTGGTGGACGGCAACGGCCGCCCCCTGGACGGCGGCGCGCCCCTGGACGACGTGCCACACGGCACCCTGGCCTCGCCCCCCATGAACCCGCTGGCGCGGGCGCCCATCGACACCCAGATCGACGTCGGCATCCGCGCCATCAATACCCTGCTGAGCATTGGCCGTGGCCAACGCATGGGGCTGTTCGCCGGCTCCGGCGTGGGTAAATCCGTGCTGCTGGGCATGATGGCCCGCTACACCGGCGCCGACGTGATCGTGGTGGGGCTGATCGGCGAGCGCGGCCGGGAAGTGAAGGATTTCATCGATAACATTCTCGGCGAGGAAGGCCGTCGCCGCTCGGTGGTGGTGGCGGCGCCAGCGGACACCTCGCCGCTGCAGCGGCTGCAGGGCGCGGCCTACGCCACCCGGGTGGCGGAGCATTTCCGCGACGCCGGCCTCAGCGTGCTGCTGATCATGGATTCGCTGACCCGCTACGCCATGGCGCAACGGGAGATCGCCCTGGCGATCGGCGAACCGCCGGCCACCAAGGGCTACCCGCCGTCGGTGTTCGCCAAACTGCCGGGGCTGGTGGAGCGGGCCGGCAACGGCGAAACCGGCGGCGGCTCGATCACCGCCTTCTACACCGTGCTCACCGAGGGCGACGACCAGCAGGACCCGATCGCCGATTCCGCCCGCGCCATCCTCGACGGCCATGTGGTGTTGTCGCGCGCCCTGGCGGAATCCGGCCACTACCCGGCGATCGACATCGAAGCCTCGATCAGCCGCGCCATGACCGCCATTGTCGGCGGCGGGCAGCAACAGCGCGCCCAGCAGTTCAAGCATTTGTTCTCACGCTACCAGCGCAACCGCGACTTGATCAGCGTGGGCGCCTACAGCCCCGGCCATGATCCGTCGCTGGATCAGGCGGTGGAGCTGTACCCGTCGATTGAACAGTTTTTGCAGCAGGGTATCGGCGAGCGCGCCGATATCGATGATTCGCAACAGGCACTGGGTGCCTTGCTTGGAGGTGTGCCATGAACGCGTCCAACCCGCTGGACACATTAATCGAGCAAAGCCGTAAAGCCCGCGACCAGGCCGGTCGCAGCCTCGCCGACGACCGCCGTGGCCAGGCACAGAGCGCGGCGCAACTGGACGCCCTGCGGCGCTATCGGCAGGAGTACTGCCGGCGCCTGCAGGACGCCATGGGCCGGGGCATCGACGCCGCCACCCTGGCCAACTACCGGCGCTTTATCCGCTCCCTGGACGACGCCATCGACGCCGCCCTGCGGGCGCTGGATCAGCAACAGGAAAAAGTCGCCGCCAGCCAGCAGCACTGGAAACAACGGCAACGGCAACTGTCGTCCTACGACACCCTGGCCTCGCGCCGCGCCGAACAGGCGCGCCAGCAGGAACAGCGCCGCGAACGGCGCGACAACGACGAACAGACCAACAACGCGATGGCCCGCCGCGCGCGCCGGGACTGACGGGAGGATACCCATGGATATCACTGCTCTGCTTAGCCAGAACCTCGCCAAGACCGGCCCCGCCGGGCAACCGGCGGCGGCGGACGGCGACGCCTTCGCCGGCTCCCTGCGGAACGCGGCGGCGAAACTGTTGGCCGCGTCGGACCACAACGGCGCAACGGACCAAACCACCCTGGCGCTGCTCGACGCGGGCGGCGACCGCCAGATCAACGGCGAAGCCAGCGACGCCCTGCGCCATGCGCTGGAAACACTGGCCGGCAGCCAGCTGAAAACCGGTGCCGAAGCCGAAGCCCAAGAGAGTGACGCCCTGGCCGACCTGGACGCCTCGCTGGCGGACCACGGCCTCAGCGGCGGGGACACCGATAAGAGCAGCGCGGAGAGCGCCGTGCCAATCGGCGCCGATAATCCCCTGGTCGGTGGTTTGGCCGTGGCCGCGCCGCTGACCGCGGCCGGCTCGACGAACGCGGCGCAGGACCTGCCGGTGATGCGCGCGCCGGACGCGCTCACTCGGGTAGCGACCCAGTCTGGCGGCCCTGCTGACGGCATCACCGCCCATACTCTGACCCCGGCACTGGCCACCATCGGCGAGGCCAAGCCCGCCCTGCCCGCCTGGGCGGCCGATGCCCAGGCGCTGAACGGCACCCTGGACCGGTCACGGCTGGAAACGCGCCTGGGCGCTAACCAGGAAGGCGGCGCGCAAAACGCCGGCGTGCTGGGCGCCACCGGCGCGGCCACCGGCCAAACCGGAGCGGCCGGTGGCACCGCCAGCCCCGCCACCGCGTTCACGTTGCAGGCACCGGTGGCCAGCGCCCCCTGGCAGCAGCAACTGGGCCAGCAGATGGTGGGCCTGGCGCAGCGCGGCGACCAGCAGATGGAATTGCACCTTAATCCCCGTGAGCTGGGGCCGTTGTCGGTGAGCCTGAAGCTCGACGACCAGGGCGCCCAGGCGCATTTCTTCTCCAGCCATTCCACGGTGCGCGGCGCGGTGGAACAGGCGATCCCGCAACTGCGGGAAGCGCTGGCCGAACAGGGCATCGCCCTGGGCGAAGCGATGGTCGGCGAGCACCGCCAGGGGTTCGCCGGTAACGGCGACGGCCAACCCGGCGAGCAGGGCCGCTCAGCGGGCGGCGGCGGCCTGGCCGGTGAGTCCGTCGGCGGCGTCGAGGAAAGCGTGCCGGTGAACCGCATCATCGGCGGTGACACCGGCGGCGTGGATCTATACGCCTAGGGCCTGTTCACACTACTTGCATCGCGCCTGTTGCGGCTAAAAAGCCACCAATCAAGGCGAGAGGAGAGAAGTTTGGTAATTCCAAATGAACGACGAGCAACGCAGAGTGGTGGCTTTTTAGCCGCAACCCGAAGGGCTGGAGCCCTTTTTGCCCCCAGCGTCGTTGTCGGTCGCTTATTTGGAATGACCAAACGGCGCTCCCTCCGCCTAGCTGGAAGCAAAAAGGGCATCCAGCAGGCGCGATGCAAGTAGTGTGAACAGGCCCTAACGCCAAAGATAGGCCCTTTAGCGGGGCCTTTTCCGGCCATGCCGGCAGCCGCGCCGTCGGCATACTGCACCTTGAAACGGCAACCCTTATTCAGGATGGAAGGCACAACCCATGGCGGATTCCCCGAAACGGTCGAGCACACTTGGATGGTTGATCGCCTTGATGGCGGTCCTGCTCGTCGCGCTGGTGGCCATCAATATGTACTTGTTGCTGTCCGATGACGGCGACGACGACAACGACGGCGAACAACCGGTGGAACAGGTGGAAGCCCCCCGGCCGGTGATCTACATCAAAATTGATCCGTTCACCGTCAATCTGCAGGGCGATCTGTGCGGTCAGCGTCTGTTGTACGTGGGCCTGTCCCTGCAGGTCGCCGACAGCGAGACCGAAAGCTACGTACGCGAGCATATGCCGCAGCTGCGCAGTCGGTTGCTAATGCTGCTGTCCGGGCAGAGCTCGCAAAGCGTGGCCACCCAGGACGGCAAGGAGCAGCTCAAGGCCAAGATACTGGCGTTGTTCCAGGAGTCGGCCGGGGACCAGCAACCCGAACTGCAAGTGGATGATGTGCTCTTCACCGAGTTCATCGTGCAATAAACCGGGTGGACGCCAATGGCACAAGACGATCTGCTATCCCAGGAAGAAATCGATGCGCTGCTCAACGGGCCCGGCGGTGACGACGAGTCGCCGGCCAGCAAAGAGCCGCGCATGCGGCCCTATGACCCGGCGTCCCAGCATCGGGTTATTCGCGAGCGCCTGCACAGCCTGGACATTATCAACGAACGTTTCGCGCGCCATTTCCGGGTCAGCCTGTTCAACCTGATCCGGCGCAGCGCGGACATCACCGTGGACTCAGTGCGTTACCAGAGCTTCAAGGATTTCGCCCGCAATCTGCCGGTGCCCACCAACCTCAACCTGATCGCCATGAAGCCGCTGCGCGGCACCGGGCTGGTGGTGTTCCCGCCCAGCCTGGTGTTCATGGTGGTGGACAACCTGTTCGGTGGTGACGGCCGCTTCGTCACCAAGTCCGAGGGGCGCGAATTCACCAACACCGAGCAGCGCATTATTCAGCGCCTGCTCAAGCTTGCCATCGACGCCTACCAGGACGCCTGGAAGTCGGTGTACTCCCTGGAAATCAGCTATCTGCGTTCCGAGATCCAGGCCAAATTCGCCAACATCACCAACTCGCCCAACGAGATCATCGTTAACACCACCTTCCATCTGGAAGTGGGCAACCTGGCCAGCGACTTCCAGGTGTGCATGCCCTATTCGATGATCGAGCCGCTGCGCGAGCAGCTCAATAACCCGATAGCCGATGGCCGTGACGCCGGCGACCAGGCGTTCAGCCATCGCATGGCGGGGGAAATCCGCCGCTCGGAGGTGGAGCTGGTGGCCGAATTCGTCAATCTGCCCAGCCGCATCTCCCAGGTAATGAGCCTCAAGCAGGGCGATGTGCTGCCCATCGAGCTACCCGACACCGTCACCGCGCGGGTGGACGGCGTGCCGGTACTGGAATGCGATTACGGCAGCCGCGACGAACAACGGGCGCTGCGCGTACAGCGCGTCATCGACCACGCCAACGCCCATGCGGCGTCGGTACCGAGGAAGCCGAGCAATGACTGATCCCAACAAACCCGATCAAAACGCCAGCGACGACGACTGGGAAAAGGCCATGGCCGAACAACAAAGCGACGACGCCGGCGGTGGCGACGACGCCGACCCCTGGGCCGAAGCCCTGGCCGAACAGGAGGCCGCGGAAGGCGAACCGGACACCACCGCGGCGGCCGGCGGCAATGCCGGCGACCAGGTGTTCAAGCCGTTCGACGCCGGCAGCGGTGGTGGCGGCGACGCCCGCGACCTGGAAATGATCATGGACATCCCGGTCAAGCTGAGCGTGGAACTGGGGCGCACCCGCATCACCATCAAGCAACTGCTGGAACTGGCGCAGGGCTCGGTGGTGGAGCTGGACGGCCTGGCCGGCGAGCCCATGGATATTCTGATCAACGGCTATCTGATCGCCCAGGGCGAAGTGGTGGTGGTGGAAGACAAATACGGCATCCGTATCACCGAGATCATCACCCCCTCCGAGCGGGTCCAGAAGCTTAACCGATGAGCACGGAGACCCAGGCAAAAGCCGGTATCGAAGCCGTGCAAGCGGGCGGCGACGCCATGCTGGGCATGGCCGCGTTCGGCAAGACCGCCCTGGTGCTGGCCGTGATGGTCGGCCTGATCGTGCTGTGCGGCTGGCTGCTCAAGCGCTTCGGGCCCGGCCAGCTGGGTGGCGCCGGTCAAACCCTGAACGTGGTCGCCAGCCGCGCCGTGGGCGCCAAGGAACGGGTGGTGGTGGTCGAGCTGGAAGACACCTGGCTGGTGCTCGGCGTCGGTGGCGGCCAGGTCACCAAGCTGCATGAACGGCCGGCGCCGCAACGGAGCGCGGACACCAAGACGGCACCCGTCCACCAGGGGGTCAACCCGCAAGACAGCTTCGCGCGCCGTTTCGCCCAGGCGCTCAAGAACAACGTGCGTGGCGGCCCGGAGAAGCCGCAATGAGGTGGGCCCTGCCGGCCGGCGCCACGCGCCGCGCCCTGCCCTGGTTGCTGCTGGCGCTTATTGTCGCCTTGCCCGATCTGGCCTGGGGCCAGGCGACGATCCCGGGCATCACCAGCGAACCCACCGCCGGCGGCGGCCAGCAGTGGTCGATCAAACTGCAGACCCTGCTGCTGCTCAGCAGCCTGGCGTTCCTGCCCGCCGTGCTGCTGATGATGACCTGCTTCACCCGCATCATCATCGTGCTCAGCCTGCTGCGCACCGCCATGGGCACGCAATCGGCGCCGCCCAACCAGGTGCTGCTGGGCCTGACGCTGTTTCTTACTTTCTTCGTCATGTCGCCGGTGTTCAACAAGGTCTACGACCAGGCCTGGGTGCCGCTGGAGCAGGAACAGATCGAATTCCCCGAGTTCGTGGAGCGCGGCGCCCAGCCTTTCCGGGAGTTCATGCTGGCGCAAACCCGCGAGCCCGACATCGCCCTGTTCGCCCGGCTCGCCGAGGTGGGCCCCATGGCGGGGCCGGAGGATCTCCCCTTCCGGGTGCTGCTGCCGGCGTTCGTGACCAGCGAACTGAAGACCGCGTTTCAGATCGGTTTCACCATTTTCATTCCGTTTTTGATCATTGACCTGGTCGTCGCCAGCGTGCTGATGGCACTGGGCATGATGATGGTGCCGCCGGCGACCATCTCGCTGCCGTTCAAACTGATGCTGTTCGTACTCGTTGACGGCTGGCAGCTGATTATCGGATCCCTGGCGGAGAGCTTTTTCGTATGACACCCGAAACGGTTATGTCGATTGCCTACCAGGCGATGATGGTCACCCTCTACCTGGGCGCGCCGTTGCTGATCACCGCGCTGCTGATCGGCCTGCTGGTGAGCCTGTTCCAGGCCGCCACCCAGATTAACGAGATGACGCTGTCGTTTATTCCCAAAATTCTCGGCGTGTTCGCGGTGCTGATCATCGCCGGCCCCTGGCTGCTTTCCCTGATTATTGATTTCACCCGCACCCTGTTCCAGAACATTCCGTTCCTGGTCTCCTGAGCCCACGCCATGGTCGATGTGTCCTTTGACCAACTGCACGCCTGGCTCACCGCCTTTCTGTGGCCGTTCATGCGCTTCTCCGGGTTCTTCCTGGCGGCGCCGCTGCTTGGCCACAGCGCCGTACCCAACCGGGTCAAGATCGGTCTGGCCGCCCTGCTGTGCGTGGTGGTGGCGCCGGGCCTGCCGCCCCTGCCGGCGGCACCGGTATGGTCCTGGACGGGCCTGGGCATCGTGGTGGAGCAAACACTGATCGGCATCGCCATGGGGCTGGCGGTGCGGGTAATGCTGACCGTGGTGCAGGCGGCGGGGGAATTCATCGGCTTGCAGATGGGGCTGGCGTTCGCCACCTTCGTGAGCCCGGACGGCGCCAACACCATGATCCTGTCGCGGCTGTTCTACATGATCACACTGCTGATGTTCCTGGCGGTAAACGGCCATCTGATCGTGATCGACACCCTGGCCACCAGTTTCCAGACCCTGCCGGTGGGCACCAGCGGGCTCAACCCCGGCGGCTTCGAAATGCTGGTACGCTACGGCGGCACCATTTTCGTGTCCGGTCTATTGCTGGCGCTGCCGCTGGTGGCGGCGCTGCTGATCGTCAACCTGTCGCTGGGCATCCTTAACCGTTCGGCGCCGCAGCTCACCGTATTTTCGGTGGGCTTCCCCACCTCCCTCACCCTGGGCCTGTTCCTGCTGCTGGTGCTGATGACCGACTTCGGCCGCTTCCTGCAAGGGCTGTTCGCGGAAGGTTTGCAGTTTCTCAGCCAGTTGGTCGAAGCACTCGCGCCTCTCTCCTGACGGTGGTGGATCCGCACTTGTGCGAGCGGGCCTTGCCCGCGAAAGGGTGGCCTTCAGCCACCCGGCAGGATTCCAGAGACGCTGTTGGTGCCTTGTTAGAAAGGCCTCTGGTATCCCGCCGGCAAGCTTTGCTTGCCTTTCGCGGGCGGGGCCCGCTCCCACAGTCCGCTGCTACAAAGTTACATGCGGTCGAAAAGGCTCATGCCCTTGATATCGACGAACGCTTTCTGGGCCGCCTGCAGGCTGACCTGACGCAGGCTGTATTGCGACACCACTTCCGCGAAGTTGGCGGGATCGCTCAGGTCGCCGATCAGGTTGGAATAGGTCTCGGTGTAATTGAGCTGCCGGTTGCCGGCCACGCCGTCCACCACGTTCAGTTCGTTCAGGCGCGAGCCCACGGAGGCGCGTACGGTGAGCACGTTATCCAGGCTGTTGTCGAACTCGCGCATGGCGGTGTTGATGGTGTTGGCACGGGCCGCTTTGTCGGCGTCACTGACCGCGGGTTGATCAAGCACCGCCAACGCTTTCTCGAAGGTTTTGAACAAATCGGTATTCATGTTCTCCGCTTTGCCCATCTCCAGGCGGTCGCCGTCGGCGGGCTCCCCCTTGAGCGTAATCGACAGGCCGCCCACTTCCACCGCCTGCCCGGCTTCATAGGCCTGCGCCGGGCCGCCGTCCACCGAATAGGTGGTGGTGCCACCGGTAACGTCGAATTCAATCTGAAAGCTGTTGCCGAAATCCGGATCGCTTTCGTCAATGATCTGCGGCCCCTTGAACGTCAGGCTGCCGCTGTTACCGGCGTCCGCCTCCGCCACGTAGCCGGCGCTGGAATGCACGCTTTGGAAAATGGTCTGGCCGTTGTCGGCCACCGGCATCAGCCGGGAGGCATCAACGCGCTGCTCGCGGGTATTGGTATCGCCGACATAGCTGACGCTGCCGTCGGCGGCGCGCACGAAGGGCTCGCTGGCGTCCTGATAGCCGCCGAACAAATGCCGGCCGTTGCCGTTGGTGGCGTTGGCCTGACCGATCACGGTTTCGTACACGCCGCGCAGATCGCTGGCCACCGAGGCCCGGTCCGCGTCACTGAGGGTGTCGCTGGCGGCCTGGATCATCAGCGTCTTGGCGCTGGCGATGGCGTCGCTGACGCTGTTGAGCACGCTTTCTTCTTGGGACAGGGCGTTGCGCGCGCTGATCCGTGAGTCGGCGTACTGTTCGGTGACCGACATGGACTGTGCCACCTGCACCGCCCGCGAGGCCGCCTGGGGGTCGTCGGAGGGGTTGACCACCTTGCGTCCGGTGGCGATCTGCTGACCCACCCGCATGAACTCGCCCTGCTGTTGATTCAGGGAATTCATGCTCTGCTCATACATGGTGACGGTGCTGATACGCATGGTCTTTTCCTGTTAACGCAAGCCGAGGATGGCGTCCATGATGGTGGAGCCGGTCTGAATCACCTTGGCATTGGCCTGGTAAAATTGTTGATAACGAATCAGGTTGGCGGCTTCTTCGTCCAGATTGACGCCGGATTCGGACTGCTGCACCGCTTCCAGCTGCTCGGTCAGACCCTGCTGGGCGCTCAGGTTGGCCTGAACGATGTTGGTACGGTTACCGACGTCGCCGACAATCGCCGCGTAGGCGCCGCTCAGGGTGGCGCCGCCACCCACCAGCAAGCTGTCCTGCAAATCCTGCATGGCCAGGGCGTTCTGGTTGTCGCCACTGCCGCCGCCCTGGCTGGCGGCCACTTGCGCGGGTTCACTGATACGGTTCTCCAGGCCACCGGCGGCCTGCCGGGTGGGCTGCACCTGGAAACGATCACCGTTGGCCAGGGTGCCGGCGTCACCGATGGTGACCACCACACCGCCCAGGTTGAGCTGGTCGCTGCCGTACAGGGTGGCGGTGACCCGCTCGCCGGTGTCGCGCCGGGTGATCTCGAATTCACCGGCGGCGGCGTCGGTGACCACCAGGTCGTAGTCGCTGCTGGTGAGCTGGTCGATATCACCGAACGCGGCGTCGATGGTGGCCGAACCGGCGTTGTTTTCGTTGGAGAAGGCACGCGGCTGGCCCACCGAGAACATGGCCTCGCCGGGGTCACCGTTAAGGTCGACACCGGCCTGGTGCTGTTCGTTGAGGGCGGTGGCCAGGGACACCGCCAGCTGACCGATCTGGTTCTGGGTCTTATCCAGAGTCTCGGAACGGAACGTCAGCAAACCGCCCAGCGCCCCACCGGTGATCGCGCCCTCGTTGAGTTCCACCTGGTTACCGGCGGAATCGTTGTAGCCCACCACCGTTCGCGTCGGATCCGACGACGACGTCATCGCTTCCAGTGAGAAGCTGCGGGTGCCGGCGACAATCGGCTGGCCGTTGCCGATGGAAAGGTTGTAGGTGCCGCTCTCCTGAATCGTTAGCCGCACATCAACACGCTCGTTGATTTCGGCCACCAACTGATCGCGCTGATTCAACAGGCCGTTGGGCGCTTTACCGGTCTTCGCCTTGGCCAGGGCGATCTCTCGGTTCAGGTTGGCGATCTGATCGGCGCTGTTATTGATCTGGGTGATTTCATCACGGATGTTGCTATCGATACCGCTCTGCATATCACGCAGATAGCCGTCGAAAGAACGGAACTGGGCACTGAGGGTATCCGCCGCGCCGATCACGCCCTGACGGGCCGCCGGGTCGGACGGTGCACTGGCCAGGTCTTCCAGCGACGAGAAGAAATCCTGCATCAGCGGCGCCAGACCCGCTTCCTGATCGGCAAGCAGGTTATCGATCTGGCTGACCTGGGTCTGATAGGACTGCAGGGCGCTGCTTTTGCTGCCCGCCGCGTTGAGCTGATCGGCCACGTAGTAATCGAACTGGCGCTGAATATCGTTGACCTGCACGCCGCCGCTGCTGGAGCGCTCGCCGAGTAATGTCAGCTCGCGGTTGTAGCCGGGCGTATAGACATTACTGATGTTGTTACTGGTGGTGTTCAGGGCGTTCTGCGCGGCGTTCAGGCCGCTGAGCCCGATGGAAAACATGCTCATCGTATTGTTCCTGTTAACCCGTACCCTTTATATCGACCGCGCCCCGCGCTTCTTTAATGCTTGCTGTAGGAGCGGGCCCCGCCCGCGAAAGGGTGGTACCAGCCACCCGGCGGGATCCCAGAGACGCTTATCGAACAGGTCTCTGGGATCCTGCCGGGGCTTCGCCCCTTTCGCGGGCGGGGCCCGCTCCTACAAAGTCCGCTGCCGCAAATCGGTCCGTACCGTCCAGCCCGCCGATCTGATCCATCAGGGTTACCAGCTTATCCGCGTAAGCCGGGTCGGTGGCGTAACCGCCGTTCTGCAGAGCCTGCGCCGCCTGCTTCGCGTCCGCGGCGTCGAGCACCCGCGCGTAGCGCGGGTTGTCTCGGATCAGCCGGCTGTGATCGGCGAACGCCTCGGCGTAAGAGTCATAGACGCGGAAGCGGTCCACCACCTGTGTGCGCCGGCCGTTGATGTATTCGTGGGTGACCACTTCGGTGGTGGGGCCTTTCCAGTCGGCGCCGGCCTTGATGCCGAACAGGTTATGGCTGTTGGCGCCGTCGGCGGTGGGGATTTCCCGGCGTCCCCAGCCGGTTTCCAGGGCCGCCTGGGCCAGGATCAGCGGCGCTGGCATGCCGGTGCGCCGGGACGCTTCCCGGGCCGGCTCGGAGAGTTGATGCACGAAATCGGTGGGCGTCGCCGGGTTGGCCGCGCTCAGCAGCGGCGGTCGGGGCGGCTCGGTACGCGCCACGGTGTCGGACGCGCCGGCATCGTCCATCGCGGACGCCGCCTTGCCCTGCGAAGTACCTGCCGCCGGGACGCCTGCCGCAGGATCGCCTGCCGCAGGGACGCCTGCCGCAGAATCCACGCCGGGCAACCGGCGCGGTTCGCCACGGGGAATGGCGTCCAGCGGCGACGCACCGGTGGCGGCACGCGCGGCGTCGGGGGAAACACCCTTACCGGAAAGCTGCGCCACCAGCTGGTCCGCCAAGCCCAGTCCACGACCGGCCATGTGCTGCGACATTTGCTGGTCGAACAGGGACTGATAAAAACGCATCTGCGAGCTGTCGGTGAGCTCCGAGCGCGGCGAGGCGTCGCGCATGCTTTTGATCATGCGGTGCAGAAACAGCGCCTCGAACTGCTCGGCGGCGCTGCGCAGCTGCTTTTGCGGGTCGCGGGCGGCGCTGTGCTTGAGCCGGTCAAGGCCCTGCACATCCAGCGCGAACTGCCCCTGTATGGAACCGTCCATCAGATAATCTCCAGTTCCGCGCGCAGCGCGCCGGACGCTTTCAACGCTTCGAGAATCGACATCAGCTCCTGGGGCGTGGCGCCCAGCGCATTGAGGGCGTCCACCACTTGCATCAGGTCGGCGCCTTCAACGAACTGCAGCGACCCCTGTTGCTGCTGAATGCTGATCTCGCTGTCCGGCACCACGGTGGTTTCGCCGTCGCCGAACGGCGCCGGCTGGCTAACGCCGAACTCGGTGTCGATCACCACCGACAGGTTGCCGTGGGCCACCGCCGCCGGCTTCAGGGTGACGCGACCGTTGAGCACCACCGAACCGGTGCGGGCATTGATGATCACCTTGGCGGGGGCGTCGGTGGGGGTGACGTAGACGCGTTCCACCCGGGCCATGAAACTGACCCGCTCGTTTTCGTTTTCCGGGCCGCGCAACTGAATGGTGCGGGCGTTGCGCGCCGCCGCCACGGTGCTGCCGAATTCCTGATTGATGGCGCGCACCGCGCGTTCGGCGGTGCCGAAGTCGGCGGTTTTCAGTTGCAGTTCCAGCAGGCCGCCGTTGGCGCCCAGCTCCAGCGGCACTTCCCGCTCCACCACCGCGCCGCCGGCGATGCGCCCACTGGCCTGCTGGTTGATCTGCACGCTGCTGCCGCCGGCTTCGGCGCCGGCGCCGCCGATCAGCAGGTTGCCCTGGGCCAGCGCGTAAGTGGCGCCGTCGGCGCCTTTGAGCGGGGTCATCAGCAGGGTACCGCCGCGCAGGCTGCGGGCGTTGCCGATCGAGGACACCACCACGTCGATACGCTGGCCGGGGGCGGAAAACGGCGGCAGGTCGGCGGTCACCATCACGCCGGCCACGTTGCGCAACTGCATGTTGGTGCCCGGCGGAATCGCGATGCCCAGCTGCGAAAACATATTGGTCAGGCTTTGCGTGGTGAACGGGGTCTGCATGGTCTGGTCGCCGGAGCCGTCCAGGCCCACCACCAGGCCGTAGCCCACCAGCACGTTATCGCGCACCCCGGAAAAGTCCGCCAATTCGCGCAGGGATTCGGCCCGCGCGGTTGAGCTCAAGACGCTCAGCATCAGACTCAGCGATAGTGTCAGCGCGCCCAGACGCAACCGTGCCATGACCGTCACTCCCCTGTTCAAAACGGCGAAATATTCAGGAAAAAGCGTTGCAGCCAACCCATGTGCTGCGCCTCGTTGATGTAGCCGTCGCCGACGTACTCGATGCGCGCGTCCGCCACCTGGGTGGAGGGCACCGTGTTGGTGTCGGAAATCTCCAGCGGATCCACCACCCCGGAGAAGCGGATGAACTCAGTACCCTGGTTAATCAGAATCTGCTTCTCGCCGCGCACCCGCAGATTGCCGTTGGTGAGCACTTCCAGCACCGTCACGGTGATGGTGCCGGTGAAGGTGTTCTCCGCCTGGGAGCCGCCACCGCCTTCAAAGTCGTTCTCGCCGGTGAGATCGAAGCCGTAATCGCTGAGATCCTCCAGCCCCTTGGGTACGGCGGTGGGCGTGAAGGACGCGGAACCGCTGCGGTCGGCGTTGCTCTGCGAGCTCTTACTGGCGCTCACCTGCTCGTTGACCATCACCGTTAGCACGTCGCCCACCGCGCGCGGGCGGCGGTCCTCGAACAGCGGCTTCTGGCCGCGTCCGGCCTGGTAGATGGAACCGTTGGACAGCGCCGGCGGCGGCTGTGGAATTTCCACGCTTTCCTGCTCGCCGACCACCGAGGGCTGCGGCAATTGCGCGCAGCCGCTCAGCCACAGGAACAGCGACAGCAGCACGGTGCCAATCCGGCAAGGTTTCACGATGGCGTCCACCCGGTTCTCCCGCATCACGATCAGAGCTGCGCCAGACGGGACAGCATTTCGTCGGAAGTCTTCACCGCCTTGCTGTTGATTTCATAGGCGCGCTGGGTCTGGATCATGTTGACCATTTCCTCCACCACATTGACGTTGGAGGTTTCCACATAGGCCTGGTACAGACCGCCGGCGCCGTTCATGCCGGGCATGCTTTCCGTGCGCATGCCGGAGGCGGTGGTTTCCAGATAGAGGTTCTCGCCGATGCTTTGCAGGCCGGCCGGGTTAACAAAGGTGGACACGGTCAGCTGGCCCACCTCCACGCTCTGGGTGGAGCCCGGTTCGGTGACCGTCACCAGGCCGTCCTTGCCGATGCTCACTGACAGGGCGTTCTCCGGGATCATTACCGCCGGCTCCAGCGGGTAGCCACTGGAGGTGACCATCTGGCCGTTCTGGTCGAGCTGGAAACTGCCGTCACGGGTAAAGGCCACGTTGCCGTCGGGCATGCGCACCTGGAAGAAGCCCTTGCCGTTGATCGCCAGATCGCGGGAGTTGCCGGTGTTCTCCAGACCGCCCTGGCTGTGCAGCCGCTCGGTGGCCACCGGGCGCACGCCGCTGCCCACCTGCATGCCGGAAGGCAGGGTATTCTGCACGTCGTTGGCGCCGCCGGGCTGACGCAGGTTCTGGTACAACAGGTCTTCGAATACCGCGCGGGATTTCTTGAAGCCGTTGGTGCTGACGTTGGCCAGGTTGTTGGATATCACATCCATCTTGACCTGCTGGGATTCCAGACCGGTCTTGGCCGTCCACAAGGATTTAATCATTTCGTTCCCCTCCGCCTGGCTGTCAGGCTTATTGGATCGACAGCAGACTGTCCGCGCGCTGCGCGTTCTGGTCGGCGCTGTCGATCACCTTCATCTGCATTTCGTAGCGGCGACCGTTGTCGATCATCGCCACCATGGATTCCACCGGGCTGACGTTGCTGCCTTCCAGGGCACCGGCCACCAGACGGGCGTTCTCGTCCATGCCCAGGGCGCCGCCGGCGGCCCGGAACAGGCCGTCTTCGCCGCGCTGCAGATCGGCCTCGCCGCCGTTGACCAGCTTGACGCGGCCAATCTGCACCAGCGCGTCCGGGTCCTCGCCGGCGCCGATGGCGCTCAGGGTGCCGTCGGCGCCCATGGACAGCTGGGCGCCCAGCGGCACGATGATCGGCCCGCCCTCGCCGATCACCGGGCGGCCGGCGCTGTTCAGCACGCCGTCGCCGTCCACCTGCAGGTCGCCACGGCGGGTGTAGGCTTCGTCGCCGTTGGTGGCCTGCACCGCCAGCCAGGCGTCGCCCTGCATGGCCACGTCCAGGTCACGGCCGGTGGCGTTCATGGGCCCGGCGCTGAAGTCGGCGCCCGGCGTCGACGCCATCACCGAGGTGCGGGTGGCCAGCGCGCCGTCGCCCTGCACCGGTACCGCGCGCAGTGCCTGCATCTGGCCGCGGAAGCCGGCGGTGGAGGCGTTCGCCAGGTTGTTACTGACCACCGATTGCTGGTCCATGCTCTGGCGCGCGCCGCTCATGGCGGTGTAAAGAATGCGATCCATCCGGGCTCTCCTGTTACGGGATTAGCGCAGGTTCACGGCGCTCTGCAGCACTTCGTCCTGAACCTTGATGGTCTGGGTGTTGGCCTGGTAGTTGCGCTGGGCAACGATCAGGTCCACCAGCTCGCTGGTCAGGTCCACGTTGGAGGTTTCCACGGTGCCCGCTTCCAGGCTGCCGAACTGGCCGGCGCCGGCCAGGCCCAGCAGCGGCTGGCCGGAGGCGCCGGTCTCGGTCCAGGCGTTGTCGCCCTCCGGCTGCAGCCCTTCCGGGTTACGGAAGTTGGCCAGCGCGATGGTGCCCAGCACCTGGGACTGTTCGTTGGAATAGTTGCCGACGATATTGCCCACCTCATCGAAGGCGATGCCCACCAGAGAGCCGGCGGAGTAGCCGTTCTGGGTCAATGAATCGAGCGCGAAATCTTCACCGAACTGGGTGGTGCCCTCGAAATCAATGCCGAAGTTAATCGGGTCGGCGCCACCGCCGGGGGTGAAGGCATAGTCGGGAAAGGTGCTGGCGCCTTCATCCAGGGTGCCGTTGCTGTTAAACGCCAGCTCGCCCACGTTGGTGGCGTCGGCGTTACCGTCCAGGGCGACCCGCACTTCCCACTGATTCTCACCGGTTTTGGTGAAGTAGGTGGTCATGGTGTGCTGCACGCCCAGAGAGTCGTAGGCGGTGCCGGTGTTGGCGTAGGAATAGGTGCCGCCGTCGGTGGCGTCAAACGGGGTGGCGCCACGGTCGATCTGATCCACGGTGGCGTCCAGGTTGAACGACGCCTGTACTTGATCGGTGGCGGTGGCGGCCATGGCGCCGGCCGGCACCTGCAGCACCTCCGGCTGGCCGCCGGTGCCGACGCCGGCGGGGAAGCCGGTGAGCCGCGCGCCCTGAGCGTTCTCGAGATAGCCGTCGGCGGTCAGGGTGAGCTGGCCGTTGCGGGAATAAACGGTCTGATCGCCCTGGGTGAAGCGGAAAAAGCCGCTGCCGTTAATACCCAGATCCAGGTTACGGCCGGTGGCTTCCAGGGTGCCGTTGGAGAAATCCTGCAGCACCGTGGACACGCGCACGCCCTGGCCCACCTGGGCACCGGCGTAGACGTCGGCGAATTGCGCGCCGGACCCTTTGAAACCGACCGTCTGAGAGTTGGCGATGTTGTTGCCGACCACGTCGAGATTGGTGGCGGCGGCGTTAAGACCACTGAGTGCCTGTGAAAAACCCATCTTCGTGCTCCTGGAAGTTGTTCTTTACGAAATCGTGTTTAAAGAATCTGGCGAATATCGCCGAGACTCACCTGTTCGGAAACGCCACCCAAATCCAGCAACGGCGCGCCGTTGTCATCCAGGCTTACGCCATTGACCAGCGCGTAGTTCAGGTTCACTACGTCCACCGCCTCGCCGTCGACGCTGGCTTCAACGGACACGGTGTAAGAGCCCTTGGGCGCGTTTTCGCCGTTGTCCATTTCACCGTTCCAGGTGAAGGACTCGCTGCCGGCGTCCATGGCGAACGGCTCGAAGCGGCGCACCACTTCACCGCTGTCATTGCGCACCGTGATCTGTACTTCGTCGGCGGCCTGCTCCAGCTCCACGCCGAACGGCGTGGTGGAACCGTCTTCACCCACCAGCACCCGGTTACCGGGCACCAGCACACCGCTGCCGATCAGGCCGGCGGCTTGCATCGCCTGGCCGGCGTCGAGCTGGCCGGTGATCCCTTCCAGGGTGCTGTTGAGCTCGGAGATGCCGCTGACGGTGTTGATCTGCGCCAGCTGCGAGGTCATCTCGGCGTTTTCCATGGGGTTCATCGGGTCCTGGTTCTTAAGCTGCGTGACCAACAGGGTCATAAAGCTGTCCTGCAGGTCCGCGCCGTTGGACTTGCTGGCGGCGGCGGCCTGGGCGGCGGCATTGCCGTTGACCGAATTGAGCACGTTGGAGCCAATCGTCGACATCAGTTTTCTCCCAGCGTCAGGGTCTTCATCATCAGTTGCTTGCTGGTATTCAGCACTTCCACGTTGGCCTGGTAGGAGCGCGACGCGGAGATCATGTTGACCATTTCATTGACCGGCTCCACGTTAGGCATCGACACATAGCCCTGGTCGTCGGCGAGCGGATGATCGGGGCGGAACTCACGGCGCATGGGCGAGGGGTCCTCGATCACTTCGCGCACCGCCACACCGCCCACGCCGGTGCCGTTCTGGCCGCGCGCCTCGAACATCACCTGCTTGGCCCGATACGCCTCGCCGTCGGGTCCGGCGACGCTGTCGGCATTGGCCATATTGCTGGCGGTGACGTTCATGCGTTGCGCCTGGGCGGTCATCGCCGAACCGGAAATTTCAAAAATCGAAAACATGGACATGGCTTTGGTTCCTATTCAGGCCGCTATTCGGGCTGCATGGCGGACTTGAGGCCCTGGATGCGGCCGTTGAGCATGGTCAGCGCCGCCTGGTAACGCACCGAGTTGTCGGCGAAGCGGGTACGCTCCACGTCCATGTCCACGGTATTGCCATCCAGGCTGGGCTGAGCGGGCACCCGGTAAAGCAGATCGCCGACCGGCGCCGAGCCGCTGCCGCCGGCGATGTGCCCGGCGGCGGTGGTGGACAACGCCAGACCGCCGTCGGCGGGCCGGCCACTGTCCATGGCGCGGGACAACTCGCGGGAAAAGTCGAAATCCCGCGCCTTGAAATTGGGCGTGTCCGCGTTGGCGATGTTGTTGGCCAGAACCTGCTGGCGCTGGTGGCGCAGGTTCAGTGCTTCCTGGTCGAATTGCAGGGCGGCGGCCAGTCGGTCAATCATGCCGAAGCTCCAATGGCTTGTAGGTCAGAGTGGAGATTAATACCGGCACGGTCAGGTCAAAGGCGCAAACAGGCCACCATTTTGATTCCAATTCGTTTATTCACCCGGCGCCCGGTTACCTAGAATAAGGACCTGACTGGAAAACCCGTTACCCCGAGGCGCCCTATGCCAGGCCCCCTGTTTCATTACATTGCACGGTTAGTCGTATCGCTGGCGGTGTTCGCCATGGCGCCGGCCCTGGCCGGTGCCGGCCAGCCGGCGGCGGACGCCGTCGAGGCCCCGGCGGTCAGCGCGGTGCGCGCGTTTCTGTTGGATCGCGCCGGCGGGCTGGGCGACAGCGTCGCCGTGGAGGTCCGCGCCCCGAGCGCCCAATTGCCGCCCTGCGTGGCCCCGGAAGTATTCATGCCGGGCCGCGGCCAGAAGCCCTGGGGCCGGGTTTCGGTGGGCGTGCGCTGCGGCGAGCAGGCGCGCCGGGTGCGCTATATGCAGGCGCGGGTCACCGTCACCGGGCGTTACTGGGTGAGCGCTGGTGAACTGCCGGTGGGCACGCCGATCCGCGCCGGCATGCTGCGCGCCGAACAGGGCGACCTGAGCCGCCTGCCCGCCAACGCGGTGCTGCAGCGGGATCGAATCCTCGGCCAGGAAGCCACCCGGCCGCTGCGCGCCGGCACCGTGATTCAAAGCCATCAACTGCGCCGGCCGGCGCTGGTGGAGCGCCGCCAGGCGGTGACGCTGGTGGCCGGCGGCGAGGGCTTTCGCATCAGCCGCGAGGGGCACGCCCTGGACGACGGCGCCCTGGGCGGACGGGTGCGGGTACGTCTTTCCAATCGGGAAGTGGTGGTGGCGCGGGTCACCGGCCCGGGCCGGGCCCGGGTGATGTTTTAACTATTAAAGGTTTTCCCGGCGCTGCCGATAACCGGGATGAACGCGTGACGGAGGGCTTCCCTTGAAAATTGACAACATTTCCCCCCTGACCCAGCCGGGCACGGTGAATCAGGGCAAAGGCGGCGACAAGGTTTCCACCGAGGCGCCCAAGCAAGGCGGCGCCGCGACGGCCGGCGAGGTGGCCCATCTGCGCCAGCCCACCGCCGACAGCGGCCAGGATATCGACACCGCGCGGGTCGACGAGATTCGCCAGGCGATCTCCGAAGGCCGGCTGGAAATCCGTGCCGACCAGATCGCCGACGGCCTGATCGCCAGCGTGCGCGACATGCTGGACACGGATTCGCAATGAGCCTGGCGGAGCACCTGGAGCGCCACCGCGCGCATCTGGACGCCTTGATCGGGCTGCTCGACGAAGAGCGTCAGCTACTCCGTGACGGCGGCGTCGACGGCGACGAGCTGACCCGGGTGGCGCAGGCCAAGCAGCAGCGCTTTGAGGCACTGGAGCGCTTCGAAACCCAGCGCCGCCAGGTCCAGCAACGGCTCGGCTACCCGGACAACCGCGCCGGCGACGCCCGGGCCGCCGCCGACGCCGGTTGCACCGCGCTGTGGGAGACCATCCGTGAGCGCGCCGATCAGGCCGCGCGTCTGAACCGCACCAACGGCGTGCTGATCGGCATTCGCATGGAGCACAACCAGCGCATGCTCAACTTTATCGAGGAAGCCGTCGGCAAGAGCCTGTACGGGCCCGACGGCCAGGCCCGTAGCGGCGGCGGCCACGTCAGCAGCCGCGTTTGAAACCTAAGCCAAAGGGGGAGCGCCAAGAGTGATCAGAGCACGGGACGCCATCGAGGCGGAAGACAAGCTTGACGTGATACTGGCCTGCCGGCCGGTGTACACCCGCAATCAGGACGTGGCCGCGTTCCAGTTGCTGCTGCATGGCGAAAAACCCGCCGAGGGCGCGTCGCTGTCCGATATCGAAGCTACCAATACCGTGATCCTGGGCTCTTATACCCAAGTGTTCCAGGGCGGCAAGACCCGCTCGGTGCCGAGCTTTCTGAAGGTCACCGACGAAGTGCTGATGGCACCGGAGCTGCCCGACCTGCCGAAAAAGCAGTACATCCTGGAAATTCCGCAACACCTGATGCTCACCTCCGACCTGGTGGACCGCCTCAAGGCGCTGGCGCGGCGCGGCTACCGGCTGGCCATGGACGGCTATGACCCGGCCGACGACGAGCTGGACGTGCTGCTGGATATCGTCCACATCGTCAAAATCGACATCCGCGGCGTCGACGCCGACAGCCTGCGGCGCACCTCGGAAAAGCTGCGCGCCCATGGTGTCGAACTGCTGGCCGACCAGATCGCCGACCGCGCCCAGTTCCAGCGCTGCCTGGAACTGGGCTTCGACTATTACCAGGGTGATTTTCTGAGCACCCCGTCACCGGTGAAAGGCAAAAAAATCGCCGGCAACAAACTGCTGCTGTTGCAACTGCTCACCGAGCTGCACAGCCCGGACGCGTCGCCGGCGCGACTGGAAGAAATCGCCATCAAGGACGCCGGCCTCACCTACCGCCTGCTTAAAACGGTGAACTCCGCCGCCATGGGCCTGCGCCGGGAGGTGAACTCCCTGTCCGACGCCATCGCCCTGCTCGGCCTGGAAGAAATCAAACGCTGGGCCAATTTGTTCCTGATCGACGGCGAGATGGACAAACCGGAAGCCCTCACCCGGGGCATGCTGATACGCGGACGCATGTGTGAAGTGCTGGCCGAACTGCATGGTCAGGAAGGCGGCGAACGCAGCGCCTCGGTGAACCATTTTATCGTCGGCCTGTTGTCGCAGCTGGACGCGCTGATGGACATCGCCATGCCCGAACTGATGGAGCAGGTGCCGCTCAGCCAGGAAGTAAAAAGTGCGCTGCTGGAACGCCGCGGCCCGCTGGGCGCGGTGCTCACCGAAGTAGAAGCCTACGAGGCCGGGCGTTTCGACGCGCTCTCGCTGCTCGGCGAGCGGGCCTACTACGAAGTGGCCTACCGCCACAGCACCGCCTGGGCCCGCCAGGTGCAGCAGGCCATGGGGTATCAGGACTAAGCGTTGCGGTCATGGTAGAGTTCGTCGCACGGAATGCGATCAACACACCGACAATCAAAACAAGGATGATCCCATGCGAGCCTTCTACCTGGCCCCCGCCCTGTTGCTTATCGCCCTGCTGACGGCCTGCGGCGACACCCCCGACGACGACGTGATCCGCGACGCCCTTAACCAGGAACTCAAGCAGGCCCATCTTAACGAGCTGTTCCAGGTCACCGAGGTGGAAACCGCCAGCCGTTACCCGGAAGACGACGACCACGTCGCTCTGGATGTGCGCTACACCATGGAAGCGCAACGGGATCTGTCCGAGTACAACAAGGCGGTGAAGCGCGACGAGGAACGGGACGCCATGGACCGCTTCGCCATGGTCATGGCCCTGGCCGCGGTACGGGTGGAATTCGGTAACTTCAGCAAAGGCGACACCTTCGAACAGGAACGCCGGCTATTGCTGGAGCGCGCCGAGGAAGGCTGGCGCGTACAACGACCCGAAAGCCCCACCGCCCCCGATTCGTAGCACGCTATTTATGCCCGAACAGCTCCAACATCATCAGCACCGCGTCCTCGCGGCCGGTGCCGGCCCGGTAGTAGCCCTTGCGGCGGCCGTTCTCGACGAAACCGAGACGCCGGTAGAGGCTCTGGGCGCCTTCGTTGCCGGCGCGCACCTCCAGGTACATCACCGACATGGACGCCGCGAGCGCCTCGCCGAGCTCGTCCTCCAGCATCCATAGCGCCAGCCCGCGACGCTGGCGCGTCGGGTCCACCGCCACGTTAAGCAGATGCCGCTCGTCGAGGACACTGGAAAGAATCATGAACCCCACCGGCTCGCCCCCCACCGCCGCCACCCGGCAACGGTAAGCGCCCTGCAGACAGTCGCGGAAATTGCCTTCGCTCCAGGGGGTGAGCTGGCTGGCGGTTTCGATCGCCAGTACCGCCGGCAAGTCGGCGCTGGTCATGGCCCGCATGCGGGCCCCGTCCGGCCCCACCGTCATCCGCGCGATCCGGCGAAGCCGTGCGTTACCATCGCCTGCCAACTGCGCTTCTTGGCGACCGCCGGCCGGTCGAGCATTTCCTGCAGGCTGTCCACCGCCAGCGCCGGCATCTCGCCCAGCTTCACGGTCTGAAAACGCTCTCCGCCCAGCACCGCCCTGGCCAGGGTGTCGTCCGCGCAGATCAGCGCCCGACGGCCGCCATGCTGGCGGCTCAGCCCGGCAAAGAAGGCGGTCAGCGCCTGGGCGGCCTCGGCGGCATTCATCGGCTGGCTGGTGAGCGGGCAGTAGAAACGGCGCGGGCGCTCCGGGGCGGCGCCGAACACCGCCAGCAAGGACGCGGCCAGGGCGCCGGTGTAGCGGCCCAGCTCCGGCGCCTGGGGGTCTTCCTGCTGGAATACCACCCAGGTGTCGCCGGCCAGGTGCGCCTCCAGGGTGAAGGTCAGGCCCGCCGCGTGCGCTGGGGCGGGCTGCCGGGCCGGGGTCTCGGCGACGCTGTCGCGGGGCGCCGGCGCCCGGCTTGCGGGCGCCTCGGCAACGGCAGCGACCGGCGCGGTCTCTCTGGCGGGCTGCTCGGCGTCGCCGACACCCGGCGCGGTGCGCACCGGCGTGGCTTCCACCGGCGGGGCCGCCGGGCTTTCCCCGGCGTCGGTTTCGTCGGCCCAGTCCAGCGGCTCGGACGGCGCCGCGCCGGGCAGCGTCGTGCGCGCCACCCAGGGTGTCAGACCCAGGGCGCGGAGATAACTCTGACGCTGCGCTTCATTCATGGTGTGGTTCCTGTGCGACCGGCCCGACAGCTTAGCAAATGTCCGGGCGCCGTCCGAGGGTTGTGCGCCGGCGGCAAGCGGCCAGCCGTATAGCCGTTGCCAGCAACGCGCCGCTGAGCGCACCGTAGAGATGGGCGTTCACGTACACCCGGCCGTTGATCCAGGCGCGCAGGTACTCCACGTCGTAACCCGGCGTTTGCTCCCAAACCAGCCGACCGGCCACCACCGCCAGCACCAGGGTGTGCAGTACCGGGTTGCCGCGCCAACCGATCACCAGGCAGAGCACCAGCAACCCCTGCAGCAGGCCCGACAGGCCCACATACCAGCCCAGGTCCCGGTCGAGCACGAAGAACACCGCCCCCACCAGCGGCGCGCTCACCGCGAACCACAGCCAGAACCGCCGCCGGTCCAGCAGATCGCGGAAGAAAAACAGAATCAGCACCAGGCCGCCCAGATTGAGCAGCGCATGCCAGAGATTCAGGTGCACCAGGTGGGCGGTGACCAGGCGCCACACCTCCCCGCCGGCCACGGCGGCGCGGTCGTAGCGCAGCCACGGGTTCACCCATTGATGGGCCAGGGCCAATGCCAGCACCAGGGCGATGAACACCAAGGCGTGTGGAAGGAGTTTAGGATCGCGGGTTTGCATCGTGGCAGCATACCCATAAAAAAACCCCGGCGGGAGAACCCGCCGGGGTTTTTAGTGGGTCGGATGACCGGCTGATTTACATCATGCCGCCCATGCCGCCCATTCCACCCATGCCGCCCATATCCGGGGCGCCACCGCCGCCTTCTTCAGGCTTGTCGGCGATCATGGCTTCGGTGGTGATCATCAGGCCGGCCACGGAAGCGGCTGCCTGCAGGGCGGACCGGGTCACTTTGGCCGGGTCCAGAATGCCCATCTCGATCATGTCACCGTACTCACCGGTGGCGGCGTTGTAACCGTAGTTACCTTTGCCGTTGCGCACTTCCTGTACCACCACGGACGGCTCACCGCCGGCGTTGTAGACGATCTGGCGCAGCGGGGCTTCCAGGGCGCGGATAATCAGCGCGATACCGGCGGTCTGATCGTCGTTGTCGCCTTTCAGCTTGCCGATGCTGGTCAGGGCACGCACCAGGGCGACACCGCCGCCGGGCACCACGCCTTCTTCAACGGCCGCACGGGTGGCGTGCAGGGCGTCGTCGACGCGGGCTTTCTTCTCTTTCATCTCCATTTCGGTGGCGGCGCCGATCTTGATCACGGCCACACCGCCGGCCAGCTTGGCCACGCGTTCCTGGAGCTTCTCTTTGTCGTAGTCGGAGGAGGAGTTCTCGATTTCCTTGCGGATCTGCTCCACACGGGCATCGATGTCAGCTTGCTGACCCTTGCCGCCGACCACGGTGGTGTTTTCCTTGTCGATGTTGACCTTCTTGGCGGAACCCAGGTCTTCCAGGGCCACGTTTTCCAGGCTCAGACCGACTTCTTCGGAAATCACGGTGCCGCCGGTGAGGATCGCCAGATCCTGCAGCATGGCTTTGCGGCGGTCGCCGAAGCCGGGCGCTTTCACGGCGGCGCACTTGATGATGCCGCGCATGTTGTTCACCACCAGGGTGGCCAGCGCCTCGCCTTCGATGTCCTCGGCGATGATCATCAGCGGTTTGCCTGCCTTGGCCACGTTCTCGAGCACCGGCAGCAGCTCGCGGATGTTGGAGATCTTCTTATCCACCAGCAGGATGTAGGGGTCTT
>DGNT01000064.1:42084-42507 GCA_002389055.1 Alcanivorax sp. UBA4485
CGTCGGTGGCCTTGTCGATGCCACGCTTGAGGTCCATCGGGTTCATGCCGGCGGTCACTGATTTCAGGCCTTCGGTGACGATCGCCTGGGCCAGCACGGTGGCGGTGGTGGTACCGTCGCCGGCTTCGTCGTTGGACTTGGAGGCCACTTCCTTGACCATCTGGGCGCCCATGTTCTCGAACTTGTCTTCCAGCTCGATGTCCTTGGCGACGGTCACGCCGTCCTTGGTGATCAAGGGCGCGCCGAAGGACTTGTCCAGCACCACGTTACGGCCTTTCGGGCCCAGGGTTACTTTTACCGCGTCGGCCAGAATGTTGACGCCACGCAGCATGCGCTGCCGGCCTTCGTCACGGAAAATCACTTCTTTAGACATTATCGCTACCTCTGCAAAATACTCGATTAACCTTCGATGACGGCAAGAAT
>DGNT01000067.1 GCA_002389055.1 Alcanivorax sp. UBA4485
TGGCGCCGGCCACCCAGAAATATCATATGGAAGACGTGCACCGCGCCGGCGGGGTGATGGGCATTCTCGGCGAACTGGACCGGGCCGGCCTGCTGCACCGCGACCTGCCGATGGTGCATTCGGCCACCGTGGCCGAAGCGCTGGAACACTATGACGTGATGCTGACCGGCGACGACGGCGTGAGAAAGATGTTCACCGCCGGCCCGGCGGGCATCCCCACCCAGACCGCGTTCAGCCAGGACACCCGCTGGGAGAGCCTGGACACCGACCGCGCCGGAGGCTGCATCCGCGATCTGGAGCACGCCTACAGCCGCGACGGCGGCCTGGCGGTGCTGTACGGCAACATCGCCGAGCGCGGCTGCATCGTCAAAACCGCTGGCGTGGACGATTCCATTCTCACCTTCAGCGGCCGGGCGCGGGTGTTCGAATCCCAGGATTCGGCGGTGCGCGCCATCCTCGGCGACGAGATCGTCGCCGGCGACGTGGTGGTGATCCGCTACGAGGGCCCGAAAGGCGGTCCGGGCATGCAGGAAATGCTCTACCCCACCAGCTACCTGAAATCCAAGGGCCTGGGCAAAAGCTGCGCGCTGCTCACCGACGGCCGCTTCTCCGGCGGCACCTCCGGCCTGTCCATCGGCCATGCCTCGCCGGAAGCCGCCGAGCAGGGCGCCATCGGCCTGGTCCGCGAGGGGGACGTGATTGACATCGACATCCCCAAGCGCACCATCGAGCTGCGCGTCGACGACGCCGAGCTGGCGCAGCGCCGGGAAAAAATGGACGCCAGCGGCAAGCTCGCCTGGCGCCCCCGCGAGATGCGCCAGCGCAAGGTGTCCACGGCTCTGAAAGCCTACGCCGCCCTGACCACCAGCGCCGACCGGGGCGCGGTGCGCGACCTCAGCCAGATCGGCGAATAGCGCGACGCGCCACACCGACCACAAGGAAGGAACCGTCATGAGCTTGCAGCGTACATTGATGCCGCTTGCCGCCGGCTTGATCACCGGCGCCGGCACCCAACGCTGGCGTCACCGGCTGGCGGAGTGGCGGCGCCGCCTGCGCGGCCGCCCCCACGAGGCGACCTTTTACTTCCGCATCGACGACCCCTATTCCTGGCTGCTGGCCCAGGTGCTGCCGCGCTTCGCCGAACATTTCGGCGTGCGCGTCACCCCGCGGGTGATGCTCTATCTGGACCGCTCCATGTACCCGGAGCCGGACATGCTGCGCGAGCTGGCGCCCAAGGACGCCGCCGCCCTGGCCGGTCTGCACGACCTGAGCTTCCCGGCGGACTGGCGCGTTCCCGACCGGGAGACCGCCCTGGCGGCCACCCGCTGCTTGCTCAAACACGAACACGACGAACGCTTCTGGAGCCTGGCTCACGCACTGTCCGACGCCCTCTGGCGCGGCGACCAGGAGGCCCTGCAACGGCTGGTGACAGAACACGGCCAGCAACCGGAGGACCAGGCCCAGCTGGCCCTGGAAGCGCGCCGCGACCAGTTCCTCAAGGACGGCCACTACCTCACCGGCACCCTGCAGTACGGCGGCGAATGGTATTGGAGCCTGGAGCGCCTGGACCACCTGGCCCACCGGCTGGAGCAGCTGGGCCAGGGCGGCGGCCCCTGGCCGCTGGACTACGGGCGCGCCAAACAGGCGCTGCTGCCCGGCGCCCCGGCGGCCCCTGCCGGCGACGATGAACCGGCGCCGGTGCTGGAGATGTTCTTCTCGTTCCGCAGCCCCTATTCCTATATCGCGCTGCCCCGCGCCTACGCGCTGGCCGACCACTACGGCCTGACGCTGCGGCTGCGCCCGGTGCTGCCGATGGTGATGCGCGGGCTGAGCGTACCGCGCGCCAAGCGCTTCTATATTCTCACCGACGCGGCCCGCGAGGCGCGCCTGCACGACGTGCCTTTCGGCCGCGCCTGCGACCCGCTGGGCAAGGGCGTGGAACGTTGCATGGCGCTGTGGCCGTTCGCGGAAAAAGAGGGCCGCCTGCGCGAATGGCTGCTGCACGCCGGGGAAGGCATCTGGAGCCAGGGCGTGGACGCGGCCAGCGACGCCGGCCTGCGCAAGCTGGTCACGGCGGCGGGCATGAACTGGAACCGGGCGCGCCGCTGGTTGGACGACGACCAGTGGCAGGGCGACGCCGAGGCCAACCGGGAAGCCATGGTGGCCGCCGGCAGTTGGGGCGTACCCAGCTTCCGCGTCAATGACCGCCTGGTGTGGGGCCAGGACCGCTTTGCCCTGATTGAACAGACATTACAATCCGGTCATTGATCGGGATGCGGAATATAGCGACTGTAGGCGCGGGCCCTGCCCGCTCCCACAAAAAACGAGAGGCTTAAAAGCATGACGTTAGCGTATTGGTGTGTTCTGGCGGCGATTTTGCTGCCCTATGCCTTCACCGGCTTTGCCAAGTTCCAGGGTGGTTTCGGTCTCAACGAGAACAAGAACCCCCGTGAGTTTCTGGAAAAACTGGACGGTGCCCGCAAGCGCGCCCACTGGGCGCAACAGAACAGCTTCGAGATTCTGCCCGGCTTCGCCGCGGCGGTGATCATCGCGCACCTGGCCGGCACCGCGCCGCAGGCCACCATCGACGGCATCGCCCTGGCGTTCGTGCTCAGCCGCGTGCTGTTCGGCATCTGCTACATCGGCGACTGGGCCAGCGCCCGCTCCCTGGTGTGGTTCTTCGGCATGGGCTGCATCGTCGCCCTGTTCGTGGGCGTGGCCGGCTGAGCCGACGCCCATTATGACCTTCCGTGTGGGGATCAACGGCCGTCACGTCTTGAACTGCGCGCCGGACGTCCCCATTCTCACCGCGGCCCGCGACGCGGGCTTCGGTTTTCCACACGCCTGCCGCAACGGCGTCTGCCTGCGCTGCCAGGGCCGCCTGACGGCCGGAGCGGTACGCCACGGCGGCAGCGGCAACATCATCCACGCCCACGGGCCCGGCGCCGACCGGGTGCTATACTGCGTGGCCATTCCGATCAGCGATTGCGAGATCGACGTGCCAGAGACGACCGCACCGGGCGAGCTGCCCGTGCACCAAGTGCAATGCCAGATTATCGAGCGCGAGCCGCTCAACCACGACGTGACCCGCGTATGGCTGCGCCTGCCCGCCGGTAAAGCGATCCGTTGGCACGCCGGCCAGTACCTGACACTGTCACTGTCCCACGGCGAATACCCGTTCTCGATCGCCAACCCGCCCGGTGGCCGGGATCTGGAGCTGCACGTACGCCACGGCGACGACAACAGCGCCGCCCACGCCATCATGGCCGACCTCAACGATCAGGCCACGGTCACCGTGAGCCTGCCCGGTGGGCGTCGCTTTATCGACCGGGCCCCGGACCGTCCACTATGGTTTATTTGTGGCTCCACCGGGTTTGCACCGGTAAAGGCGATGATCGAGCGGCTGATCGAGCTGGAGTACCCGCACCCGGTGCGCCTGTTCTGGGGCGCCCGCGTGGAGGAAGACCTCTACCTGCCGGACCTGCCGGGGCAATGGCGCCGCCAGCTGGCGGATTTCCACGCGGTCACCGCGCTGTCGGACATGAGCCGCCCCGGCCACGCCCAGGGGCTGGTCCACGAGGCCGCCCTGGAAGCCCTCGCCGAGCCGCTGGCGCCGCTGTTCTATGTGGGCGGCTCCCCGGCCATGGCCTGGTCGGTCTTCGACGACCTGGTAGCGGAGGGCGTGCCGGCCAAGAACATCCACTCCGACGTGTTTGATTACGCCCCGCGTTAGGCCGCGCTTGCCTTTCGCGGGCAGGGCCCGCTCCCACAGGGTACTCCGGATCATAGGTGCTGCTTGCGGCTCATCACCACTGGTCGGCACAATGAGGCATCCTTCATCGACGGCCACCCCATGGAAGAAGCCCGCCGACAGTCCTCCGACACTCTGGTGCCGTGCCCGCAGTGCGACCTGATTCTGTCGGTGGCGCCGCCGGCCCCCGGCGAATGGGTGCGCTGCCCGCGCTGCCGCCACCCGCTGGCCCGGCACACCGTTAACGACCAGGCCAGCCCGGCCCTGGCCGCCAGTGCCCTGATCCTGCTGGCCGTGGCGCTGGCGTTTCCCTATATCCGTTTCGAAAAGAACGGCGTCAGCGACCAGATGGGGCTGCTGGACGCCGCCACCCAGCTGGCCGCGTTTCATCACCCGGCCCTGGCGGTGGTGGTGTTCGCCACCATCGTGGTGATCCCGGCCTGCTTTCTGATCGCGCTGCTGTGGGTGCACGCCAGCCTGGCCCGGTCCGCCCCGCTGGCCGGCACCGCGATGCTGGTGCGCGCCCTGCCCCGCTGGCGCCCCTGGATGATGGCCGATGTGTTCGCCATCGCCGCCCTGGTCAGCCTGATCAAGATCGCCGGTATGGCCCAGGTCGCCCTGAAGCCGGGCTTTTGGGCGTTCTCAGGCTTCGCGCTGGCGCTGCTGGTGACCGTGCAGCGCCTGCACCCGCTGGCACTGTGGGTACGGCTCACCGGCCCGCCGCAAGCACCGGCGGGCACCCGGCCCGGTCTCACCGCCGGCGAACAAGGGCTGATCGGCTGCGAGCAATGCGGCCAGCTGCAACGCCTCGACAGCCACCGCCATTGCCAGCGCTGCGGCGGCACTCTGCATCCGCGCCAGCCGGCCAGCCTGCAGCGCACCTGGGCGTTGCTGATCGCCGCCACGCTGCTGTGCTTTCCCGCGCATCTGTATCCGATCATGGCCACCACCAGCCTCGGCAACACCCAGCCGTCGACGATCATTTCCGGTGTCCTGCAATTCCTGTCCCACGGCGACTGGCCGATCGCGTTGATCATTTTCTCCGCCAGCGTTCTGGTACCCTTTGGCAAGATCATGGCGCTCGCCTGGCTGTGCCTGGCGGTGCGCCGAGAGGCACCGCTGGATATGCAGGCGCAAATGCGTCTTTATAGAATCACCGAATGGGTGGGACGCTGGTCGATGATCGATGTGTTCGTGGTCGCCATCGTGGTGGCCCTGGTGCGGCTCGGTAACTTGATGTCGGTGACCCCGGGTCCCGGCGGGGTCGCCTTTGCCGCCGTGGTGGTGCTGACCATGCTGGCCGCGTTCAGCTTCGACCCCAGGCTGCTGTGGGACCGCCAGCCGACCAGTGAGGCGTCGTCCGATGCGGCGCGACCCGCAACCCCGACAATGGCAGACCAATGACTTCCAAGCCCTCCCGCGCCATCGCCGAAAGCGTGCCCCGCCTGTCTCCGGTGTGGCTGATCCCGCTGGCCGCCCTGCTGATCGGCCTGTGGCTGGCGTTCGACCACCTGTCCGGCCAGGGCCCCACCATCACCCTCAAAATGCAGGACGCGGAAGGCATCGAAGCGGGCAAAACCGCGATCAAGACCCGCAGCGTGCAGGTCGGCACGGTGGAATCCGTGTCCCTGTCCGAAGACTTGCAGCACACCCTGATCACCGCCCGCATGCAGGACGGCAGCGACCGCATGCTTAACGAGGACACCCGCTTCTGGGTGGTCAAACCGCGCATCGGCCGTGAAGGCATCAGCGGGCTGGGCACGGTGTTGTCCGGCGCCTACATCGAGCTGCTGCCCGGCGACAGCGACGAGAAAAAGCGCCGCTTCACGGTGGAGGACCAGCCGCCGGTCACCGAGGCCGGCGCCGAAGGGCTCTACCTGACCCTGTTCAGCGAGCCCGGCAACAGCGTCACCACCGGCGACCCGATCACCTTCCGCAGCCTGACCGTGGGCCGGGTGGTGGAAACCGAATTCCTGGCCGACGAAAAACGCATCCGCCACCGCATCTTCGTGGAGCAGCCCTACGACGTGCTGGTCACCGACACCACCCGCTTCTGGAGCGTCTCCGGGATCGGTTTCCAGCTCGACACCCAGGGGTTCCGGGTCAACCTGCAATCCCTGGAAACCCTGCTCGGCGGCGGCGTGTCCTTCGGCGTGCCCGACGACACCATGCCCGCCGGCACCCCGGTGGAGGACGGCCGCGAATACACCCTCTACCCGGACCAGGAAACGGCCCGGCGTGGCCTGTTCGACCAGTACCTGGAATACGTGCTGCTGGTGGAGGACACCGTGCGCGGCCTGCGCCGGGGCGCGCCGGTGGAATACCGGGGCGTACGGGTGGGCACCGTGGAACAGGTGCCCTGGCGGTTCACCGCGGAACAACCGGATTCGCTCAACCGCTTTTCGATTCCGGTGCTGATCCGCATCGAGCCGCAGCGCATCGCCGGCGACGGCGACGTGCTGCTGGACGACTGGCGCCGGCGCATGGAGCGCATGTTCCAGCGCGGCCTGCGCGCCAGCCTGAAATCCGGCAATCTGCTTACCGGCGCCCTGTTCGTGGACGTGCAGGTGCACAGCGATGCCCCGGAATACCGGATCGAACGCTTCGAAAACGTGCCGGTATTCCCCACCGTATCCGGCGGCCTGGCACAGATCGAAGGGCAGATCGCCCAGCTTCTGGAGACCCTCAACGGCCTGCCGCTGCAGGACATCGCCGAAGGCCTGGACCGCAACCTGGCCGCCTCGGAAGGCGCCCTGCAGGAAATCGCCGCCACCGCCGACCGACTGGAAAAACTGCTCGGCGGCCCGGACATGCAGCGCCTGCCCGGCCGCCTCAACGACACGCTGTCGTCCCTGGAAAACACGCTGGATGGCCTGTCGGCGGGCGGCGACGGCCGCCAGATCGGCGATACCCTGCAGCGCCTGGAAAAAGTACTGCGCGACGTGGAGCCGGTGCTGCGCACCCTGCGCCAGCAACCCAATGCTCTGATCTTCCAACACGATCCGCCGGCGGATCCCGTGCCCAAGGCCCAGCCATGACTCATCGTTTACCGCTCCCCCTCGCCGCGCTACTGCTGGCCATGAGCGCCCTGCTCGGCGCCTGCGCCAGCGGCGGCCCGGCC
The DNA here is from genome assembly GCA_002389055.1 of Alcanivorax sp. UBA4485. GTDB lineage: Bacteria > Pseudomonadota > Gammaproteobacteria > Pseudomonadales > Alcanivoracaceae > Alloalcanivorax. Next base: position 6,873 of record DGNT01000067.1, read on the forward strand.
AGCGAACACAGCTACCTGCTGCCCGCCGCCGGCGAGCCCGCCGCCAGCGACCGGCTGCCCCGGGTGCGGGTGGACGTGGCCGGCTACCTGGACCAGGCCGGCCTGGTGGTGGAAACCGCGCCCACCTCGGTGCACGCCGCCCGCCAGCACCTCTGGGCGGAACCGCTGCCGAGCCAGCTACGGCGCGCCCTGCGCCACCACCTGGCCGCCGCCGGCGCGCCCACCCGGGGCCGCCTCGGCGTCAGCGTGACCCGCTTCCAGGGTACCGCCGACGGCAACGCCCGCGTCAGCGGCCAGTGGCACTACCGGGCCGAGCCCTCGGAGCAAGAGGAAAGTCTGGAGCGAAGCGGCCGCTTCGACCTCACCCGCCCCCTCAGCCGGGACGGCTACCCGGAGCTCGTCACCCGCCTCGACGCCGCCTGGCGGGCGGTCGCCCAGCAGATCGCCGACGCACTCCGGTAGCTAACTTTGTGGGAGCGATTTGTGGGAGCGGGCCCAGCCCGCGAAAGGGTGGCGCCAGCCACCCGGCAGGATTCCAGAGACCCTTCTCTGGAAGCTCACGCCCTCCATCCGGGGTCGCGTGTCTGTGTTCTGCCCTTCCGGG
>DGNT01000070.1 GCA_002389055.1 Alcanivorax sp. UBA4485
TGCGCGGCGCGCTTGACCGCCGCCGCCATGTCCGCGACCCGCTCGCAGGGCACGCCGGACAGGCCGTCGGCCACTTTGTCCGCGTCCTGGCCGAGCACCAGGGCGGCGCGCAGATACTGGCGCGCCGGCTCGCCCAGCGGCGAGAAGTCCTGGCCCTTGCCCTGGCCGCCGGCGATCAGGATCACGCGGCCTTCGATGGCTTCACCAATACCGGTGAGCGCCGCCAGGGTGGCGCCCACGTTGGTGGCCTTGGAATCGTTGATCCAGCGGATGCGGGCGTCCTCCGCCACCAGCTGGCAGCGGTGCGGCAGGCCCTTGAACCGCTTGACGGTGGCCAGCGTGGTGGCGCGGTCGAAGCCCAGGGCGTCGGCCATGGCCAGCACCGCCAGCACGTTCATGGCGTTGTGGTGGCCGGTGAGCGCCAGCTCGTCCACGTGCAGCAGGGTCTCGCCCTGGTGGCACAGCATCTGCTTGTCGGTGTCCAGCTGGTAGTGCGCTTCCGGGTGGCTGCCGAAGGTGATTTCCCGGGGCACCTGGGTCTGCGGGCGGGTGGCCAGATCGTCGCGGTTCCACACCGCCACCTGGCAGCCGTCGTAAATGCGCTGCTTGGCGGCCAGGTAGTCGCTGAACTTGCCGTAGCGGTCCAGGTGGTCCTGGGACAGATTGAGAATCGAGGCGACCTGGGCGTTGAGGCTGTAGGTGGTTTCCAGCTGGAAGCTGGACAGCTCCAGCACGTACAGCTCCGCTTCCTCGCGCAGCAGATCCAGCGCCGGCACACCCAGGTTGCCGCCCACGCCCGGCTTGGCGTCGCAGGCACGCGCCACTTCGCCGAGCAGGGTGACCACGGTGCTCTTGGCGTTGGAACCGGTGATGCCCACCAGCGGGCGGCTGGCGGCGCGGGCGAACAGCTCGATGTCGCCGATCACTTCCTTACCCTCGGCGATCTGCTCGGCGATGGCCGGGGTCGACACGGCCACGCCGGGGCTGACGATAAGGCGCTGGGCCCGCTTCATCCACGACGCCTTGAAGCCGCCGGTGTGAATCTTGAGCTTGGGATGCTGCTGACGCAGTTCGTCCAGACCCGCGGGCGCTTCGCGGGTATCCAGGGCGCGCACCGGCATACCCTGATCCGCCAGGTAGCGGATCACGGAGCGGCCGGAAACACCCAGGCCAATAACCAGATCGAACGCGTCTTTCGCCATTATTTACGCATCCCTCAGCGAATCTTCAGGGTCGCGAGACCCACCAGTACGAGAATTACGGTAATGATCCAGAACCGCACGATGATCTTCGGTTCCGGCCAGCCCTTGAGTTCGAAGTGGTGATGGATCGGCGCCATGCGGAAAATGCGCCGGCCGGTGAGCTTGAACGAAGCCACCTGCAGCATCACCGACACCGTCTCCATGACGAACACGCCACCCATGATGAACAGCACGATTTCCTGGCGGACGATCACCGCCATCACGCCGAGCACCGCGCCCAGCGCCAGCGCGCCCACGTCGCCCATGAACACCTGCGCCGGGTAGGCGTTGAACCACAAAAAGCCCAGCCCGGCGCCGCACAGACCGGCGACGATCACCACCAGCTCGCCGGCGCCGGCGATGTAGGGAATCTGCAGATAGGTGGCGAACTCCGCGTGGCCGCTGGCGTAGGCGAAGATGCCCAGCGCCGCCGCCACCAGCACGGTGGGCATGATCGCCAGGCCGTCCAGGCCGTCGGTCAGGTTGACCGCGTTGGAGGTGCCGTTGATCACGAAATAGGTCAGCACCACGTAGAACCAGCCCATGTTGATCGCCACGGTCTTGAAGAACGGCACGATCAGTTGCGTTTCCTGCGGGCTCTGCGCGGTCCAGAACAGCGCCAGGCCGGCGCCGAGCGCGCCCACGGACTGCCAGAAATATTTCCAGCGCGCCGGCAGGCCGCGCGGGTTCTTTTCGATCACTTTGCGCCAGTCGTCGACCCAGCCCACGGCGCCGAACACCACCAGCACGCCCAGGGTGATCCACACGAAGCGGTTGCTGAGATCCGCCCACAGCAGGGTGGAAATGGCGATCGAGATCAGAATCAGGCCGCCGCCCATGGTCGGGGTGCCGGCCTTGCTGAGATGGCTCTTGGGCCCGTCATCGCGGATCGCCTGACCGACCTGCTTTTCCTGCAGCTTGCGGATCATGATCGGACCGATCCAGAACGCCAGGAACAGCGCCGTCAGCACCGCCAGAATGGCGCGCAAGGTAATGTATTGAACCACCAGGAATCCGGTATAAAACTCACCCAGCAGTTCCGCCAGCCAAAGCAACATCAGTGCCCCCTCCCCTTATCGGTAAGCCGTTGCACCACTTGCTCCATGCGGGCACTGCGCGACCCCTTGACCAATACCGTGCCGCCCTGGGCCAGCGTTCCCGCTGCCCGCTCGGCGGCCTGGTCGAAATGTTCCACCGGCTCGGCGCCGTCACCGAAGCCGCGGGCGGCCGCTTCGGCGCCGGGCAGGGTAATCAGCGTGTCGATGCCGGCGGCCCGGGCGTTGGCGCCCAATTCAGTCACCAGCGTCTCGGCGCTGGGGCCCAGTTCCCCCATGGCGCCCAGCACCAGAGTGCGCGGTGACGGCCGCCCGGCCAGCCAGGCGATGGCCGCCCGTACCGAGCCGGGGTTGGCGTTATAGGTATCGTCCACCAGGGTGCCGCCCTGGCAGTCCACCGGATTCATGCGCCCGGGCACCGGCCGCAGCTGCTCCAGGCGTGCCGCCACCCGGGTCAGATCAAGGCCGAGCGCCTGCACCGCGCCCAGCGCCATCAGCGCGTTGCTGATCTGATGGGCACCCACCAGCGGCAGACGCAGGGTCAGGCCCAGGGGCTGCAGCACGAAGTCGCAGCCGTGGTCGTCCAGGCGCACCGCGTCGGCGTGCAGGTCGCCCTGCTCGCGGCCGACGGTGACGATGTTCAAACCGGCGGCGCGGGCCTGGTCGGTGAAGAAGGCCGCGTAGTTGTCGTCGCCGTTGATCACGGCGGTGGCGCCGGCGGCGCAGCCGGTGAAGATTTCCGCCTTGGCGCGGGCGATGCCGTCCATGGAACCGAAGCCTTCCAGGTGGGCGCCGGTGACGTTGGTGATCAGCGCCACGTCGGGCTTCACCAGGCCGCTGGTCCAGGCGATTTCGCCGGGGGCGTTGGCGCCCAGCTCGATCACCGCCTGGCGGTGCTCGGCGTTCAGGCGCAGCAGCGTGAGCGGCACGCCGATGTCGTTGTTGAGGTTGCCGTGGGTGGCCAGGGTGCCCTCGCCCAGCAGGATGGCGATCATTTCTTTAACGGTGGTCTTGCCGGCGTTGCCGGTGACCGCCACGCGCGGCACCGGGAACTGGGCGGCGTAGCCGGCGGCCAGGCGGCCCAGACCCTGGCGGGTATCGGCCACGCGCACGTCCGCGTCGAACACGCTGGTGTCACTGCCCTCTTCCACCAGTGCGGCCACCGCGCCGGCGTCCCGGGCCTGGGCCAGGAAGGCGTGGCCGTCAAAACGCTCGCCGCGCAGCGCCACGAACAGGCTGTCCGGGCCCAGCTTGCGGGTGTCGGTGCTGACCGCGTTCAGGGTGCGGTCGCTGCCGCGCAGCTCGCCGGCGGTCCAGTCACGGATCTGGGACAGGCGCATCATGCGGCACCTCCTGCCGGAGCCGGCGCTTGCCAGGCGGCCAGGGCCTCGCGGGCCAGATCGCGGTCGTCCATGGGGTGGCGCTGACCGGCCACCTCCTGATAGTCCTCATGGCCTTTGCCGGCCACCAGCACCACGTCGTCGGCACCGGCCTGGGACACCGCCAGCGCCACCGCGCGGCGGCGGTCGGTTTCCACCTGCACGGCGGCCGGATCGTCGAGGCCGGCGCGCATCTGTTCGATGATCGCTTGCGGGTTCTCGCCGCGCGGGTTGTCGCTGGTGAACAGCACCCGGTCGGCGCCGCGCTCGGCGGCGGCGGCCATCAGCGGGCGTTTGCCGGAGTCCCGGTCGCCGCCGCAGCCGACCACGCAGTGCAGGCGGCCCGGGAAATGCTCGCGCGCCGCCGCCAGGGCTTTTTCAAGGCCATCCGGGGTGTGCGCGTAATCGACAATGACGGTGGGCTTGCCGGCTTCGCGGACCGGCTCCATGCGGCCGGGCACCGGGGTAATGGCGGCCAGGGCGTCGGCCAGGGCTTGCGGCTCGACGCCGCTGCCGTGCAGCGCCCCGGCCACCGCCATCACATTGCTGAGGTTGAAGGCGCCGAACAGCGGCAGGGTGACGTTCAGGGCTTCGCCGCCCACGGTGAGCCGCAGGTCCATGCCGTCCGGGTGCGGCTGCCAGGCCACGCAGCGCACGGTGGCGCCGGCCTGGGCACCGAAGGTGATGCAGCGCACGCCATCGTTGAGCCGGCCGAGCAGCACCGGGGCGGCGTCGTCGTCGCTGTTGATCACCGCTTCCTGGAGCTCCGGGCGAGTGAACAGCGCCACCTTGGCGAGCAGATAGGCGTCCATGTCGCCGTGGTAGTCCAGGTGGTCACGGCTCAGGTTGCTGAACACCGCGATGCGCACCGGGGTGCTGCCCAGCCGGTGCTGGTCCAGCGCGTGGGACGACACTTCCATGGCGACGCTGTCGGCGCCGGCGTCGCACAGGGCGAGCAGCGCTTTCTGCAGGGTAATCGGGTCCGGCGTGGTGTGCCCGGTGCTGTCCTCGTGGCCCTTGAGGCCGACGCCCAGGGTGCCGATCAGCCCGCAGGCGTGGCCCAGGGCATTGAGCGCGTCACGCAGGAACCAGGTGATGCTGGTTTTGCCGTTGGTGCCGGTGACGCCGATCACCTTCAGGCGGCGGCCGGGCTCGCCGAAGTAGCGGGCCGCCAGCACGCCGACCTGGCGGCGCAGCCCGGGCACGGTGATGCGCGCGGCGCCGTCGTGCTGATGCACGGCGAAGGTGTCGCCCTCTTCCACCACCACGGCGGCGCCGGCCCGGATAGCCGCATCGATGAACTGGCGGCCGTCCACGTTGTGGCCGGGCACCGCCAGGAACAGATCGCCGGGGGTCACCGCGCGGCTGTCCAGGCGCAGTTCGTTGATGGTCAGGTCGCGCAGCCGTTCCGGCAGCGGCTGGTCGGGGAGCAGATGCCGCAGTGCGATCATGTGGCGTCCTCCCCGTCCAGATTGCCGGCGATCAGACCGTCGGTCTTGTCCGGCGGCACGTGCAGGGTACGCAGCACACCGCCGACGATGGCGGAGAACACCGGCGCGGCCACCAGGCCGCCGTAATAGGATTCGCCGCGCGGGTCGTCGATAACCACCACGGCGGCGATGCGCGGGTTGGAGGCCGGGGCGATGCCGGCGAACAGGCCGATGTAGCGGTCGTCGGCGTAGCCGTTGGCGGTCACTTTATGCACGGTGCCGGTTTTGCCGGCCACCTGGTAACCGGAAATCTGCGCGCGGCTGGCGGTGCCCTCGACGCTGACCACGGTTTCCAGCATGCGCACGATGGACTGGGCGCTGGCCGGCGCGATCACCTGCTCGCCCTTGGGCGGCTCGTCCACCTTGAGCAGGGACAGCGGCACCCGGCGGCCGTCATTGGCAAGGATCGCGTAGGCCTGGGCCAGTTGCAGCGCGGTGGTGCTGATGCCGTAGCCGTAGGAGAGCGCGGCGCGCTCCACGTCCCGCCAGCGGGCGCGCAGCGGCAGCATGCCGTCGCTCTCGCCGGGGTAGTCGATGCCGGTGCGCTGGCCGAAGCCGAAGCGCTCCAGGTAGCCCGGCAGCACCATGGCGTCCATGGACAGCGCCAGCTTGCTGACCCCCACGTTGGAGCTCTTGGTGAGCACGGTGGTGACGTCGATAACGCCGTAATCGCGGTGGTCGCGGATGGTCTTGCTGCCCACGCGCAGGTAGCCGGGGTGGGTGTTGATCGACGTGGTCGGCGTCACCAGGCCCTGTTCCATGGCGGCGGCGACGGTGAACGGCTTGATCGTGGAGCCCGGCTCGAACAGATCGGTGACGGCCCGGTTGCGCAGGCTGCCGGTGTCCAGGTTGCCGCGGTTGTTGGGGTTGTAGGCGGGCTGGTTGACCATCGCCAGAATTTCGCCGGTCTTGATGTCGAGCACCACGGCGGAGCCACCCTTGGCCTTGAAGCGGCGGGTGGCGGAAAGCAGCTCTTTATAGGCCAGGTACTGCAGGCGCAGGTCCAGGCTCAGGGTGATGTCCTCACCGGGCGCGGCCGGATCCAGCACTTCGATGTCCTGGATCACGCGGCCGAGCAGGTCGCGGACCACTTTCTTGCGGCCCGGCTCGCCGGACAGGCGCTCTTCGAAGGCCAGCTCCACGCCTTCCTGGCCGCGCTCGTCGATGTCGGTGAAGCCGACCAGATGGCTGGTCACTTCGCCGGCCGGGTAGTAACGGCGGTACTCGGTGAGCGGGTGGATGCCGGGCACCTGTTTGGCGAGCACCGTCTGCGCCTGCTCCGGCGCCAGGCCGCGGGCCAGGTAGATGAATTCCTTGCCCTTGTGGCTATTAACCCGGCTGGCGAAGGCGCGGCTGTCGATAATCGGGTTGTTGCCCAGGCGCGCCCACTGCTCCTGGTGCTCCAGGGCTTCGCCGGGGTTGGCCCACAGGGTGGTGACCGGGGTGCTCACCGCCAGCGGCCGACCGGCGCGGTCCTGAATCACGCCACGGTGGGCCGCCACCGGCTCCACGCGCAGGTTGCGAATGTCGCCCTGGTTGGCCAGGAAGTCGTGCTGTACCACCTGCAACTGCACCGCGCGCCCCACCAGAACACAGGCACAGCCGGCCCAGAACACCAGCATGAAACGCCAGCGCAGGGAGCTGTTGGCCTGGCGCGCCGCCGCCTTAGTGGCGGTTTTGCGCGTTGCCTTGGGTGTGGTTCTACGGGCGCCTTTCATGGCCGTATCAACACTCGCTCATCGGTTGTCGGTAACTTCATGCCCAGCTCTTCGCGAGCCAGGCGCTCCACCCGGGCGTAACTGCCCCAGGTGCTGTGTTCCAGCAGCAGCTGGCCCCAGCGGGTTTCCAGCTGCGCCTGTTGCCGCTGCGCCTGCTGGGCGCGGTCGGTGAGGCGGCGCGATTCGTGCACGCTGTAGGCCACGCCCACCGCGGACGCCACCACCAGCACCAGCAACAGCGGCGGCAACCAGCCGGCGGCGAGCACCGAGCCCGTGGCCTGGCCGCGGGCCGCGCTCACGCCACTTTCTCCGCCACCCGCAGCACCGCGCTGCGGCTGCGCACGTTGACGCGCAGTTCGTCCTTGCCGGCGTAACGGGCCTTGCCCAGCGGCTTCAGCCGCTCCGGCGGTTCTTCCATCATCGGCAACCCGCCCCGGCCTTTCGGCGCCTGGCCGGAGTGATCGCGGATAAACCGCTTCACCACCCGGTCTTCCAGGGAATGGAAGCTGATAACGACAAGACGCCCGCCGATGGCGAGCGTCTCCAGGGCCTGGTCCAGCGTGTTCCGCAACGCGTCCAGTTCCCCATTTATGTGTATTCGCAGGGCCTGGAAGCTGCGCGTCGCCGGGTGCTTGCCCGGCTCGCCGCGTCCCATCACCGATTGAATCAGGCTGGCCAGCTGCGCCGTGGTGCGGATCGGCTGCTGCTCGCGGCGCTCGCAGATCGCCCGGGCGATGCGTCGTGATTTACGCTCGTCACCGAACTGGTAGAGCACATCGGCGATCTGCTTCTCGCCGGCCCGCGCCAGCCAGTCGGCGACGCTTTCGCCGCTGTCCGGGTCCATGCGCATGTCCAGCGGGCCGTCGCGCAGGAAACTGAAGCCGCGCTCGGCGTCGTCGAGTTGCGGCGAGGACACGCCCAGATCCAGCAGCAGGCCGTCGATGGCCCGCTGTTCTTCCGCCACCAGTTCCGGCAGGCAATCAAAGCGGGCGCGGCGAATCCGGAAGCGGGCGTCTTCCAGGGCCAGCTTCTCGCCTTCCAGCACCGCCTCGGGATCGCGGTCCACACCGACCA
>DGNT01000069.1 GCA_002389055.1 Alcanivorax sp. UBA4485
AAAGCCACCTCGTCCCTGGCAGCGTCACACCATTCGGAGGCCAGTGCGCTGCGGCTTGAGCTCGACCGGGCGATTCGGGGGATTCGCCCATGAAAACCACATACGGAAAAGGACCTTCTCTGGGGGAGACCATCATGGAACAGATTCGTCGCGCCGGTGCGCTGTGCCGCACCGTGGCCCTGGCAACCACTATTCTGCTGCTTAACGCCGTGATCTGGCCGTCCTGGGCGCTCGCCATCGAAACCGAGCGCCATAAGGAGCAGCAGGAACAGGCCCGCTGGGAAGCCCGGCATCAGACCTTCGAGCAGGTCTTGCGCGGCATTCGCGACCAGGCGCGCGAGCAACAACAGACTATCAACGAGCGACTCGGCGAGGACTCCGGAATCATGGCGCGCGCTGCCCGGGCGCTGGGGCTTGGCGACGAAGCGCTGGCTACGGAGCGCCTTGTCTGGCTGCAGGAAAAAGCGAAGGCGATGCACCAGCAAGCGTTGGCCGGTTTTGAAGAAACCGGGGCCCGGCTGGAGAAAACCAACGCCAGTGCTCGAATTCGGGACAGGCATGAACGCGCGGTGGCGGACTATCGCCAGCGTTATCAACGTTTGCAGGAGCAACTGCGGTCGGTAACCGGCTCAGCGTCACTGGCCGCCCAGAGCGACGCCACCGCGGAGCTGGTCGGCTTCCTGGAGCAGTTCCGCATGGAGAAGCCCCGGGACCCCTTCGACCCGAACAAGCTTCCCTGGCGGACCCCGGACCCGGACCAGACCCGCGCCCCCGCGAACAGCGCTTCCGAGTTAAGCCGCAGAACCGGCCTGCCCCTTTTCGATATGGGGACCCAGGTCGCCAGTTCATCGGCGTCCATGGACGGCATCCTGTTGGAAAGCGCGGTGGCCCCCGACGAGGAGCATCTGGCGAGTACCCTGGACGCGGATATCACGCCGGCCGTCGAAGCACTGGCGGAGGAGCTGAATCACGAGCCCGTGGCGATCTACCAGTGGGTGCGCAATAACATCGAGTTCGTTCCCAGCTACGGCTCCATCCAGGGTGCCGAATACACCTTGGAAAGCCGTCGCGGTAACGCTTTCGACACCGCCAGCCTTCTGATTGCGCTGCTGCGTGCCTCTGAAATACCGGCGCGCTACGCCATGGGCACCGTGGAAATACCCGCGGACCAGGTAATGAACTGGGTGGGTGGCGTCCGTGCTCCCGGCGCGGCCGGCAACCTGCTCGGCCAGGGCGGCATCCCGAATACAGCCATGACCCGTGGCGGCCGTGTCGACAGCTTCCGCTTGGAGCATGTCTGGGTGGAAGCCTGGGTGGACTTCCACCCGAGCCGCGGCGCGGACCATCGCCAGGGCGATAGCTGGATCCCCATGGATGCCAGCTTCAAGCAGTACGACTACGGCGACGGCATGGCGCTGGATCAGGAAGTGCCTTTCGACGCGCAAGCGCTGGCCGACACCATCGAACAACAAAGCACCATCAATGAAGAAGAAGGCTGGGTGCAGGGCGTGCCCGGCGGTGCCATCGAAGACAGCCTGGAGGACTACCGCGCGGAACTGGAAGCCTACATCGACAGCCAGGCCCCGGACGCCACCGTGGGCGAAGTGTTGGGCAGCAAGGGCATCAAGGAGGTCATCCACAAACAACTGGCGCCTTCCCTGCCGTACCGGCTGATGACCCGCCAACTGACCACGCCGGAGCTGTCGGATTCACTGCGCTGGAAGTTCAAATACCAATTGCACACCGGCGCCAATGGCTACAAAGGCACCGAGCTATTCACTATTGAGGAGCCCACCGTGGCGCTCGCCGGACGAAAGCTCTCAGTGTCTTTCTCTCCCGCCACGCAGGAAGACGAAGACACCCTGACAGGTTACCTGCCACAACCGGATGAAGATGGTGAACTGGATCCGGGCCAGCTCCCCGACACGCTGCCCGGCTACCTGATCAACCTGAAAGCTGAGCTCGCCGTCGACGAAGACATCGTCGCCAACCCGGACGTGGAAGTGACTATGGGCTCCGGCTTGATCTCCGAGATGGGCTACTGGCAACCCGGGCGAGGCTGGGATACATCGGAAAACAACCCGATCGCTGGCGAATACCGCGCGCTGGCCCTGGACCTGCAAGGCATAAGCGCGCAGGCCGCCGAAGATCTCGAAACCAGCCTGGAAGCTACCCGCGCCAAGCTTGATGCCGAGGACTACGCCGGCCTGACTAAACAACAACTGGTGGGTGACATGCTTTACAGCACCATCCTTGGCTACTTTGCGCTCAACGACATGCAGGACCAAGTCGGCGAACGGCAAGCCAACAGCGTCGGCTACAGAGCGCCCAGCTACGGCCTTTTCAAAACCAGCCTGCAGCCGCAATACTGGTTCGGCATGCCCAGGGACGTAAAAGCAAGCGGCCTGACCATGGACGTGGACCATATGAGCAGTATCCGGGTCGACAAGGACAACAACCGGGAACGCTGGGTCGCCCTGAACCGCGCCAACGGCGCACGAATGTCCGCCATGGAGCACCTGGTGCCCGAAGAGATGTACAGCACCGACGACAACCCCGCCCACGGCATCAGCGCCGTAAAGGCCCTGCAGCTGGCGGCGGCGGAAGGCCAGAAAATCTGGACCATTACCCAGAGCAACCTGAGCCAGGCCATGGCCGCCCTAAACCTGAGCAGTTCCGTGGAAGCCGACATCCGCAATGCCGTGCGCGCCGGCAAGGAAGTCACCGCCCACGAAGACACCATCAACTTCCACGGCCGCCCCTCCGCCGGCTACATGGTCATCGACCCCGAAACCGGCGCCGGCGGCTACCTCATCGCCGGCGGCGAAAACGGTGGTGACCTGGTCGTAGATTTAATAGACATGCTGGCAACTATAATAGGCGCGCTTGATCATCTAGGTGTTATTGGTGATGCGCTGCGAGCGATTGGTAAGTATTTGGGGGGTGGTGCTGGTATCGTGGGCTTCGTCATGGGGCTTATAAGCTTGTTTGATAAGTGTATGGGTGTTAACGGCTTCGTCGCCACCGTTATTGTCTACTCGGTCGTTCAGATAGCCTTGGCTGCTCTTGTGATGTTCTTGGCGTTCTCTTTGATTGGGATTTTGGTTGGGGTTTTGGTGTCCGTATATACTAATCTTGTTGTGAATGCTGCTGTTGACTCACTATGTGGCGCCAGGAGAGCTCTGCGTGAATATTGAAGTGGTCGGGATTGTTGCTTTTATATGCGCTGTTGTTATCGGAGTGTATGTAAGAATTCTCACCAAAAGGAAAAGGCGCAGGGTCGATTTTTTTCTTGGAATGGGGTTTTCGAAACCAAGCCCGAAAAAAAGCAGGCGTCTTGTCGAGCAGTTAAAGATAAAGTCTCGAGGCTCTGTCTCCTTGCCTTTTGGCGCTGCTGTTTACGTGGCCCCGTATTTAGGCGGAGAGCTTATCGTATGCGATCTAGTGGTTTCTGTAGGATTAGGGAGGTACGCAGGATTTTCCAAGATCACGGTTCTGGGGTTTTCTGGGGATCTCGGAGATGAAAGCAGTTTTTTAATGCGGAAGCGGCACATTATGGAGACTCGATTGGAGCTAGGGAATGCGCAGCCTCTGGAGTCTGGCTGGTATGTATGGAGCACAGTTTTGAATCGGGAATACTTAGATGGTTTGTCGCAGCGTATTGACGAATTTGGTGGTGAGGCGATTCTGAGAAAAAAAGGTCCTTTAATTAGTTTGTACTTTAAAAATAAGTATCTTAGGCAAAATGAGGTTGAGGATAAGCTGTCAAAATGGAGGGGCCTCTGTAAAATGTTTGTGGTGTCCCGTGCGTAGCGGGTGCCTTTCGGTGTGGCACTTCGATTAGATAAAGTGATTGGAATTTTGGTGCGCCCACAAGATGCCGCATATTGCATCGGAATTGTATGAGCTCTCAGTTGTTTGCGCTTTTCTCCGTGCGAAACCGGCGAGCTTGGTTTGTCATTGTCGTTTTTGGGTTGCCGGATTTAGGCGGGAAAGGCTAATCGCTTTTTCTATTTCCTTAGCGTGTACTTTTACGTTGGGCTCGATATAAAATTATGCGCATATCCGTTCTTTGGGCTCTTTGTTTTCTGTCTTCCTTTGTCGCAGCGTCTGGCGAATTTAATTTTTCGACCGTCCAAAACCTGGCTATTTCCGTTGCCTTTGCATCTGCTTCGATTTGGGCATTTATATATGGTCGATATCTTGTATTTATTCGTGCTAATAGTGAATCAAAGGACGAAGGGCTATTTGGTAAGTTGATTTTGCCAGCTATGGCAGTTTATCTCTTTGCGTTTCCGGTTGCAGGGTTGGACTTCTTTTCATGGTTTTATATCGCTTTGATGGTGGCTGCGGTTCTTGTCGTCTGGGACCCCGGCATGAGTTTGACAAGGAAGCTCTGGATGCACCGGTTCCACGAATTCAGGGAGTTTCCTGATGATGGATCAGTTGGCCAGGAGTCTATAAGGAAATACAAAGCCATCGTTTATATTTGCGCTTTCGTTTTTCCTATAGCTGCAATATTGATGAAGAGTGCCTATTAGAAGGTTGGGATGCTTTAGAACATGGAATCTCGCAACGTGGGCTGCCCCGTTTGGGTGATACGCCTCCAGGCCGGGCCGCGCTAGCGTCGGCTAAGCCGCGAATACTAAAAGGAGAAATACCATGAGGAAGCTGAAGGCTTGTGTCCTGTCCCTGTTGATCGCCGCGCCGGTGCTGGTGTCGGCGGAGACGCCGAACGTTAATCCGGGGCAGTGGGAGTATCAGACCACCATGACCATGAGCGCCGGTGGCCAGGCGATGCCGGCCCGCACCGCCAAGAACAAGGATTGCGTGCGCCAGGAAGACGTTACCGATCCGGATCTGTTCGGCGGTGATGAGCTGAAGGACTGCACGGTGTCCGGGCTGGAGCAGAGCCGCTCACGGTTGCGTTATACGCTGAGCTGTCCGGGGCCGGACGGTTCGCCTTACACGATGTCGGCGGATCTCAAGCTCCAGGGCGACAGCATGAACGGCACCATGAAGGGGGATATGCAAAGCCCCATGGGGCCGATGAACATGCGCATGGAGCTGAGCGGCAAGCGCATCGGCGACTGCTAAGGGTTGGCTGTCCCGGCGGGTTATTCGAACTCGCCGTGGCGGCCAGCGCCTTTGGCGAAGCGTTCGGCGCCGGCGATGGCTTCTTCGAAGACGACCGGGTAGCCGCCGGCGCCTTCCCGGGCCAGCGCGTCCGCCAGGGGCTGGTCCCATTGCTGGTACGCGGAGAGCCGGTCGGCGCGCAGGCAGCGTTGCGGGAAGCCGGCGATGCTGTGCGCCAGGGCCTGGGCGGTGTCCAGGCCTTCGCCGTCTTCTACCACGCGGTTGGCGAGGCCGATGCGCAACGCTTCGTCGGCGTGGACCGGGCGGCCGGTGAGGATCATGTCCATGGCGTGGCCCTGGCCGACGATGCGCGGCAGGCGCACGGTGCCGCCGTCGATCAGCGGCACGCCCCAGCGCCGGCAGAACACGCCGAACACGGCGGAGGCCTCCGCCACGCGCATATCGCAGAACAGCGACAGCTCCAATCCGCCGGCCACGGCGTAGCCCGCTACCGCGGCAATCACCGGTTTATTCAGTAGCATGCGCGACGGGCCCATGGGCCCTGGGCCGGTGCCTTCCGGTTCCACTTCATTGCGGCGTTGCGGGTCGCCGAGCGCGGCCAGGTCGGCGCCGGCGCAGAAGTTGCCGCCGGCGCCGGTGAGCACCGCCACGCTGACGCTGTCGTCGTCCTCGAATTCCTGGAAGGCGGCGCGCAGCGCGTCGGCGGTGGGGCGGTCTACGGCGTTGCGCTTGTCCGGCCGGTTGATGGTAATGGTGCGGACCGGGCCGTCGGTTTCGGTGATGATCAGGGAAGCGGTCACGGCGTTCTCCTTCTTTGCGCCATGCGGCGTTGTTATTCGTTATGGACCCGCAGTATCACCTATACCGCGCCTTTCGTGTACGCCAGGGCGGCGATTACCCAGGCGTAGTGTCGCCGCCGCGTTTACAGCGCTTCCAGGATCGTGGCCACGCCCTGGCCGCCGCCGATGCACTGGGTGGCGAGGGCGTACTTCACCTTTTCCCGTTGCAGCAGCGCCGCCGCCTTCCCGGTGATGCGCGCGCCGGTGGCGCCCAGCGGGTGGCCGATGGCCAGGCCGCCGCCGTCCAGGTTGACGGTGGCCGGGTCCAGGCGCAGCTCGCCGATGCAGGCCAGCGCCTGGGAGGCGAACGCTTCGTTGATTTCCACCACGCCCAGGTCGTCGGTGGTCAGGCCGGCCCGGGCCAGCGCTTTTTGCGTGGCCGGGATCGGGCCCAGGCCCATCACCGCCGGGTCGCAGCCGGCGCTGGCCACGGCGCGGATGCGCGCGCTGGGGTTCAGGTTGTGGCGGGTGGCGAAGTCGTCGCTCGTGACCAGCACGGCGGAGGCGCCGTCGGTGAGCGGCGACGAGGTGCCGGCGGTGACCACGCCGTTGTCGTCGAACGCCGGCGGCAGTTTGGCCAGCGCTTCCAGGGAAGTGGTGGGCCGGATGCAGCCGTCTTCGGTGATCCACTCGCCGGTGCCGGTCTGGATGCGCGCGATCTCGTCACGCAGGCGCCCCTGTTCCCGGGCGGCGGCCGCCTTGTGGTGGGATTCCAGGGCCATCTGTTCTTGTTCGCCGCGCGGGATGCCGTAGCGTTGCGCCACGTTCTCGGCGGTGCGGCCCATGGACACATAGGCGTCGGTCTGTTCTTTCAGCCAGGGGTTGGGCGAGAAGTTAAAGCCACCCTGCGGGACCATGGTCATCGACTCAACGCCCACGCACAGAAAGGCATCGCCCACGCCCGCTTCGATATAGGCGGCGGCGATATGGATCGCCGACATGGACGAGCCGCAGAAGCGGTTCACGGTCATGCCGCCCACTTCCTGGGGCAGGCCGCTGAGCAGGCCGACAATGCGCGCCAGGTTGTTGCCCTGGGACGCCTCCGGGTAGGCGCAGCCGAGGATCACATCTTCCAGCAGCGCCGGGTCCAGGTCGGTGCGGGCGAGCAGCGCCTTGACCACCTGGCTGGCCAGGTCGTCCGGGCGCACCGGTGCGAGCAGGCCCTTGTTGGCGAAGTGAAACGGGGACCGGGCATAGCCCGCGATAACGGCTTTCATACCACTACTCCTGGCGTGGTGTGACCACGCGGTGGGCCCCGCCGCCGGCATTCCTCAGCCAGGGCAGGGCGTTGAACACAGCCATTGCGATCAGCGCGACCACCATCACCGCGCACAAAGCGGCCAGATTGCCCGGCAGCCACCAGGCCATCAGGGCGCAGCCCAGGGCCAGCACGGCCAGCCGCACGCCGCCGGCGAACAGCGGCCAGCCCATGCGCCCGGCCCCCTGGGACGCGAAGTACAGCGCCAGGCCGACGCCCAGGAAGGCATAGGCGGGGGCGACGATGCGCAGGTAGAGCGCGCCGGTGGCGATCGCCTCCGGGTCATCGGTGAACAGGCCCAGCCAGGCTTCCGGGAACAGCGCCGCCGCCAGGCCCACGGTTTCGGTGGTGACGGCGGCCACCGCCGCGCCGGTCCAGGCAATGCGCCGGGCGCGTTGAATCTGGCCGGCGCCCAGGTTCATACCCACCATCGCCACCAGCGCGGTGCCGAAGCCGAACACAATCGGAATCTGCAGATACTCGATGCGGATGCCCAGGCCGAAACCGGCCAGCGCTTCCATGCTGGTGCGCGCCACGAAGAAGGTGGCCACCACCACGCACAGATTGGACAGCACGGTGTTCAGCGACGACCACAGGCCGACGCCGAGGATCTCGCCGAACAAGGCGCGCCGCAGAGGGTGGTGCAGGCTCAGCCGCACACCGCCGCGACCCCGGATCAGAGTCGCCGCCAGAATCACCGTGGCGATCAGGTAATAGCTGGCCAGGGCCAGCCCGGCGCCGGTGATGCCCAGCGCCGGCAGCGGGCCATAGCCGAAGATCAGTAACGGCGAGAGCACCAGCAGCAGGGGCACGCCGCCCACCATCACCATGGCCGGCAGGCGCATATTGCCGGCGCCGCGCAGCACCGCCGACAGGCCGTTCATCAGCCACAGAAACACGACCCCGGAGAACAGGGCGTTGGAATAGGCCACCGCCGCGCCCAGCGCCGCGCCTTCGCCGCCCAGCAGGGCGTAGATTGGGGCGGCCAGGCCGATCACGATGGCCGAGCAAATGAAGCCGAACACGACGACGATGACCACCGCGTGCAGGGCCAGGGCGTCGGCCTTGTCCTGGTCGCCGGCACCCAGGGAGCGGGCCACCGCCGAGGAGATGCCGCCGCCGATGCCGCCGGCGGACATCATCATCATCAGCATCACCAACGGAAACACCAGGGCGGCACCGGCCAAGGCGTCCACGCCCAGCAGGCCGACGTAGTAACTTTCCAGGAAATTAGCCAGCGCCTGGGCCAGCATCACCACCAGGTTGGGGGCCGCCAGCGCCAGCAGGGTGGGCAGCACCGGCGCCTCCAGAATCATCCGGGTGCGCGCGTTCGGCGCGGTGCGGGGCGGGCTCAGGGTGGCGGCCTGGTTCACGGTGGTCACCGCTGCATGATCAAGAGCGTGGAGGTGGCGCTGGCGTAGAGCTTGCCGTCGCGGTCGGTGAGGCGGGCCTCGGCGAAACCGAGCCGGCGGCCCAGGGTGATCACCGTGCCTTCGGCGCGGACCGGGCCGGTGTCCTTGGTCATGCCCCGGTGGTAGGCGACCTTCAGTTCGGCGGTGGTGTAGGCCTGGTCGGCGTCCAGGCTGGCATGCACCGCACAGCCGCAGGCGGAATCCAGCAGCGCGGCGGCGTAGCCGCCATGCACCGAGCCGATCGGGTTATAGACTTTCTCCGAGGGCGTGCCTTCGAACACCGCGCGGCCTTTTTCCACTTCCACTAATGTGAAATCCAGGGTGTCGCCGATGGCCGGGTTACGTTTTTCCCGCATCAGCTTTTGCAGGGTTTCCAGGCCGTTCAGTGCGGCGTCGCTCATGGTGTGCTCCAGTGTTCGAGTTAAAAAATCCGGGGTTAGTGCGTGCCGGGCAGCTGGGCGGCCACGGCGTCGAGAAATTCTTCGGAAAGCGCCGCGTCGTCCACCGCCCGGGACAACACCAGCGCGCCCACCATGGCGGCGCAAGCGGCCACCGCCTTCTGCCGGCGGGCGGCTTTGGCGCGGGTGGGGATGGCGTTGCCCAGCAGGTCGATAAAGCGCTTCACGCTGCCGGTGAAGGCGGCGCGCACCGGCGGGCTTTGCCGCGCGGCATCGCCGGCCAGGGCGGCCAGCACGCAGCCGTCGCCGGGGGCGTCGCGGTGACGCTTGGACAGGTAGCGGTGTGCCAGGGCGTCCATGGAGGGGCCGTCGGTGTCGTTGACCAGCCGTCGCCAGCGTCGTCCGGTCACGCCGATGGCGTATTCGCAGGCTTCCGCCATCAGCTGTTCCTTGGAGTCGAAATGGCCGTAGAAGCCGCCATGGGTGAGGCCGGCGTTCTTCATCAATTCGGCCACGCCAATGCCGTCGAAGCCCCGTTCGCGAAACAACCGGGCGGCCTGGTGGACGATCTGTTCGCGGTTGGCTGCAGCCTGTTCCTTGCTGACTCTCATGGTCGGACCTCGTGCGCTTGTCGGTCGCTTTTGGATGATGATGGTCATTTATATAATGATGATGGTCGTCATGTAAATAGTCTTTGCGAAAGAAAATGCTTTGGCGGGCGGAAAGCGGACTGTGGATGAATAGCGAAAGTGCGGGCCGTCTGCTTTTCTTTTAGGCGGCAAAACCGTTCAATAGGCTGCAATAACAGTTACTTCTAAACGAGAGGAGGGAATATGCAAAACGCTGATTTGGGCAAACTGATTCTGCGCCTGACCCTGGGGCTGCTGTTGTTGTTGCACGGCATTGCCAAGCTGGAAAGCGGCGTGGGCTGGATCTCCGGTTCTCTGCAAGGCTATGGGCTGCCGGGCTTTCTGGCTTATGGGGTGTTTATCGGTGAAGTGATCGCCCCGGTGATGATCATCATCGGTTACTACACCCGGATCGGCGCGGTATTGATCGTGGGTAATATGCTGGTGGCGCTGTTGATGGCGCACATGAACGAATTGTTCGCGCTCAGCAAAACCGGTGGCTGGGCCATCGAGTTGCAGGCGTTCTACCTGTTCAACGCGGTGGCGCTGTTCTTCCTCGGCTCCGGCAAATACGCCATGAAGAACTAAGAGAAAAAACTGTGGGAGCGGGCCTCGCCCGCGAAAGGCAAGCAAAGCTTGCCGGCGGGATGCCAGAGACGTATGGAATCCCGCCGGCCGGCGTAGCCGCTTAAAGCGACCCGTGCATCATATTCTTGCTGCTGATCTGCCCGTTCAGGGTCCAGTAGTCATAGAGAATCCCCAGCCCGAACAAACCCAGCGTCAGCAGGTAGATGATCCCCGTGATCCATTTCCCCATGTAGAACCGGTGCAGGCCGAAGATGCCCAGAAAGGTGAGCAGAATCCAGGTGATGTTGTAGTCCGTGGGGCCGGAGCGGTAGCGAATGTCCGCGGATTCATCCATGCCGGGAATCAGAAACAGGTCGATGATCCAGCCGATAAAAAACAGACCCAGGGTGAAGAACCAGATGGTGCCGGTGATCTGGCGTCCGTAGTAGAAACGGTGGGCGCCCATGAAGCCGAAGATCCAGAGCAAATAACCAATGACCTTGCTGTGCGTATCCTGATACATGAAAGACCTCTCCGTTGAATTGAAAACGCCGGGCCGTTAAAGCTCGACCTTGATGGCGGCAATCACTTTGTTCGCTTTGACGCGGGCGCGTTCAACGCTGTCGGCGCGGGCCACGGCGACGCCCAGGCGGCGGCTGCCGCTCACCTCGGGTTTACCGAACAGGCGCAGATCCGTGTCCGGTTGCGCCAGGGCTTCGTCCAGGTTGCCGAAGCGCATGTCGGTGGACTCGCCTTTCACCAGCAACACCGAGGACGCCGACGGGCCCCGTTGTTCGATCAGCGGCACCGGCAGGCCGAGAATGGCGCGGGCATGCAGCGCGAATTCCGACAGGTCCTGGGACATCAGCGTGACCAGGCCGGTGTCGTGGGGGCGCGGTGACACTTCACTGAACCACACCTGGTCGCCTTTGACGAAAAACTCCACGCCGAACAGGCCGCGCCCGCCCAGGGCATCGGTGACCGCGCGGGCCTGGCGTTCCGCCTCCACCAGGGCGGCGTCGTTCATCGGTTGCGGTTGCCAGGACTCGCGGTAATCGCCGTCCTCCTGGCGGTGGCCGATGGGCGCGCAAAACGAGGTGCCGTCCCGGTGGCGCACGGTCAGCAGGGTGATTTCATATTCGAAATCCACGAACCCTTCCACGATCACCCGGCCCTGGCCGGCGCGGCCGCCGGATTGCGCGTAATCCCAGGCGGCGTCGATGTCCTGGTCCTGTTTCACCAGGCTCTGGCCCTTGCCAGAGGACGACATCACCGGTTTGACCACACAGGGCAGGCCGACGTCGCGCACCGCCGCCAGGTATTCCTCCCGGGTGCCGGCGAAACGGTACGGGGACGTGTTCAGCCCCAGCTCTTCCGCCGCCAGCCGGCGGATGCCTTCCCGGTTCATGGTCAGGCGGGCGGCGCGGGCGGTGGGCACCACCGTGATGCCTTCCTGCTCCAGCTTGAGCAGCTCGTCGGTGGCGATGGCCTCGATTTCCGGCACGATAAAGTGCGGCCGTTCCTGTTCCACCACGCGGCGTACGGCGGCACCGTCGAGCATGTCGATCACATGGCTGCGGTGGGCCACCTGCATGGCCGGCGCGTTGGCGTAGCGGTCCACGGCGATCACTTCACAGCCCAGCCGCATCAGTTCGATGCTGACTTCCTTGCCCAGTTCGCCGGAGCCCAGCAGCAGCACGCGGGTGGCGCCGGGCGCATTGGGGGTGCCCAGAGTGGTCATGGTGGCGGCTCCTTTTTGCATAGGGTTACGTCGCCCGGAGGCGCGTCGAGGGCTGATTGTAGCTGAAAGCGACGACCTGGGACCGTACCATGTCGGTAAGCTGAAACGGAGAAGCCCGCGATGGCGCAAGACGATGAATTGTGGATGGCCCGGGCGCTGGCGTTGGCGGAAAGCGCCGCCGGGGAAGGGGAAGTGCCGGTGGGCGCGGTGGTGGTGCGCGACGGCGCGGTGATCGGCGAGGGCTGGAACCGGCCGATCATCGCCCACGACCCCACTGGTCACGCGGAAGTGAACGCCCTGCGTGACGCTGCCGCCCGGGCGGGCAATTACCGGCTCTCCGGCGCCACCCTCTACGTCACCATCGAACCCTGCACCATGTGCTTCGGCGCGCTGATGCACGCCCGCATCGCGCGGCTGGTGTACGGCGCCCGGGAGCCCCGGGCGGGGGTCTGCGAGAGTCAGTTGGGGTTGCCTGAGCGGGGCTTTTATAACCACCGCATCGAAGTCACCGGCGGCGTTTGTGCCGAAGAGGCCGCCGTCATGCTGCGCGACTTTTTTCGGCAGCGCCGTTAATTATAGGTCTCTGGGATCCTGCCGGCCGGCTTTGCCGGCCTTTCGCGAGCGGGGCTCGCTCCCACAGCCCGCTCCTACAAGGGCGGGATTAGTCGGCGAGAGCGACCATGTTGGCGCGGTGGCGGTCGGAGTTGTTGGCCCACACCAGCAGGTCGTAGTAGCGGCGGATATGACGCACGTACACCGCCGCCTGGCCGCCGGGGGCGGCGCCGTAGCGCAGCTGGTTCACGTAGGCCGGGTCGTCGAGCAGGGTGAGGCGGGTTTTCACGTCCTGCCACAGGTCCGGGTCGTCGCCCTGGCGCTCGGTGAGCACGCGGGCGTCTTCCAGGTGGCCCATGCCCATATTGTAGGCGGCCAGCGCCATCCAGGTGCGGTCCGGCTCCTGGATGCGGTCCGGCACCCGGTCGTGCAGCTTGCGCAGGTAGGCGGCGCCGGCGCGGATGCTCTGGGCCGGGTCGGTGCGGTCGGAGACGCCCATTTCCCGGGCGGTGCGGTTGGTCAGCATCATCAGGCCTTCGACCCCGGTGGGGGAGATCGCCTGGGCATCCCACAGGGATTCCTGATAGGCCATTGCCGCCAGCAGGCGCCAGTCGAAGCCGGCGTCCACGGACGCTTCCTGGAACTGGGCGGTGTAGCTGGGCAGGCGGTCGTCCATATGACGGATAAAGCTGCGCGCCGCGTACAGGTTGAACTGATCCACATGGCCGTAGAAACGCTCCGCCAGCCGCTCGGTGGTGCCGTCCGCCTTGGCCTGGGTCAGGAAGCGTTGCGCCGCCAGATAGAGGCTGCGGTCCGCGTTGCCTCGGAACGCCCAGGCCAGACCCTGATCCACGCTCAGGGTGAAGCCGGACGCCAGGTCCGGGAACAGGGAACGGTGAATCGCGTAGGCGTTGGAGTTGATCAGGGCGTAGTCGCCGTCGCCTTGCTCGACCAGGGCCAGTAATTGTTCGGCGGTGGCGTTCTCCACCTGCTCGAAGCTCAGTTCCGGATGGTCCAGCTGCGCCGCCACCAGCATGTCCGCGTGGCGGCTGCCGGCGCGCACCAGCACCTCTTTGCCGATCAGGTCGGTGACGTCGGTGGGGCGCTGGTCACCCAGGCGGTACATCACCAGGGTGTCCACGTTCTGGTAAGGGGTGCTGTAGCGCAGCGCCTGGTCGCCGTCGTTGCCGGCCAGCAGGGCGGACGCGGCCAGGTCGGCCTTGCCACGGCGTACCGCGTATTTAAGGTCGGAGGTGCTGTCCACCTCCAGCAGGCGCAGTTCCACGCCCAGGCGTTCGGCGAAGCCGCGCGCCAGTTCGTATTCCATGCCGGTGAGGCCATTGGGATCACGGTAGACGGTGGTCAGGGAGGGGCGCGTGGCCACCACCAGCTCACCGCGCGCCTGGACGCGTTCCAGGGCGGTGGGGGTGGGGCGCATGGCCACCATCAGGCCGACCGCGCCAAGCAGCGCGAGCGGTGCAATAAGGTGCCGGCCGGGGCGGATCATGCCGCGAAGCCGTTGTAGCACTGTCATATCCGTTGATACCTCTGCTGGGTGTGCTCCAGACAGGTCGGTACGGCCCGTGCCGTCCATCGCCGGACCCGGAAATCGGGGCGCTCGCCCCCGGGTCGGCTGTGACCTACATCACGTGTGCGCGGCGAATCTACCATCGGAACTGGTCAAAAATCCATCATTTTTGTCCAACAATCATATTTGCTTGCATCTTTTCGGCCCCCGCGGTGCGCGCATAGGAATTCGGCCGGCCATCCCTTATCATTGCGATCCTTATTTCTCCCCCTGCACGTAAAGGAAAAGCCGACCCCATGCTGATCCTCCCCGGTAGCCCGGCCCTATCCGCGTTTAGAAAGGAAAAACTGCTGGAAGCTCTGCCCCAGGTAGAGGCTCTGTCCGCCCGTTTCGTGCACTTCGTGGCGCTTTCTCGAAAAGAAGGCGACGCTGAACTGGACGAGCGCGAACGGCAGGTGCTCGACAGCCTGCTGGAATACGGCCCCAGCCTTGAGGACGCGGCCGTGGACCCGGCGGACAGCGAGACCTTCGTGGTGGTGCCGCGCCCGGGCACGGTGTCGCCGTGGTCGTCCAAGGCCACCGACATCTGCCACAACGCCGGCCTCGCCAAGGTGGCGCGAGTGGAGCGCGGCATCGAATACCGGCTCAAGCTCAACGGGCCGGCGGCCCGGGGCGAGTTGGCGGCGGCGCTGCACGATCGCATGGTGGAAGCGGTGCTCGACCGGCTGGACGACGCCGAGGTGCTGTTTACCCACCACCGGCCGCGCCCGCTGACCAGCGTGGACGTGATCGGCGGCGGCCGCGAGGCGCTGGCCACCGCCAACGGCGAGCTGGGCCTGGCGCTGGCGGAGGACGAAATCGACTACCTGGCGGAGCGCTTCACCGCCCTGGGCCGCAACCCCTCGGACGCCGAACTGATGATGTTCGCCCAGGCCAATTCCGAGCACTGCCGCCACAAGATTTTCAACGCGGACTGGAGCATCGACGGCCAGGAGCAGGATCTCAGCCTGTTCGCCATGATCCGCAACACCTACAAGCACGCCAGCGAAGGCGTGCTCAGCGCCTACAGCGATAACGCGGCGGTGGTGGCCGGCCCGGTGGCGGACCGCTTCTATCCGGATCCCGGCAACGCCGGCTATCCGTGTGAGTACCGCTACCGCAACGAGCCGGTGCACATGCTGATGAAGGTGGAGACCCACAACCATCCCACCGCCATCGCGCCGCGCCCCGGCGCGGCCACCGGCGCCGGCGGCGAGATCCGCGATGAGGGCGCCACCGGCCGGGGCGGCAAGCCCAAGGCGGGCCTCACCGGCTTCTCCGTGTCGAATCTGTGCATTCCCGGTTTCCGCCAGCCCTGGGAAGACGACTACGGCCGCCCCGGCCGCATCGCCTCGCCGTTGGACATCATGATCGACGGGCCGCTGGGCGGCGCCGCGTTCAACAACGAGTTCGGCCGTCCCAACCTGTGCGGTTACTTCCGCACCCTGGAAATCCAGGCGCCGGGCGTGGCCGGCGATGAACGCCGCGGCTACCACAAGCCGATCATGATCGCCGGCGGCCTGGGCAACGTGCGTGACGGCGACGTGCACAAGAAACCGATTCCGCCGGGCGCCAAGATCATCGTGATCGGCGGCCCGGCCATGCTGATCGGCCTGGGCGGCGGCGCCGCCAGTTCCATGGCCAGCGGCGAATCCGATGAAGCGCTGGATTTCGCCTCGGTGCAGCGCGACAACCCGGAAATCGAGCGCCGCGTCCAGGAAGTGATTGACCGCTGCTGGGCGCTCGGCGAGCACAACCCGATCGTCTCCATCCACGATGTGGGCGCGGGCGGCCTGTCCAATGCGCTGCCCGAGCTGGTCCACGACCACGACCGGGGGGCCAAGCTGTCGCTGCGCGCGATCCCCAGCGCCGAGCCGGGCATGAGCCCGGTGGAAATCTGGTGCAACGAAGCCCAGGAGCGCTACGTGCTGGCGGTGCTGCCGGAGGACCTGGAACGCTTCGAGGCGCTGTGCGAGCGTGAGCGGGCGCCGTTCGCGGTGCTCGGCGAGGCCACCGAAGCGGAACATCTGGAAGTGGCCGACGACCATTTCGGCGACGCGCCGGTGGACCTGCCCATGGACCTGCTGTTCGGCAAGCCGCCGAAAATGCAGCGCGCCTACGACCGGGAAGATTTCGAGCGCCAGCCGTTCACCACCGAAGGCATCGAGCTCAAGGACGCCATCGAGCGGGTCATGCGCCTGCCCACGGTGGCGTCCAAGAATTTCCTGATCACCATCGGCGACCGGTCCGTGACCGGCCTGGTGCACCGCGATCAGATGGTCGGCCCCTGGCAGGTGCCGGTGGCCGACTGCGCGGTGACCGCCACCGGTTACAACCAGCGCACCGGCGAAGCCATGGCGATGGGCGAGCGCACCCCGGTGGCGCTGGTCAACGCCGCCGCGTCCGGGCGCATGGCGGTGGCCGAGACCCTCACCAACCTGGCCGGCGCCCACATCGGCTCGCTGGGCCAGATTCGCTTGTCCGCCAACTGGATGGCCGCCGCCGGTCACCCGGGCGAGGACCAGGCCCTGTTTGAAACCGTGAAGGCGGTGGGCATGGAACTGTGCCCGAAGCTGGGCATCGCCATTCCGGTGGGCAAGGACTCCCTGTCCATGCGCACCCTCTGGCAGGAAAAAGGCATCGATAAAAGCGTGGTGGCGCCGCTGTCGTTGGTCGTGTCCGGCTTTGCCAACGTCACCGACATCGGCCTGACCGCCACGCCCCAGCTGAAGACCGGCCTGGACAGCGAACTGCTGTTGATCGATCTGGGCCGGGGCAAGAACCGCCTGGCCGGCTCGGCGCTGGCGCAGGTGTTCGGCAAGGTCGGTGATGTGGCGCCGGATCTGGACGACGCCGACGACCTGATCGCCTTCTTCGAGGTGACCCAGCGGCTGCTGGCGGAAGAGCGCTTGCTCGCCTACCACGACCGCTCCGACGGTGGCCTGTTCACCACCCTGGCGGAGATGGCGTTCGCCGGCCGCACCGGCGTGGACATCGTGCTGGACAACATCGCCGGCGACGGCCCGGAAGCCGTGGCGGCCCTGTTCGCCGAGGAAGCCGGCGCGGTGATCCAGGTGCGCGCCGCCGATGTGCAGGCGGTGCGCCAGCGCTACCAGGACGCCGGTCTGGGCGGCTGCGTGCATAGTGTCGGCACCGTCAACGACGAGGACGTGGTGCGCCTGCGCCTGGGCGGCGCGGTGTTGCGCGAACGCCCGCGTTGGGGCCTGCAGCGGCTGTGGTCGGAAACCAGCTACCGCATCCAGGCGCTGCGCGACAACCCGGACTGCGCCCGCCAGGAGTTCGAATCGATCGCCGATTCCAACGACCCGGGACTGAACGTGCGGCTGACCTTCGACATGAGCGAGGACGTGGCCAGCCCGTTCATCAACACCGGCGCTCGCCCCAAGGTGGCGATCCTGCGCGAGCAGGGCGTTAACGGCCACATGGAAATGGCCGCCGCCTTCGACCGCGCCGGGTTCAGCGCCATGGACGTGCACATGAGCGACCTGCTGGCCGGCCGCGTCAGCCTGGATGACATGAAGGGCCTGGTGGCCTGCGGCGGCTTCTCCTACGGCGACGTACTGGGCGCCGGCGAGGGCTGGGCCAAGAGCATTCTCTACAACCCGGGCCTGCGTGACGCCTTTAACCGTTTCTTCTTCCGCGAGGACACCTTCTCGCTGGGGGTCTGCAACGGCTGCCAGATGCTGTCCAACCTGAAGGATCTGATTCCCGGCGCCGAGCACTGGCCGCACTTCGTGCGCAACCTGAGCGAGCAGTTCGAGGCACGCACCTCACTGGTGGAAATCCAGGACTCGCCGTCGGTATTGCTGCGCGACATGGCCGGCACCCGCCTGCCCATCGCCGTGGCCCACGGCGAGGGCCGCGCCGAGATCAGCGACCAGGACCTCAACCGCAACATCGAGCAGCGTCTGCTGGCGCTGCGCTACGTGGACAGCCTGGGCAACCCGGCGGAGCAGTACCCCGCCAACCCCAACGGCTCCGCCCAGGGCGTCACCGGCTTCACCTCCCGCGACGGCCGGGCCACCATCATGATGCCGCACCCGGAGCGGGTGTTCCGCGTGTTGCAGAACAGCTGGATCCCGGATGATTGGCGTCGGTTTGAGAACGGGCCCTGGTATCGGTTGTTTGCTAACGCGCGGAAGTGGGTCGGGTGAAGGCAGTTGATAGTTGATAATTGATAGTTGATAGCGAAAGGCAAAGTCAAAAGACTGAGCGCTTTCGCGGGATTTGGAGTGGGGGAGTATGGCGGACGAGATGTATAACTATTTCGATATGTTGATTGCGGAGTCGCCGGAGCCTACGGCGGTGTCCGAGCGGCGCCGGGAGTTGGCGGGCGAGTTGAAGGCGATCAGTGAACAGTTGATCCGGCTGGATGCGGATGAGGCGGCGCTGGCGGAATACACCGCGCAGGCGCGGGCGTTGCGTGAGCGTCTGGAAGGCCACGGCCATCGCAGTATGCGTGACATTCTCGGCCGGTTGATCGTCGGCAAGGGCAGCCGCCAGGACGCGCTGGACATGGCCGACTTTGAAATCCTTACCGGCCAGGCGACGCCGCTGTCGCCGCCGCTGGAGCTGTGGCTGGACGGCGACACCGTGCGTGGCCGGGCCACCTTCGGGCGGCTGTTCATGGGTCCGCCGGGCAAGGTGCACGGCGGCGTGCTGTCCCTGGCCCTGGATATGCTGATGGCCAAGTGTCAGGATTTCGTCACCGGCCTGGGCATGACCGGCACGCTCAACATCCGCTACATGGCGCCCACGCCGCTGAACACGGAGATCCGTTTCGAGTCCCGGGTGGCGAAAGTGGAAGGGCGCAAGCTGCTCACCGAAGCCAAGGTGTTCGCCGGAGATACCCAGACCGTGTCCGCCACGGGAGTTTGGATTTCATCCCAGGGCGACTACCAGTTGCGCGACGCTTACGCGCACCTGGCCGAGCCCGCCGACAACGACCGCGAGACCGCCTGAACCCGGGCGGTCCGCCAGGGAGGCCCGATGACCGTCTACAAGCTTTGCTTCTACGTCCCCGAAGACCATGCCGAAGCGGTGAAGAACGCCGTCTTCGAGGCCGGCGCCGGCCGCATCGGCAACTATGACTGCTGCAGCTTTCAGGTCGCCGGCCAGGGCCAGTTCCGGCCCCTGGAGGGCAGTGACCCCTACATAGGCGGCCAGGGCGAGGTCGAAACGGTGCGCGAATTCCGGGTGGAAACCATCTGCATGGAAGACCACCTGCGCGCGGCGATCAGCGCCCTGCGGCTGGCGCACCCCTATGAGGAGCCCGCCATCGACCTGTGGAAACTTGAGGACCTGCCTGGTTAGGTTCAGTCGTCCAGCGAAGGTTTGCGCTTCAAAGGCGGTATGTCTTGAGTGCGCACCGGAAACTCACCGCCGTTGGCGCGGTCCTGGATAAAGAACTTGAGCGTCCGGCCGATGGTCGGGAACGCCAGCTCGTCCCAGGGAATCTCGTCCTCGGAGAACAGGCCCGCGTCGGCGCTTTCGTCGCCCACGCCGTAGTCGCCGTTGACCATCTCGCTGAGGAAGAACATGTAGACCTGGTTGATGTGCGGCAGGTTGAACACCGTGTAAAGGTCGCCGATGGCCACGGTGGCGCAGGCTTCTTCCCAGGTTTCCCGGGCGGCGCCCTCCTGCAGGGTCTCGCCGTTTTCCATATAGCCGGCGGGCAGGGTCCAGTAGCCCACGCGCGGTTCGATGGAGCGTTTGCAGAGCAGGAAGCGGCCTTCCCAGACCGGGATCGCGCCGACCACGATCTTCGGGTTCTGGTAGTGGATCACGCCGCAGTGGTTGCACCAATAGCGGGGCCGGTTGTCCCCTTCGGGGATGGAGAACAGAATCTCTTCGCCGCACTGGCTGCAATATTTCATTGATGCTCTCGCCTGCTTATGGAGCCTCACCGGAGAGCCTGGCCGCTGGCCGGCATAATGAGGAAACGACAGCCTAATGGCTTGGCGGTGGATCGGCAATTAGGGCGTTTTGCGCAGGCACCGCCGTGAATAGAGGGCATCCGGCCTTGCCCGGTGCGCGACGCCTGTTCAAACTGGTGTTTGAAACAAGACTGGGAGTACTCCGTGCTAGAGAAACTCCGGCAGCGTATGCCGGCCTACCCTTTCAATGACTTACCGGTGGATTTGCCGGAAGCCGCCGTGCTGATGCCGTTCGTGGACCAGCCCGACCCGGAACTGATACTGACGGTCCGCGCCCAGGGCATGCCCACCCACGCCGGCGAGGTGGCGTTTCCCGGCGGCAAACGGGACCCCGGCGACCGCGACCTGTTGCACACCGCTCTGCGCGAAAGCCACGAAGAGGTGGGCTTGTCCCAGCGTGAAGTGGAAGTGGTCGGTCAGTTGTCGCCACTGGCGTCCCGGTTCGGTATGAAGGTGACCCCGTTCGTGGGGGTGGTGCGGGTGGGGGTGGATCTGACGCCCGAGCCCGGCGAGATCGAGACCATCTTCCAGGTGCCGCTGAGCTTTTTCCTGGAGGAGGAACCGGAGCTGTCGCCGCCGATCGATTTCTATGGCCGCCGCCTGCGCATGCCCAGCTACTATTACGAGGACAAGCGGATCTGGGGCCTGACGGCCTTTATGATTCTGGATTTGATCAACCATGTGTACGACGCCGATGTGCGTTTCGACCTGACGGGTGAACAATGATCTATAAACTGGAAGGCCGCCGCGTGGAAATGCGCGGTGAGGGTCAGTGGGTGGCGCCCAACGCCACGGTAATCGGTTCGGTGGTACTGGGCGCCAACAGCAGCGTCTGGTTCGGCGCGGTGATCCGCGGCGACAACGATTTGATCGAGATCGGCGACAACACCAACGTGCAGGAAAATTCCGTACTGCACGTGGACCCGGGCGTGCCGATGAAGATCGGCAACGGCGTCACCGTTGGCCACAAGGTCATGCTGCACGGTTGCACCATTGGCGATAACAGCCTGATCGGTATCAACGCGGTGGTGCTGAACAAGGCCAAAATCGGCAAAAACTGCATCATCGGCGCCCACGCGCTGGTGCCCGAGGGCATGGAAATCCCCGACAATTCCCTGGTGATGGGCGCGCCGGCCAAGGTGGTCAAGGAGATTTCCGACGGCCACAAGGCGATGCTGACCATGAGCAGCCAGCACTACGCCGCCCACGCCAAACACTTCGATGAACACCTGGAAGTCGATGAGCGCTTTCAATAAAGACCCGGATTTTCACGACGCTCCGGCGGCGCAGCAGGATCCGGTATCGCCCTGCGTATCGATCTGCGCCCTGGATGGCGACGATATCTGCGTGGGGTGTTTCCGCACCGGCCGAGAGATCAGCTACTGGGGCCTGTTGCCGGTGGAGGAGCGCCGCGAGGTGCTGGTTCGTTGTCAGCAGCGCATGGCCGGCGAGCCGGCGCCGTGCATGGTGACGAAGGAGCAGCCGTGAGCGAGAAGGAACAGCTATTACTGCCCGCTCGTCCTCGCGTGGGGCTGGCGCTGGGCAGCGGGTCCGCCCGGGGCTGGGCGCACATCGGCATTATCCAGGCGCTGGAAGAGCGCGGCATCGAAATCGATGTGGTGGCTGGCACCTCCATCGGTGCCCTGGTGGGGGGCGCCTACGTGAGCGGCGCCCTGAAGGAGTTCGGTGACTGGGTGCGCACCCTGACCACCAAGGACGTGTTCGGGCTGATGGATTTCACCTTTTCCGGCGGCGTGGTGAAGGGTGAGAAGCTGTTCGGCTTTTTCGAGAAGCTGCACAGCAATCCGAATATTGAAGACCTGGATAAGCGTTTCGTCACCGTGGCCACGGACATGAAAAGCGGGCGCGAAGTGTGGATCAGCAAGGGCCCGGTGCTGGACGCCGCCCGCGCGTCCTGCGCGTTGCCCGGGCTGTTCTCGCCGCTGCAGCATCAGCGGCGCTGGATGCTGGACGGTGGCCTGGTCAACCCGGTGCCGGTGTCGGCGGCGCGGGCGTTCGGCGCCGACGTGGTGATCGCGGTCAACCTGAACGCCCAACTGGTGGGCGCGCATCTCTCCCGGCAGACGCCGCCGGACGGCGGCGACAGCGAAGAAGACCGCAGCCTGTGGCAGAAGATGACCCACTACTTTTCGTCCCAGGACGGCGGCCCGCCGGGCTTTTTCGATGTGGTGGCGTCCAGCGTCAATATCATGCAGGACCGCATCACCCGCTCGCGGATGGCCGGTGACCCGCCGGAAGTCACGCTGATTCCGCTGCTGGAGGATTTCGCGCTGATGGATTTCCACCGCGCCGGGGAAGCCATCGATGAAGGCTACCGGCTGGTGGAGCGGCATGAGGGGGATATTTTTGCTTGGGTGGGGGCGCCGGACGCGGATCGCGTTTAGGGGGCGTCGGGTTCGTTTGAGGCGTGGCGGACTTTGGCGGCTTTTACCATGTTGTCCTTCACCTGCAGGATTTCGATCAGGTAGTCGCCGATGCGGATCGAGATATTGGCGTCCGGTATGTCCTGCAGGTATTCCAGAATCAAGCCGTTGAGCGTGCGCGGGCCGCCGGTGGGCAGGTCCCAGTCCAGCGAGCGGTTGATCTCGCGCAGGTGGGTGGCGCCGTCGATCACATGGCTGCCGTCCTCCTGAGGATGGATGTCCTGGCTGGTGGCCGCCAGGTCGGTGGTGAACTCGCCGACGATCTCCTCGAGAATGTCCTCCAGCGTCACCAGACCCAGCACGTCGCCGTACTCGTCCACCACGATGCCGATGCGCCGCCGCGCGTTCTGGAAATTGATCAGCTGGCGGTTCAGCGAGGTGCCTTCGGGAACGAAGTAGGGCTCCACGGTGTGCTGCATCAGCTCCGCTTTGTTGATGTCTTCCTTGAGCAGCAGGCGGCTCAGTTTGCGCAGGTGCAGCAGGCCCAGCATGTTGTTGGGGTCGCTGCGGTACACCGGCAGCCGGGTGTGCTGGCTGGCGCGCAGGGTGGCCATGATCTCGTCCATGTCGTCGTCGATGTCCACGCCCACCATTTCGTTGCGCGGAATCATGATGTCTTCCACCGTGACGCTTTCCAGATCGAGGATGTTGAGCAGCATCTTCTGGTGCTTTTCCGGAATCAGGCCGCCGGCCTCGTTGACCACGGTGCGCAGTTCCTCGGGGCTGAGGTGATCGTCGTCGCTGTTGCGGGCCTGGGCGCCGGCCAGCCTCAGGAACATCATGCTGATGCCGTTGACCAGCCACACCAGCGGCGCCAGCAGCACCTGCAGGGGCTTGAGCACCACGCTGGCGGGGAAGGCAATGCGCTCCGGCTTCAGGGCCGCGTAGGTCTTGGGTGTGATCTCGGCGAACACCAGCATCACCAGGGTGATCACCACCGGCGCCACCGCCGCGCCGCTGTCGCCCAGCCAGCGGATCGCCAGAATCGCCGCCACCGTGGCGGCGAAGTTATTGACGAAATTGTTACCGATCAGGATCACCGACAGCAGGCGGTCGGTGCGGCGCAGCAGGCCCTCCACCCGCACGGCGGCGCGGTGCCCCTGGCGGGCCAGATGCCGCAGGCGATAGCGGTTGATCGCCACCATGCCGGTTTCACTGCTGGAGAAGAAGGCGGAGCCGAGAATCAGGATGATCAGGGCGGTGATCAGCCACCCGTCGGAGAAACTGTCCAAGAGGAAGTCGTTTCGTTGCTTATTGGCAGCACATTGTTTGGGGGTGGGGAAGGGCTGTCAAGCTTAGCCATGGCCCAGCCAGAGGGCGGTCAGCTCCGCGCGGCTGCGCACATTGAACTTACGGAACAGGGTTTTCACGTACTGGTGGGTGGTGTGCGGGCTCTGGCCCATGGCCTCGGCGATGTTCTTTTCGGCGCTGCCGGCCAGCATATGCTTGAGCACGCCGCGCTCGGTGGGGGTCAGCGGCGCGTCGGCCATCAGCTGGCCGTAGCTGAGGTGAACCTGCCGGTTCAGCCAGCCCAGGCTGCGCAGGGCGTAGCTGGCGATTTCCAGGTCCTGCGCGGTGAAGTCGGGCTGATCACGCAGCCGGTCGAACATAAAGTAGCTTTCCACGTCCTCGTTCACCGGCATCACCACGAACAGGCGGTCGGTGATGCCGCGCCCCAGATAATGGTGGATGTAGTGGTCGCCGGAGTAGAAGCCCTCGGAGACATGATCCACCAGCAGGGTGGCGCGGAAGGCTCCGGCGCGCAGCACATGGTTGTAGGTGGATTCGTCCGGGATGCCTTTGTCGAGCCGTTTTACCGCGCCGGTGTAGGCCTGCTGGTCCGCCGGCAGTTCCCCGTAAAAGAACACCGAGCGGGCCCGCCAGCCCAGCAGCGGGTCATTGTCGGCGTCGTCGGCGAGCCGCAGGGAGGACAGCCACAGCCCGTGGGGTGAGTCGATCAGCGCGCTGATCGCGGAGAACAGCTTCTTCAGGCTGACTTCCGGCGCCGAGGCGGGCAACTCGGCCATTTCATCCCAGAGACGGTGGATAATGGCCTGGGTGTGGTCGTCAATACTCATGTCGAAAACTTAAGCCCTGTCGAGAATCACTTCCAAAACCAGTTGCGAGCCGAAGAACGCCACCACCAGCACCGCGAAGCCCGCCAGGGTGAAGCGGACCGCCGTGCGACCGCGCCAGCCGCGCAAATGACGGCCGCCGAGAAGCACCGCGAAAATCACCCAGGAAACCAGCGTCAGCACGGTCTTGTGCACCAGATGCTGGGCGAACAGGTCGTCCACGTACATAAAGCCGAACAGAATCGCCAGCGTCAGCAGGCTCTGGCCCAGCCAGATGGTGTCGAACAGCATCGACTCCATCACCTGCATGGGCGGGAACAGGCGCATCACCCCGCGGATATGGCCGTCCTTGAGCTGGCGGTCCTGGACCATCAGCAGCAGGGCCTGGCAGGCGGACAGCACCAGCACCGCGTAAGCCAGTATCGACAGCAGCACATGCAGGCCGATGCCGTGTTCCAGCGGGTGAGCGTTGTAACCGGTGTCGATCCAGAGGCTGGCGGGGATGATCAGCGCCGCGAACGGAAACACCAGCGCGCCGATCCACTGGAACGGCCGGTACAGGCTGGAGACCAGCACCAGCCCGGCGCCCACCGCCGCCATGCAGGACGCCACCGAGAACAGGCCCAGACGCAGCCCCTGGTCGGTGACCAGCAGGAAATACAGCCCCGCGGCGTGGGCCGCCACCGCCAGGCCGCCGGGCAGCATCAGTACCGCCCGCGACGGCGCCGCCTGACCGCGGAACTGGCGGTACAGCAACAGCGATGAAAGCGCGTATAAAAAAGTGGCGATCAGGCCCAGGGCCTCGGCAGCAGTCATAGGGTGCGATTTCTCCGAAAAAGCCGCCGAAGTCTGGCACAGGTACCCGTGCTTTTGAAGCGCCAGCCATGACGGGCAGGGCATCGGTGCCCTATAATCGGCGGCCTGTCGTCTCGGTGCGCGCGGTCAGCGCCGCCGAGCGCTCGAAATCTGGAGGTTGATGATCATGTTCGAGAATCTCACGGACCGCCTTGGCCAGTCGCTGAAAGGCCTGGCCGGTCAGGGGCAGCTCACCGAAGACAATATCCGCGACACCCTGCGTGAGGTGCGCAAGGCGCTGCTGGAGGCCGACGTGGCCCTGCCGGTGGTCAAGGAGTTCGTGGAGCAGGTCAAGGAAAAAGCCCTCGGCCAGGAGGTGTTGAAGAGCCTTAACCCGGGCCAGGCGTTCGTCAAGATCGTCAACGACGAGCTGGTGCACACCATGGGCGACGCCAACGACGCCCTGGATCTGGCCTCCAAGCCGCCGGTGGTGATCATGATGGCGGGCCTGCAGGGCGCCGGTAAGACCACCTCCGTGGCCAAGCTGGCGCGTTTCCTTCAGGAACGGGAAAAGAAGAAGGTGATGGTGGTGTCCGCGGACGTCTACCGCCCGGCGGCCATCGACCAGCTGCAGACCCTGGCCGGCGAAGTGAAGGCGGAGTTCTTCCCCTCCACCGCTGACCAGGACCCGGTTGAGATCGCCAATAACGCCCTGGCGGCGGCGCGCGGCAAATATATGGACGTGCTGATCGTCGATACCGCCGGCCGTCTGCACGTGGACGAGCAGATGATGGGCGAGATCAGCCGTTTGCACGGCGCCATCAACCCGGCGGAAACCCTGTTCGTGGTCGATGCCATGACCGGCCAGGACGCCGCCAACACCGCCCAGGCCTTTAATGAGGCGCTGCCGCTCACCGGCGTGATTCTCACCAAGGCGGACGGCGATTCCCGGGGCGGCGCGGCGCTGTCCGTGCGCCACCTCACCGGTAAGCCGATCAAGTTCATCGGCATGGGCGAGAAAACCGACGCCCTGGAGCCGTTCCACCCGGACCGGATCGCCAGCCGGATTCTCGGCATGGGCGAC